>JBBIVO010000083.1:0-2492 GCA_037439685.1 Candidatus Bathyarchaeota archaeon | reverse complement strand
GGTCTTCCAGGCTATCGCCGTCGCCCTGGGGGCGATACCAGCCTATCGCCTGGCCCGTCGGGTGTTGGACAGCGAAGCGGCCGGGCTCGCCTTTGCTGTGCTGTACCTGGCGCACCCCGGTTTGCACTCGCTGGTGACCAGCGATTTCCACGCGGTCGCCCTGGCGCCTCCCCTATTACTGGCAGCCTTCGATTTCCTGCACGAGAGGCGTATGGCGCCCTTCATCGTGTGTGCTACGCTGGCGATGATGACCAAGGAGAATGTGTCGCTGGCCGTGGCCGGGATGGGGGTCTGGACCTGGATAGCACAACGCCGCAGACGTGAGGGGGCGCTGATTGCGTTGGGCGCACTGATCTGGTTTACAGTGGCCACTCTTCTGATCATCCCAGGCCACAACATCATCGGACGCTCACCTTATCTGGCACGCTACCAGAGCCTGATGGCCGGCATGGTGATCCCGGATGTGTTGCGTCGGCTGCTAGGCGTCTCCGCGTGGAGATACTACCTCGATTGGCTGTTGCCTCTCGGCGGTCTGCCGTTGTTTAACCCTCTGGCGTTACTGCCGGCCCTGCCTGAATTAGCCATCAACCTGCTGAGCGAGGCACCCGAAATGCAGGTTTTCGGCCGCCAGTATGTCGCCGTGCTGATCCCGGTGGCGCTTGCGGCCAGCGTGATGGGGCTGCGTACCCTCTGGTCTTGGGCGGAGATCCTTCTACCGCGTTGGCGGGGCGATGCCCGTTGCCTTTCGCTGGGGTTGCTAAGCGTGTTCATCGTCCTGCCGTTATGGGAGTCGCCATACCTGCCCATGTTCGAGGAATTCGAGTGGCCACGACCGACCGCGCACCAGCGCAAGTTGAGGGAGTTCGCATGGCTGATTCCGCCGGACGCCAGCCTGTGCACGCCGCCGGACCTGAATCCGCACTTCACACATCGGGCGGAGATCCACCTCATCCCGTATACTTTCGATTGCGACTACGTGTTGCTGGACGTGTCGAGCTATCCGGGCAACAACTACGGGGGGGCGCAATCGCTATTGTACGAGAAGCTGGTCAAGGAGGGAACTTTTGGTGTGATCGCGGCCGATGATGGCTACCTGCTCTTCAGGCGAGGAGCGCCGCCTCAGGAGTTCCCGGATCGGTTTTATACTTTCGCCATGCCGAAGACGATAGTGACTGATGTGCGACTTTCCGGTCGGTTCGGCGACGCTCTCGAGCTGCTGGGGTATGAGGTTGAACCCAGATCAGGGCAGGCCCCCCATCTCTCGCTATACCTCCGGGCGCTGCGCCCACTGCAAGAGGACTACTTCCTGTCTCTGTATCTGGTCGAAGAGCCTGGCCGCCTGGTCGCCGCGACGGTTGATGCGCAACCCACACTTGTGTGGTATCCGACCAGCCGGTGGAAGCCGGGGCGAATCGTGAAAGTCAGGGTGAACACTCTGGGCTGGGAACTGGGGCCGGGCAAGAGGTACGCGATGGCGATGGGCTGGATGCGAGGTACGGAGCTCTGGGATCCCTCGACGCGGCTGCCTTTCTCTGAAGAGGATAACGAGGCAGCGCCGAGGCGCTTTCAGAATGACACGCTGGTGTACCTGGCCTCCTTCACGGCGGATGGCCGGGCGAGCATACAGATACGCCAGGGGGAGATGCCGGAGGTCGCTCGATCCCTCAGTGTCTCGCTGGCGGGGGGACATGTGATCCTCTCCGGTATGGATCTGGACGCTACCACCGACGCGCTCTGGCTGCATCTGTACTGGCGGGTGATTGCTTCCGTGGACAGAGATTACACCGTCTTCGTGCATGTCCTGGATGGCAATGGCCAGGTGATCGCGCAGGGCGATGGCCCACCATTGGGTGGCTCCTGGCCGACGACCCGATGGAGCGCAGGGGATCTGGTCCCAGACCTGCACGTGATCCCCCTGGATCGCATCACGCCAGATGGGCGGTTTTCGATCGCAGTTGGCCTCTATGATCCGGTCAGCGGGCAGCGCGCCGATGTGGCTGGAGAGGGTGTCCACATCTCTGATCAGGCCATCTGGCTGCCGGTGACGATTGAGAAAGACGGCAGCCATCTGACGGCGAGATATGAACCTCAGTGAGGTGGCAGGGTACGCATGTGGCGCAGAAGTTAGGGCTGGCTCAGGTGAGCGGCGCGGGCGTGATGGCTGATGGCTAGATTATGCGAGGAGCGGTTTGAGGCCACGTTGCTCTACGTACTCAGCGGAGCGGTCGTTGGGGACTACTGTCACGTCAACGACTGCCCCCAGAGCTTCAGCGTACTTCCTGATCATCCTCAAGCTATGTCCAGCATAAGACGGATCTTCCAGGCGAGCAATGGCTTGCTGCTTCGTACCCAGCATTTCCGCCACTTGCTGCTGTGTCAGCCCCCGTGCTTGCCGCAGCGCGGCAAGCTGAAGCGCAATATCCCAGGCCCTCTCGGCCTCGGCAAAACGCTTGCGAAAGCCAGGGTCCTGTAGCTTACGCTCCAGATACCGG
>JBBIVO010000082.1:0-2169 GCA_037439685.1 Candidatus Bathyarchaeota archaeon | reverse complement strand
TTATCATAGGCTCATGCTCTATAACCCTCTCTATGCACCAGTAATACTCCTCCGCCGTCTCCCCCCTCCAAGCGTAGACGTGGGTTCCCTGCTCGGCGAGGGCGGCTGCCACCTCGTCCTGTGTGGAGAGGGGGTTGGACGCGCATATGGCCACCTCGGCCCCTCCAGCCTCCAAGGCCCTGACTAGGACGGATGTCTCCTTGGTGACATGGAGGCAGGCTCCTACTCTGACCCCCTCGAGGGGCCGCTCCTCCTCGAACCTTCCCCGTATAATCCTGAGAACGGGCATGTGGGCCTGCGCCCACTCTATCAGTAGCTCCCCTTCCCCTGCTAGGCATATATCCTTGACCCTATACCCTTCCATCAGGCATCCCCGATCAGATCTTGGGGAAGTTATCCCTTAAATAATGATTTTTTGGGCGTGGGGTACCTCGCCCAGGTATATAACCGCCGCCTTCTGGATTATCCCCCGCCTTATGGCGGCCTCGACGATCCTCTTCCCCACAAGGTTACAGATGGTGGCCCCCTTCATGGCGTCCAAGGCCTCCTCGATGGAGGTTGGGGTGCCCTTGTAGAAGACCTCGCTGACGACGAATGGAACCCTCCACCCGTGAAGGGTCTTGCCTAGGAGCTCCACGTCGCAGGCCGCTACGAGGATGTCCCTTCCACGGCGCACGGTCTTCACATAGACCTCTTCCAATCCCCTTCAACTCGTCCCCACTGAGGAGCGGGCTCCGCAGGCCTCACACTGGAGGAACCAGAGCCTCTTCTGACGCTCTAGGCGGGTGTCGGGCCTCCTGCACACTGGACAGATGACATACCTCTCGGTATACCTCTCCAGAAGGTTTCTGATACTCTCGATGTTGAACCTGCCTTTGAAGATGGCCCTCGTCCCGTCGAAGGTCGCGAGGGTGGCCATCTCCGCTGTTAAAAACTTCAATATGTGATCCGGATCCCTCCTCAGGCTCTCCGCTATCCAGCCGAAGTTCTGTATGATGGTCTTTCGACCCACGAATACCACCTCAGGCCTTGGGAGGATGAACCTCTCATAGGCCTCTACCTGCCTTGGAAGCGCCGAGTATGCTCTTTCCAGCATCTCCCTATAGCCGATCTCCATAACTACTCACGATCAGCATCTGCCTCCCAAGATATAGCCTCTGCGGTCCCAGTCCTCCTCTCGGGCCTCTTGGTGTCCTCACACTCCCAGAAGAGGTCGACGATCCTGAAGCCCTCCACCAGGCCCATATCCGTGAGCTTCAGCTCCGGTATCACGGGCAGGGAGATGAAGCTCATGGCCATGAAGGGGGAGCTGAGGGTGCATCCCAGCCCCCTTGCATCTTGATGAAGCCTCTTAAGGCCTCCAGCCACCTCCTCCACCCTCCTTCCACTCATCAGGCCTGCGACCTCCAGCCTCAAAGCGGATACGATCCTCCCCTCCTGGGCGAGGGCTAGGCCTCCTCCGATACGGGCCAGATGGTTGCAGGCGGCCGCAATGCTCTCATCGTCCACGCCGACAGCCACCAAGTTGTGGCTGTCGTGGGCAACGGTAGAGGCCAATGCCCCTGCCTTAATCCCGAAACCCTTCACGAACCCTAGGCCTACCCTGCCCGAGGCCTTATGCCTCTCAACCACCGCGGCCTTCAGGATGTCCCTCTCAGGATCTGCCTCAACCAACCCATCCCTGACCTCCATCCTCTCGATAAGCCTCTTAGTCAATATGCTCCCCTCCTCAACCCCCATCACCCTGACATGGGCTGAGGCTCCCCTCACACCGGCATGTACCATGAAGTCCTCAGGCCTCAGCTCTCTGGCCAGCCTGACGGATCTAGAGGCCTCAAGGTTGTAGGGGTGCTCGGGGATCTCGACCTTCAGCCTTCCCATGACCGCCACTGGAGCCCCCTTGAAGAGGACCATCTCCACCCTTAGATCCTCTGATAGGACGGTTAGGTTGGCCTTGAATCCAGGGGCGATGGCTCCAACGCCTCTAAGCCTGAACCTCCCAGCAGGGTTCCAGCTCACCATCCTTACGGCCTCGACGAGGCCAACCCCCAATTCCACGGCCTTCCTCAGAAGGCGGTCGAGGTGGCCATCCTCTAAGAGCTCTTGGGGATGCCTATCATCCGAGACTAGGATGCACCTGTCCAGGGAGACACCCATCTTGACTAGGGT
>JBBIVO010000081.1:0-2215 GCA_037439685.1 Candidatus Bathyarchaeota archaeon | reverse complement strand
ATACAATATTGATGTGTTCCATCTCAATGGGGTGAGGGGTGAAAAACTAGGCTTTAAGTTGGAGAAGGCGATTCAGAGATATAACCTTAATGCCCTCACGGATTTGGATGTCGAGATAATCGAGGATGAGAACCTCCCAAGGCTTCTAGGCTCTAAGAGGGCAACCATCTACATAAAGAGCTTGGCTCAGGCCTTATCTGTGGAATTGCTGGCTTTACTACTACTCCATGAACTCGCCCATATTAAGGGTATAAGGAACCAGGAGGAGGCGATGAGCTTTGCTTATGGATATCTTAAATTTGGCCTCCTTAAGAGGTTGAAGGTTAAGGCTGAGCTCTTCCTATCAGAGGCCTTCAGGGTTAGAGGTGAGATCGATAGAGGGGCTGAGCGGGCGATGGAAAGTTGGTGACTTATGCCTCTAGGGCCTTTCTAAGGTGTTGAGAGACCTCTGAGGCCTTCTGCGCCGCCATCCTGAGGCTCTCGGCTGCGACCTCTAGGCCCAGTTTTTCAGCCTCGATCGCCGCCTCTTCGAATCTAGATCTATGCTCCTCATTGTGCTCCACCCAGTGCATTATGAGCCTCTTAAGCTTCTCCTCGCCCATGGACACTGCAGAGATTACTCCCTCGATGTTTAAAAGCTTGTAGGTTAACCCTCTATGTATATCTCCTCTAAGCAGAACTCCTCTATGCTTTGTCGGGTCAGCCTGGTTCTGATCCTGAGCTTTGGTTCTATCCTCTTTAGGATCTCCTGCATGGTTGGTAGGACTAGGTTTTTGCAGATTCCTCCTTGAAGGTGTCCGCAGTCCACTCCGACGCTCAGCATCGCCTCGTATAGGGGGCACCTCTCAACCCTCAAGGTGATGGAGGCCTTACCTAAGAGGTGGGTCTCCACCTCCGCCCCCAGCCCCTCCATGTAGATCCTGTAGGCCTCAAGGCCCCTCTCCAGCGGGTTTGGGATTGTGGGCCTCCCCTCCAGCTCCTTCTCTAATATCCTGGCCTCCCTCTCCGAGGTCCTCCTGAGGATCTCTAGGGCCCTATCCGAGCCGAGCTCTTCAACCAGCTCCATCATCATTAAGAAGAGTGTCGTGTATGCCCTCCTTATGCCATCTCTCTGGCCTTCTCCCGCCCCCTTAACCGTCATCCTCTCCAGCCCTTTCCAGGTATAGCCTCCTGCGGTATAGTACCCCCATCACGTCTGCCGCCCTCTCCGGGGTCGTGTAGACCGGTATCCTCGCCTCCTCCATCACCCTCGCCGCCTCAGGCTCTATGTCCGCCCCCGGGTTGATCACCAGGACTGGCTTCTCATACTTCTTGTATGTGGCTATGAGCTGCTCGTTGAGCCATTTGTATATGCTTCCAAGGTCCTCTGGGGCCACGTCGGGGAACATGGTCTTGAGGATGGTGGTTCCGAGGCCGACGGTGATGAGGCCGTGGATGTTCTCCTGGGAGAGGACGATCTCTGGAACCCTTAGGAAGGAGTTCATGTTTAGGGATGCGGTCAGGTCGACGGGGTTCCTCGGGTTTCCGAACTCTGGGATCAGCCTCATTATCTCCCTCTGGGCCTCCTCGCTGAGGGTTGGCACCCTCAATCCGTTCTTGATGAGGGCGTCAGCCGTCTCCACCGCTATGCCTCCAGAGTTGGAGATGATGCCTATCCCATCGCCTTTGGGGAGCGGCGAGTAGAGCAGCCCCTTCACGTAGTCGAACATCTCGACGGCGTCGCGGGCCCTTATCACCCCCGCCTGCTTGAAGGCCGCGTCGTATATCATGTCGCTTCCCGTTAGGGCTCCCGTGTGGCTGGCGGCTGCCCTCCCTCCCTCCTCCGTCGTCCCCACCTTTATGACGACTATGGGCTTCTTCTTTGACACCTCCCTCGCCGTCTCGTACCATTCCCTCCCCCTCTTCAGCCCCTCGATGTACATGCAGATGAGTCTGATCGTCGGGTCCTCGGCGAAGTATCTGAGGTAGTCGACGCTGGTTATGTCCGACTCGTTCCCACTGCTGATGAACTTGCTTATGCCGACTCCCATCGCCGAAGCCCTTATGTAGAGCTGGAGGCCGTATCCCCCGCTCTGGGAGATGAAGGCGACCTCCCCCTTCTCGTGGAGGAATGGGACCATGAGGGCGCTCAGCTTCGCGGGGCTGCTGCATATCCCCATGCAGTTGGGGCCTATGAACCTGACGACCCCCCCGGCGTTGATCTTCACCTCCTCCA
>JBBIVO010000080.1:0-2363 GCA_037439685.1 Candidatus Bathyarchaeota archaeon | reverse complement strand
GGTATAGAGCCTCACCCTTCCAGCCTCCACGCCGAGCCTTGAGATCTCAGCCTCCATGGCCATGGCTCGGCCTATCATCCTCGAGGCCTCCTCTTCGTCTCCCCCCTCAGCGAGCCTCACGGCCCCATCCAGCAGGCTGACCATCTCAGAGGCGTCTCCACCGGCCATCTCAGCCCTCCTTATGGAATGGTATCCCTCCAGGATCCTGGCCTCCATATCGGGATTGAGGGATCGGCGGGGCTGGGGTGGGGGGCCTCCGAGAGGGGGCTCGGTGACGTTAAGCCAGAGCTGGTTCCATCGGCCATGATAGGTGAAGGCGCCACCCGTCTCGTTGAGGATCCACAATTCGAAGACCAGCCTCAGGTGGGCTGCAGCCCCATAAAGCGTGATGTTGACCGGGATCATCCTGGATGTGTTGTGGCTTAGGATGGCCCTGACCTCCATCAAGGGCTCGCCTTGGAGGGGGGTCTCCCCGTTTATGGTGGAGTTGCCTCCAAGCTTGATGAGCACCTTATAGTAGGCCGTCCTCCCCTCATGGTTTCCAATGTATATGTTGAGGGGGAAGGGTGACCCTGCTACCACCTGCCTGGGATAGTCTCCTATCTTCCCCCCAGGCCCGAGGAGGCCGAGCTCAGAGAAGGGCTCGACGACCCTCCCGGAGGTGAAGGCCTGAACCCCCACGAAGATGGCTGAGACAATGACTATCGCGGCTAGGACGGCCAGGACCTCCTCATCCAATACCCAGCTCATGGGCCGCCCGCCCCTCCCCGCTGCAAGCGGCTCCCCTCGAGGCCTTTAACTAATCTTCTCTCCATCCTCTTCAACATGAGGACTACGGTAGCTATCGTGAAGCCCTGCACCCCAACCAGGAGGAGGGTGAGGCCAAGCCACGCCACCCCAAGGGACCATGCCTCAGCCCCGTAAAGATACCTCAGGTAGAGCTGCCAGGTCGTCAAGGCTGCACCCGGAAGGGCGAGGAGGGAGGCCAGCGTGGCCAGCAGGAAGACCGGATTGTAGGCCCTTGCGAGCCAGAAGACCGTCCTGAGGATGTTGAAGCCATCCCTGAAGGTCTTGAGCTTCCCTCTGCCCATCCTCCTCCTATAATTTACGGGGACCTCGGTCACCCTTCCCGAAGAGGCCATATGGGCGGCTATCTCAACCTCCACGGAGAAGCCCCTCCCCTTCAGCTCACCCTCCCTTAGGGCCTCGGTCCTTATCAGGTACATGCCGCTGCAGACATCGCTGAGGCTTGTCCCGAGGAGAAGGTTGAAGGCGAGGGTGATGACCCTATTGCCCAGCCTGTGCAGCCATCTGATGTTCTTGAAGTCGGTCCTAACGCCTATTATCTCATCATATCTCGCGGCGTGCTGGAGCATGCGCTTAATATCCCTAGGATCATATGTGTAGTCGCCGTCCATCACAAGCATGTAGGGTGTATCCACATAATCCAGCGCGGTCCTCAACGCACCGGCCTTCCCCAGCCCATGCTGATAGACGACCCCCACACCCTTCGCCCGAGCTATCTCATCCGAGCCATCATTTGAGTACCCGTCGACGACAAGGATATTATGATAGCCCTCCCCCCTCAGCTCCTCTATCACTCTACCTATGGCCTCAGCCTCATTCAAGACAGGAAGCACGACGGTCAGATCCCCCTGAGAGGTTAAGGCCCCACCTTGGAGAGGCCCATAGGGCTCTGCCTTAACCAGGGGCTCCAGGCTCGAACCTGGAGCATCAGCCCCTCTTGCGCCCCTCGCCGCGAGGAGCCTGTAGATGGTAGGGATGAGGATCAGGGCCATCGAGATGGGGAGGCTCTGGCCTGTAACAATAGCGGCGTCAAGGCTTGAGAAGGGGGTGAAATCCACGGGCTTGGAGCCCGTGTTAACATCCAGATATGGGTGTAGGCCTCCCCCCATCAAGATGCCGGCATCCACCCGTACATAGATCGATCTCTCAACGAGCGGGTAGAGCACCGGCGTATAGGTCTGGAACATGTCCAGTATGGGATGGCTGATGAGGCTTAGAAGAGCGGCCAGGCAGTCCACCCTAAGCCTCGGCGCCCTCATGATCAGCAGGAGCGCGAGCGGAAGGGTGAGGGAGAGGAGCAGGATTATAGAGTGGGTGACCGACCTGTGCACATGAAATAGGGCGTCGATGTCAGGGAGCAGGGCAACCAAGCCGATCAGGAAGGCCCTCCTCCACCCTAGGGCGGGAACTGCCAGGGCGAAGGGTAGGGCAAAGTGCATGAGGAGATCAGGCACCTCATCCACCTCACTCAAATCCTTTACAGGGATCCGGCAAGGTGGAACCCCCTCTAAACTAAGATGTCGCCATTAAGCTTCCTTGAAGGATTTGGATGGGCC
>JBBIVO010000079.1:0-2379 GCA_037439685.1 Candidatus Bathyarchaeota archaeon | reverse complement strand
ACAAGGACATTCAGAAGGCTCACAGCAGAGGAGATAGAGAAGCACCTAAGATAGGAGGGGATGGGGTTAGGATATGGGTGAAAGGTACACCCTGGTGAGATATTCCCACGGCGGAGAGAGGTTCGAGATCCTGGTGGATCCGGAGAAGGCTCTCGCCTATAAGAGGAGGGAGATCGGAGACGTCTCAAAGGCCCTCATCATAGAGACCGTATTCACGGATGCTGGGAAGGGTATAAAGGCCTCTAAGGAGAGGCTTGAAGCCGCCTTCGGTACGAGCGACCCCCTGAAGGTCGCGGAGTTGATGTTCCAGAGGGGAACCCTCCAGCTCACGGCTCAGCAGAGGAGGGCGATGACAGAGCAGAAGCTCAGGCAGATAGTGAACATCATATCCCGCACCTATGTGGACCCCAGGACGAGGCTCCCCCACCCCGCGGCTAGGGTCGAGGCCGCCATCGAGGAGGCCCACGTCTCCATCGACCCCTTCAGGGATGCTGAGGAGCAGGTTAAGGAGGTTGTCAAGGCCCTGAGGCCCATCCTCCCCCTGAGCTCAGAGAGCGTCGAGATGGCGGTTAGGATACCGCCAAGACACGCCGGTAGGGCCTATGGGATCCTCAAGGGGATGGGGGAGGTGCAGAGGGAGGAGTGGCAGGCTGACGGCTCCCTGATAGCCGTGGTCTCCATCCCCGCAGCTATGCAGCTGGAGCTTCTGGATAGGCTTGGGAAGGCCACTCAGGGGGAGGCCCAGACGAGGACCTTGAAGTGACGGGGTTGCCTGTTGAAGACCTTCGAGAATAGGGAGCTCGTAGTGCCGGGAGACATCCTATACATAGGCAGGGTGAGGGCGGGGGAGAACACCTACAGGTATGGGGATAAGGTCCTCGCAACGAGGGTTGGCCTGGTCGAGTACGGGCGTGGAACGGTATCGGTCATCGCCCTAGAGGCGGGGTACCAGCCCCTCATTGGGGACCTGGTCGTGGGGGATGTGGTGGATATGGAGCTCGGCTGCTGGTATGTGGACATCGGTGCGCCGACGCGGGCGGTTTTGAACGTCCCAGACGCGATCGGCTCCCCCTACCGACCGGACATGGTGATGCCGGAGATACTGGATGTTGGGGATACCATAGCGGCTAAGGTGATCGACCTCGATAGGAGGAGAACCCCCATCCTCTCCATCCTCGGGAAGGGTTTGGGGAGGATAGAGGACGGCATGCTGATCGAGATGACCCCCTCGAAGATCCCAAGGCTAATAGGGAAGAAGGGTTCAATGGTAACCATGGTCCTTAAGGAGACGGGATGCGACATGATAATAGGGCAGAATGGTAGACTGGTCGTTAAGGGCAGTCGCAGGGAGCAGGAGGAGATGGTGGTCAAGGTGATAAGGATGATAGAGATGGAAGCCCACACGACGGGCCTGACCAACAGGATCCAAGAGTATCTGAGGCGTTGGAAGGAGGGGAAGGCTTGAACTCTGAGGAGTGGAGGAGGGTAGACGGGAGGCGGTGGGACGAGCTCAGAAGCCTCAGGATAGAGAGCGGGGTCCTCCCCAAAGCCGACGGCTCAGCCTACATAGAGATGGGGAGAAACAAGATAATCGTCGGGGTCTTCGGGCCTAGGGAGATGCACCCCAAGCATCTGGCCAGGCCCCACACGGGCATCCTGAGATGCAGGTATCACATGGCCCCCTTCTCCACAGAGCCTAGGAGGTCCCCGGCACCCTCGAGGAGGGATATAGAGATAACTATGGTCATGCGATACGCCCTCGAGCCCGCCCTATTCCTGGAGAGATATCCCAGGTCAACGGTGGACATATACGCCGAGGTGCTCCAGGCGGATGGTGGAACCCGCTGCGCCTCCATAACCGCCGCGGCAGTGGCCCTCGTGGATGCGGGGATACCCCTAAGAGACCTCGTAGCGGCCTGCTCAGTGGGCAAATATGAGGGGAGGATAGTGCTAGACCCGAACGACCACGAGGACAAGTACGGGGAGGCCGACCTCCCCATAGCCTACATGCCGAACATCGGAAGCATAACCCTCCTCCAGATGGATGGCCTCCTCTCCGTCGAGGAGGTGGATAGGTGCATGGCCCTGGCCATAGAGGGGTGCAAGAGGATATATGAGGTCCAGAGGGAGGCCCTTAAGAAGAAGTACGCTGTGGGGAAGGAGGGGGAGAAGGATTGAAGGCTGGAAGGGGCGGCTTCACCTCCCGCCTAAAGCTCAAGAGGATCCAGGAGGCCATATCATCAGGTAGACGCCTCGACGGAAGGGGGCTCGAGGATTACAGGGATATAAGGGTGAAGACAGGGGTCATAGAGAAGGCGGACGGCTCCTCCGAGGTTTTCCTAGGAGAGACCAGGGTGATAGCCGGGGTGGAGATCTCCT
>JBBIVO010000078.1:0-2562 GCA_037439685.1 Candidatus Bathyarchaeota archaeon | reverse complement strand
AATTGAAAGAAGTATCACTATCGAAGCCCATCCCCATACGGTATTGATACAATAAGAAAATCCCAAGAAAGGGAATTGAAAGAGGGTCTCCCCTGATAGGGGCCATAGACCCTTTTTAGATTTGGTCAATAGACAAATCCTAAGGAAGGGGAATTGAGAGCTTCGTGGATTTGATGAATTGTAGATTCCTAAGAGGGCCTAACCCTCTTCTTCTTGTGTTCGGGGGGGAGGGGGTAGGTTTCGTATGGTTGCTCGCATATGCATACGATGCATCTGATCATCGCATTGCGGGGGTCCATGGAGAACCCGTTTAAACCCCTCCTAAACCTGCTATAACCTTAAGGGTTGGATTCTCTTGAGGTTAGCCACCCCTCTACAGCATACAGGCCTCCATAGGCCCCCTTTATGGTTCGAAGAGGGCTCATGGGAATCCAGCTAATCTCGGAGGCTGTAATTGAGCCGCCCCATAAACCTTAGGCCTGTGAACCCCTTACGCCGGTCTCGAAGGTCAATATTTAAATTTTTGTTTTTATTTCATAAAATGAAATTTGGCCAAGGTCGCCGAGGTATACGGCCTCATCCTCAGATGGTTCGGCCTCGAGGAGTTCAGGGCCTCAGACCTGAGGCCGCTCGTGGAGGGCTTGGACCTGAATCTCCTGCTCCACAGGATGTCGAGGCGCGGCTACCTGGAGAGGGCCTCTAGGGGGGTCTTCAGGGCGGTGCACCCCATCGTCCTTGCCCTGGAGAGGGATGGATGCAGGTGGAGGGGGGAGATCCGCCAGCGTGAGTACCTGCCGATGATAGAGCTCCTGTTTGGGAGGGTTGTGGACTGGCTCTGGGGCGACCTGGTCTCCCTGGCCCTCTTCGGCTCCATAGCCCGTGGAGAGGCTGGTCCCGAGAGCGACATAGACCTCCTCCTCGTGGCTGAGAACCTCCCTAGGAGCTACTCCGAGAGGCTCTCGAGGTTCAGGGAGGCGACGAGGGGGGTTGAGAGGCTGAGGGTTAAGCTCTGGAAGAGCAGGGGGGTCTACCCCCTCATAGACCCCATCCTCCTGACGCCGGAGGAGGCCGGGGTGATCCAACCCTTCTACCTGGACATGGTGAGGGGCTCGGTCATCCTCTTCGACCGAGAGGGCTTCATGGAGGGGGTTCTAGAGAGGCTTAGGGCCAGGCTGGCCGAGATGGGCGCCAGGAGGATCGAGCTCCCAGACGGCAGGTGGTACTGGGAGCTAGGCCCTAAGGGGGTGAGAGGCCTTGAGGATGGGCCTCCTAGCTAAAGACTATGTGAGGAGGGCCGGCTCGAGGCTGATAGACGCCGGCTCAGCCCTGGAGAGGGGGGATATCCCAGAGGTGATAAGATACTCCCAGGAGGCCGTCGAGCTATCCCTCAAGGCGTGCCTGAGGTCCATAGGGGTCGAGTATCCCAAGGTCCACGACGTGGGCGACATCCTCACCCTCTACCCATCGAGCTTCCCAGAGTGGATGAGGGGGGAGCTAAGCCGGCTGGCCGAGATATCGAGGGAGCTGGCTGAGAAGAGGGCCCCAAGCATATACGGCGTTGAGGCCCTAGGCAAGCCCGCAAGCCAGCTCTTCAACAGGGAGGATGCCGAGGAGGCCCTCAGAAAGGCAAGGTACGTCCATTCAATAGCCTATAGGCTAATAGTAGAGGAGGAGAGGATCTGAGGCGGGCATCACGATGATTTGAGACCTTAAAAGTTTAAAGAGGAGGCTGAAAATTAGATCAGACATTTTATAAGGCTCCCTACGAGTCTGAAAAGTAAAACATGAAACATTAGCTTAGATGTCTCTTCTTATGATGATTCTCTGTGGATTGAAGGGCCTAATAATGCTAGATAGTATACAACGCCGAAGGCCCCCATCAAAACGCACAGGATATAGATCCATGATGTAATATAGGGATTGTGTAACGGATTTGCAGTCATCGGATAGAATGGCCTTATGTCTGCATAAAGCGGGCTATCTAACAAAACATGAAGCCCAACTCCTAAAATACCTGCAAAAAGAAAAGAGATCAGGCTCGAAACGCCTCCCACCTCTAAAAGAAATATTTTGTAAAGAGGTTTAAGGTGTCCTTCAAGGAGGAACATGACATAGCCGAGGAAGAGACCTGCCGGAACAGCGAATAAGAATGTGTGGAGATACCCATGCAATGGGTATCTCAACCCGAAAAAGAGAACCAGAAGGGGTTCAAGATCGAGGATGACGCTCGCCAAGATGAGGGATGGGAGGTGGAGGCGTCTCCTCAGGGGGAGGCCTAACCCTAGGGCTGGACCGAGATGGAAGGGGGTGAGAGGCATCCCAACCTCGTCACCTCAATGAAGCCCGAGGATTTAACTCTAGGCCTCAGAGCCCCCTTTAACTCGAACCGCTTCGGGAACCCTGCAGGCGGCTGCCTCCTCTCAGGGGTCGCCTCTCTTTCGCTATTATGATCTCAGAGGCCTTGATGACCGCCTCAACCCTATCATTCGCCTCTATCTCCAGCTCCTCCAACGCCTCTGTGGATATCAGGGCTGTTATGGTTGCTGGGGCCTCGATCTCCAC
>JBBIVO010000077.1:0-3074 GCA_037439685.1 Candidatus Bathyarchaeota archaeon | reverse complement strand
GGTCCCATATACCTTCTTGGGTATTTGGATGCCATATTGTCCTAAGTGTGGTGGAGAAATCGCCGAGGGGGACAGGTTCTGCCCTCACTGCGGGGAGAGGCTTGAGGGGGAGGGGAGGAGGGAAGCTCCTCCAAGCCCTAGCGCCATGGATCACCTCTCCTACGCCTTCAACCTAGCTTCAGGAAAGCCCATGGTCTTCGCGCCCGCGGTCCTGGGAGGTGTCATCTCAATGATCATTTCAGGCTTGGTATCCCTCGCCGTAGGCCTTTATCCATGGGGATTCGCCTCGGGCTTAGGCTTCCCCCCAACGCCTAGAATGGCGTCGATGATGGCCTTCGCCGGCTTGGCATCCATCATAGGGGCGATAATATCATATATCCTCTTCTTCGCCTCTCTAGACATGTCTAGGGATGCCTATCTTGACAGGCCCCTAGATCTGGGCAAGAGCATCGGCTACGTCCTAAGCAGGTTGGGCACCATCGTCGTCGCCTCGATAGTGGGGGCCATACTGATGGTGACCATCATACTGATACCGGTGGCCCTCCTCATGTTCGTGATCCTGGTCTTCGACGAGGCTGGGGTTGGAGACTCCATCTCCAAGGCCTTCGGAGTCCTGAGAAGGGAGCTTGGAGACATCATCATACTCCTCATAATAGCCATCATAGGCTCATTCATACTTGGGCTTATCCCCCTGATTGGAAGCCTGGCAGCCTCAGCCTTCAACGTCGTCATATCCATAGCCCTAATAGACCTCTACGCCCATTATAGGAAGGGGTTCTGAGAGGCCCAACTGTTCTGCTTCCCTTACATAAAGGCGTTATGTGAGCATCTGTGGACTTAATAACGCCCTTAAGGGCTGAAGGCCGGAGCTGGCTGGAGGCCATAGAACCGATCGAACTGCTCTTCGCCGTTTCGCTAACGGGCGCCGGATCTGGGGGATATCCTGATATGATTCCTTAATGCTCATCGGATCGGTATGAGGCGACGTGGTCTTCGACGCTGGCTTCTCCTCGCCATAGTCGCGGGAGCACTGGTAGCGGTCTTCTCCCTCTACAGGTCGCACGCTCCGATGGGGAGCCAGGGGAGGAGGGCCGCGGCCATTGTAGACGGGCTGAGCGACGAGTTCCCAAATCAGCGCTTCATCTCAGAGGCCTCTAGGATCCTTAGGGAGGGGGGCTATACCGTCGACGTCTTCAACGCATCCAGCGTGACGGTCGCCTTCTACAGGAGCCTACCCTCTAGGGGATATGACCTCATAATATTGAGGGTCCACAGCGCCCCAATGGATGAGGGGAAGATCCCGGGGGCCGCCCTCTTCACCGGAGAGAGCAGGGAGGGGATGTACATGATCGAGCAGCTCCTAGGATGGGTCAGGATGGCGAGAACCCTAACTAGGGGGGAGAGGTTCTACGCCGTGACGCCGTCATTCCTCGAGGAGGCCCTTGAGGGGAGGTTCAACGACACCACGATCCTCCTGATGAGCTGCTACGGGCTCATAGACGAGACGCTTGGGAGGATCATCACCGGCATGGGGGCCCAAGCCTTCGTCGGGTGGACAGACCGGGTCACGCCGGAGCACATGGACAGAGCCGCCATAATTATCCTCGAGAAGCTTGTGGGGGAGGGATCCACCATCGAGGCGGCAGTTGAGCACGCCGCGAAGGCCCTAGGCCCAGACCCGGCCTATGGGGGGGAGCTGAGGGTCTACATGAGGAGGGGGGGATGAGGAGCCATTGATACGGCTCAGCCAAGAGGAGGAGAGCCTCAAAAGGCTTATGAGGGGCGCCATGGCCCATCATCCCATGAGGCGAAGAACTGGAAAGAGGGCTTTCCTCATCCTCATAGCGATGATCCTATCGGCTCTCGCCCCCCTCGAGGCCGGCCGCGGCTCAGATGGCAAGCCCATAAGCATAGGATCCTTCTCGGATAGAGGGAGGGACATAGATGGCGATGGGCTCTTCGACTATCTCGAGATGAGGGTGGAGGTCAACATCACCGTCCCTGGGCTGTACATCGTTGAGGCTGGAAACCTCTTGGACCCATCGGGGAGGGCTATAGACGTAACGGCCTATAGCAGGCTCCCCCTAGAGGCTGGAGAGCACCTCATCACCATCCTGATGGATGGGAGGAGGATCCGATCCTCGGGCTTAAACCCGAGCAAGGCCTCATACATAGGGGTGATAAGCGGAGACTACAGCGAGGCAGACTTCCTAAGCAACGCGTCCCTCTCAAGGGAGTATGCCTATGAGGAGTTCGAGGCCCCCCCGGAATACGGTTTAGGCGTGGCGGAGGGTGGATGGATGCTATATCTGGTTAACCACGTCAGCTTCCCAGAGGGGGCCTGGGCCGGAAGCCTCCCAAGGGAGATAATGGTGAGGGTGGCAGGAGTTAGGGGGAAGCTGGTCTCCCTGGAGATGAGGTTTAACTTCGAGGGTGGGGCCACATCCAGCGAGGTGGTGGAGGGCTACCTGGAGAGGGAGAGCCAGGTCTTCCCCTTCATCATCCCCTCCAACCTCACCTCGGGAGACCCCTTCGGAGGCTCACGAGGCTCAAGGCTTGGGGAGGGGGGCTCGGAGGAGGTGCTGGGGAGGAGAAGGGAGGTGAACAGGTTTAGAGGAGAGAATAGCTTCATACAGGGAAATGAGGAGATAAGGATATGCGAGGAATATGTTTGGGATAGGGCAACGGGGATCCTCCTTAGGTCCTGGATAAATATGACCCTAACCGATATGATTACGGGCGAGGCAAGGCACAGCAACGTCTCATTCACCATCCTGAAGACCAACCTGATACCACAGAGGACAAGCCTCAAGCTTGAGGCTCCCAGGATCGTGGAGGCTGGAAGGCCCTTCAATATAACAGCCCTCTTAACAGACCCCCTTAACGCGGGGGTGGAAGGAGAAGAGATCGCCTTAACGGTGGAAGGCGCAGAGGTC
This sequence comes from Candidatus Bathyarchaeota archaeon, assembly GCA_037439685.1. GTDB lineage: Archaea > Thermoproteota > Bathyarchaeia > TCS64 > TCS64 > JAGTRB01. Next base: position 138 of record JBBIVO010000077.1, on the reverse strand, counting down.
GGTAAGGCTAAAACAGACGATAAGGGTGAGATGAGATTGGAGTATACCCCAAAGGCCTCAGGAAGGCTACTCATAAGGGGTGTATATAAGGGATCAGAGGTGTATGAGGCATCTCAAGAAGTGATAGAGGTCGAGGTC
>JBBIVO010000076.1:0-3728 GCA_037439685.1 Candidatus Bathyarchaeota archaeon | reverse complement strand
CCCGCTCTTGAATCCCGCCTTGGGCTTGTGGAATGTGACCGTCAGGTCGGCCTTGAAAGTTTCCCCTAGGGTGGCCCCTGTATCCGAGTCCATGCCGGTGGGGATATCGACGGCGACCTTGAACCCCCTAGACCGGTTCATGGCCTGGACGGCCTCGAGGAAGGGCGATGATAGGATCCCCCTCGCGCCGGTTCCAAGGAGGGCGTCTATAATCACGTCCGCATCGAGCTCCCCAAGCTGGGAGGGGCTGTAGGCCTCCCTCACCCTTATGCTCGACCTCATCCGCTTTATCGCCTTCAGGTTGGCTTGGGCCTCCTCGCTTCTCACCCCTCCTGGGGCTGTGACCACTATGGCCTCGACGTCATAGCCGGCCCCCGCGAGGGCCCTCGCCGCCACGAGGCCATCCCCCCCGTTCCCGCCTGGGCCGCATACCACCGCCACCCGGCATCCTGGTTTGAACCTCTCCATCACGGCCTCAGCCACGGCTCGGCCGGCGTTCTCCATCAACTGGAGGGGGGAGACCCCGAGATACTCTGCGTTCAATTCCAAGGCCCTGAACTCTCGGGAGCTGAGCTCCTCGTCTAGGAGCAATGCTTAACACCTCTCGGGGAGGCGTGGATACTGGATCGTCACGCCAGCCACATAAAATATCTCCCCGGGGTTTAAAGCGTTTTTGAAGACAAGTTTTAAGTATTTGGTGGATCATCTCAATGGGAGGTGAGGCTTTTGGCCACGGCCTTCGTCCTGATAAATGCTGAGATCGGGGCTGAGAGCGAGGTATTGAGGGAGTTGAAGGAGATACCTGAGGTCAAGGAGGCCCATATGGTCTACGGCGTCTACGACATAATAGCCCGTGTAGAGACCGAGACCATGCAGGAGCTGAAGGATGTTATAAGCTGGAAGATAAGGCGGCTTGACAAGGTTAGATCCACCTTGACGATGATAGTCGTATAGAAATAGCCATGGGAATATGGATGGGGTTGGAGAACCGAAACCACGGATGCTCAGTGTAGATGCCACGCCGATGATTCAAACTGGTCTAGACGGTGCGGCGGATCGAAGGAGCCCTCTCGAATCTTTCGGTGGTGTCCGAGGCCCTAAGGGTTGGGAGGTTCAAAGGGGCGCTCTCTGGCCATCATAGGATCTTTAAAAGGTCTGCCTTCGTCACTATCCCGACGATCCTCCCCCTCCTCGAGACCAGGACGGCTGGGTAAACCCTTAGCAGGCTGGTGAGGAGGGATATGGGGGCTTCCTCGCCCACCTGGGGGAAGGCCTCATCCATCACCTCGGATATCGGCCTCTTGGATATGTTGGTTCTATCCTCGAGATGCATGATCCTCTCTATGATGGTCCTCTCGGAGATGCTTCCGACGGGCTTATCCCCATCCAGGACCGGGAGCTGGGAGAAGCCGTGGGACCACATGAGGTCTACCGCCCTCTGGACGGGGTCGTTGACCTGGATGCTCACCACCTCGTCGGTCATCACCTCCGATGCCTTCGTCTCGCTCTCCTGTTCGAGGCGGTTCAGCACCTCCAGGATCGCCTTGGTCCTCCTATAGGAGGGCTCTATCCTCCTCGACTCCAGCTTGGCTATGTATGACTGGCTCACCCCTGTAAGCTCGGCGAGCTGAGCTTGGGTGAGGCCGAGCCTCCTCCTCTTTGCAGCTATGGCGTCGAGCTCGGGCAGCATCCGGTTTGACGATGGGCGCGGGGTCGGATATTCCTTTTGGAATAAGCCTATGACATTTTAAACTCGAGGGGATGCTAAGTCAGGGGTTATGAAGGGCCGGGATGCCCTTAGGCCAACCTGGAGGTTTAATTCATCGATCCACCCTTTTTATTCAGATTTTTATATCTCTCTTCTATCCTTTTGTTGGATCCCCCTTGATGCTTCACATAGGCTTAGATGACACCGACTCCATGGAGGGAGGCTGCACCACTTACATCGCCGCTATACTGGTTGAGAGGCTGAGCAGGCTGGGGGCGAGGTTCATCGATTACCCAAACCTGATAAGGCTCAACCCCAACATCCCATGGAAGACCCGTGGCAATGGAGCCGTATGCCTGAGGGTTGAGGTCGACCCGTCATCGGAGGGCTCGGTCAAGGGGTGTGTCATGGAGGCTGTGGAGGAGAATGGGTGGTTCGAGGATGCCAAGACCGAGCCGGGCATCGTCTTCCACGTCGGAGAGGTCCCGGAGCCGTTGAGGCGATTCGCCGATGAGGCCCTCCGCGGGGTGCTATCCCTCGAGGATGCGAGGGCCCTCATAGAGGGGTACTGCGCCTCAGCCGTCGGATATAAGGGGATGAGGGGCCTCATAGGGGCCCTAGCAGCCGTTGGAAACCTCCTCGAGGGGGATCACACCTTCGAGTTTCTAGCATATAGGAGGCCTGAGCGCCGTGGGAGCCCCAGGAGGCTCAGCCTCAACTCCATCCTGGAGATGTATCGGGAGGTGGGGTGGGAGACCTTCAACAACCTAGATCCAGAGACCCTCCGCCCCCTGATAGCCCCCCACGGCCCAGACCCCGTCCTCTTCGGCGTGAGGGGGGAATCGCCTGAGGCTGTTTACAGGGCTGGGATGATGATCGAGGCCTATGAGCCCATAGAGAGGTGGGTCATCTTCAGGACCAACCAGGGGACGGACGCCCACCTTGGAGCCCCCATGAGGATCTGCGACCTCAAGCCATACACCCCGGCCGTGATATCGGGAGCCGTCTCCAGCCCTCCAAGGACCATAACAGGGGGGCATGTCATCTTCACCCTTGAGGATGGAACCGGCAGGGTGGACTGCGCGGCCTATGAGCCCTCCGGAAGGCTCAGAGAGGCCGTCAGAAGCCTCATCCCAGGGGATGAGGTGAGGGCCTACGGGGGGGTTAGGGTGGACGGCGGATTCGGAGGCCTGACCCTCAACCTAGAGAAGCTTGAGGTCATAAGGCTGGAGGAGATGCTCATCCAAGTGAATCCGAGCTGTCCAGCCTGCGGGGGGAGCATGGAGTCCATGGGGAGGGAGAAGGGGTTCAGGTGTAGGAGGTGCGGCTTCAAAGGGCGAGGCATGAGGAAAGGGGCTGTGAGGCGGGAGAGGGGTCTAACCCCAGGCCTCTACCTCCCACCCCCCAGGGCCCAGAGGCACCTCACCAAGCCCCTCCAGAGGTATGGGAGGGAGAAGACGGCCGCCCCGGCCGGGCTCCACCAGCCCTGGCACTGGCCCTAAGAGCAGGCCGCCTGAGCCCCTTAAACCTCGAAGGGGACCATCCCCTCAGGGGAAGATTTTTCCAACGGGTGAGGTTCTCTAGATCGATGGGCTCCAAGGAGCTTAGGGAGCTGCTCCAACACCATTACAGGAGGGTCATCACCCGCTTCTGCATGGAGCCTAGGAGCTTCGAGGAGATTGTTGACCACCTATCCGAGAGGGCTGAGCTCGAACACGACCTGGCCCATGTGCTCGCGGCCGAGCACCTCGCCATCCTCGAGGAGAGGGGGGCCGTCAAGCCCATCGATGGGAGGTGGGCCGCTACGGAGGCGGCCATCCAAGCCCTCAGGAGATGACCCCGTCGAGGAGGCTTCCAACCACCCCGATTCGCGCGCAGCCCTAAAGAGGTTTATATAAGCTCAGCTCCTCGATCTAGAGCAAGAGGCTGAAGAGGATGCTCTCTCCGAGAGACTATGACGAGGCCATAACCATCTTCTCCCCTGAGGGTCGGCTGTATCAGGTCGAGTACGCCCTTGAGC
>JBBIVO010000075.1:0-3738 GCA_037439685.1 Candidatus Bathyarchaeota archaeon | reverse complement strand
AGGACCACCTCCTCAGCCCGCTTCCACTCCACATATAGGGCTGGGGGCACCGTCATCACCGCCGCGGCCTCGGGATACACCACCGGCCAGGCACCCCTCACCACCGTAGGCCCGGTTCCATCCAAGCTGGTCGTATACCCCGTACTCTCCAGCCTCCCGGCAGATGGGGGCTCCTCCGAGGCCATCGTGGTCCAGCTCCAGGACCCCCAAGGGACCCCGGCCAAGGATCCAGAGGGAGACGTGGCCGTCGACCTCTTCTCATCCGTGAGCGAGGTGGGCCTCGTCACCCAGAGGGCCGTCATACCCTACGGCGGAACCCATGCCAAGGCCCTCTTCAACTCCACCTACACCCCAGGCCAGACGGCCATAACCGCCATCGCCCCCGGCTACGCCTCAGGCCAGGCCACGGTCACAACCCACCTAATAGACCTCATCCAGCTCCATGTCTCCATCACCGCGGAGCCCGAGGCCGTCAACTCGAGCGGAACGGTCACCCTGAGGATGAACATCACCTATGAGGGGAGGCTCCCAGTCAAGGGGGCGACCGTCAAGCTCACATCGGAGGGGGGAGGCAACCTAACAGGGGCGAGGGAGGAGGGGGGAGGCATCTACACGGCCAACTACACAGCCCCAAAGGTCTACCAGAAGACGACCTGCACGATAACCGCAGAGGCCTCAAAGAAGGGATATCAAGCGGGAAGGGGAGCCGTACAGGTCCTGGTCAACCCGGCCATCCAGCGAGGAGGCCTCCAGGTCATGATTACCGACCAGGATGGAAACCCCATCCCAGGAGCCAAGCTCGAGTCCACCATCCAACCCCAAGGCCAGCAACCCCTTAAGGGGACGACGGACAATCAGGGGAGAGGAACCTTCCAGGGCCTCATCCCGGGCCTATACAGGATCCAGGCCAATGCCACGGGCTATAACCCAGCCTCAGAGGAGGCCAACATCCCAAGCGGAGGCACCGCATCCATAACCATAACCCTCACCAGGCCACCAACAACCCTCCAGCTCCTCACAACCCCACCATACCTATACCTCCTAACAGCCACACCCGCCGCGGCGACCGCAGCAACAATCCTCATCATCAGAAGAAGGAGAAGAGGCAAAGAGACAACAGAATCAGAGGAAGAAGAACAACCAGAGATCTAATATAATATGAAGAGTTCAAAAGACGATATCCCCTATTTCTAAGCCTCAAATAAAAACTTTGAAAAATAGATGAATTAAAAATGAAAATTATAAAGATATTGAAGGCTTGAAGATTGTTGATGAAGAGGCCCCAGTTGAAGAATTTTATTCGGCGATTTAAAATATGAATTTAAAGTCTATATTATAGCTACAAAAAGTTATTAAAATAATATAGGACAAATTTCTCCTGGAGGTGGAAAAGTGGGAGTAGAGGACCGTAGGGGAGTAAGCCCAGTCATAGCAACCATCATAATCGTCGCCATAGCCATAGTCATGAGCCTAGCCGTCGCCTACTGGATGCTAGGGCTAGGAGGAGCCTTCACAAGATACGAAAAACTAGAATTCCAAAGCGCATACGTCACCGTAGATAATAATTTCACTATAAATATTCGGCTTAAGAACACAGGGTCAGCGGATGCCACGATAGACCTCATATTCCTTAATGGGAAACCATCAGATGCAGAAGATTACATTGGAACGGTAAATACTGGTAGTCTCATAAATAAAACGATTAAGCCAGGGGAATCTTATTCGGACACTATAACTCTTACTAAAGGTGATACATGGAGGTCTGGTATGACCGTTGAGATCATGATTCAGACGGTTGCTGGGAGGCAGTTCCCCAAGTCTGTAATCCTTCCTTGACCTGGGCCGCTCTCCCTTTTTTCCTATGGTGCTGACGGGGCTGACCGCTGGAGTGGGATGCATGGAGGGGACCAAGAGATCTCATAGGGTTAAAGGTTCAAGTTCTTCGGGTTCTCTTAGTTTGGGCTCTATCTCTGGCTTTTGCAGATCTTTGAGGGAGTTCTTTGTTAGGAGGCCTCCTCCTGAGGCTCCTGGGGTCCTGTTTAAGGAGTTGCCTAGGGATGCATTGGTCCTGGAGTCTTACTCCGTGGATCATCCCTTCTCTAGGGTTGTGGTGGCGGCGCTTCCAGAGCTTGGTGGGGGGAAGGCCTACTATGTTGAGGAGGTGGCCCTGTCGGATGTGGAGCGGCAGATCCTGAGGGAGCTCTCGGAGATCGTCATGAGGGAGGTTGAGCCTCCGGAGGATTATGTGGAGCCTGAGGTTCACTTTGAGAGGGAGGCTGGGAGGCTCGCCAGGAAGTATGGATATGCTAGGAGGATCCCTAGGGGCTCCTGGCCCAAGATCCTGTACTATCTGAAGAGGGACCTCCTGGGCTTTGGGCCCGTTCATGTGGTGATGAGGGATAGGATGATCGAGGACCTCTCCGTGAATGGGGTGAACCTCCCCGCCTATGTCTGGCATAGGAAGTGGGAGAGCATCCCCACCAACATCATATTCACGGATGAGGAGGCCCTCGACAACCTGATCGTGAAGCTGACCCACCTCTCCGGGAAGCACATCTCGACGGCGTTCCCCATCCTCGACGCGATGCTCCCGAACAGGGATAGGCTGGCCGCCACCTTTAGGAGGGAGGTCTCGCCCAGGGGGGGCTCCTTCACCATCAGGAGGTTCAGGGAGGAGCCCTTCTCCATCGTCGAGCTGATGGAGCTGGGGACCCTAGACGAGAGGATGGCCGCCTACTTCTGGATGCTGATAGAGAACAGGATGACCATAGCCGTGATAGGGGGCACTGGGGCTGGGAAGACGAGCACCCTCAACGCCCTCGCAAGCCTCGTAAAGCCCTCGATGAAGATCGTCACGGTTGAGGAGATCCCCGAGCTGAACTTCCCTCACGAGAACTGGGTTCAGCTGGTGACGAGGGAGAGCTATGGGCTGGGGGCGATGAAGACCGGGGAGGTCTCCCTCTTCGACCTGGTCAGGGCCTCCCTGAGGTACAGGCCCGACTACATAGTGGTCGGGGAGATCAGGGGTGCGGAGGCCTTCGTCCTATTCCAGGCGTTGGCCACGGGGCATGGGGGCCTGACGACCCTCCACGCCGAGAGTGTGGAGTACGCCGTGAAGCGGCTGACAAGCCCTCCGATGAACGTGGCAGAGGTCTACATCCCCCTCCTCAACGCCGTCGCCATGGTGGAGAGGGTTCAGCTCCCAGGCGGGGGTCAAACGGCGAGGTTTGGGAGGAGGATCAGGTCTGTGATGGAGGTAGCCAACCATGATAGGTTCATCCCCATAGCCGCCTGGAACCCGGTGGCGGACAGGTTCAACGCGGAGTTCAAGGACAGCATCCTCCTGGAGAGGATAGCCCGGAGGAGGGGGGTCTCAAAGGAGGCCCTCCTAGAGGAGATCGAGAGGAGGGCCCTCTTCCTCCACGAGATGAGGGCCATGGAGATAACGAGGAACGATGAGGTGGCTAGGCTGATAACGAAATACTACATCGACTCCGAATCAGGGGAGGTGGAGAGGCTCCTCGCGATGGATGCCCTCAAGGCCGAGGAGGAGCTCCTGAAGGGGATGATGGAGGAGATAGAGGGGGAGGACCAGCCGAGCAGGCCTCAGGCCGAACGTGGGGATAGGGGCTGAGGGGGCTGAGGGATGGGCTTCAGCCTCATGGGCTTCTGCTATCAAAGGTTCAGGGGGGTGGGCCGGGTCCTAGCCAGGCTCTTCTACTCCAACGGCAGGTTCAG
>JBBIVO010000074.1:0-3921 GCA_037439685.1 Candidatus Bathyarchaeota archaeon | reverse complement strand
ACACCCATCATAAGCCCATCGTATCTGGGGGTGGCCTCCATCATCTCCATAATCGTAACCCTACTGGCGAGCGCCTATCCAGCCTGGAGGGCCTCAAAACTGAAGCCCGTAGAAGCCCTAAGATATGGATGATAATAAGGCATGGATCTTGATAAAAGTGTGAATCTTCTTTAGGTTTCCTCATTTAAAAGCCAGCTCATCTAACCTGCTTAGGGTGGCGTCGAGCTCCCTCAAGTCTATCTCGACAGCTTTGGCCTCCAGCCCCCTCCTCCTCAGCTCTTTGACCAGCTCCTCGAAGAAGATCCCACCTGGCTTAGAGCTGGGCCCTGATCCCTCCCCTGCTGCACAGCTCGGGGACCTGGCTAGGCCTACCAATCCCACAAGCCTGAGCCTCGGCTCCCTGCTCATATCGATGAGAGCCTCCATCTCCGAGCAGGCCATCGACGAGAGCCTTCTGATATGCTCAAGATACCCCATGAGCCCCTCATAATCTCCCCTTGTCAGCGATGGCCTGGGGTTCCCTAGAAACGTGATCTCAGGGCATGGAAGCTGGTATACCCCGACCCCTAGATCATCAAGCCTCTTGACGATCCTCCATATTGAGCCTTGGAGAGGCGCGGCTCCCTTCTCCTCGTTCCACCATCTAGTGGCCTGGTTGAGGATGCAGTGAGCTACAGCCGCAAACCCCAGCTCTTTCAAAGCTCCCCCTCACCATATCTACCCCATACAATATGCCCATATCTCTTCCGAGCTTGGGAAGCCGCACCCTTGCAGGTCTTCAGCTCAGGCTCGATTATCTCCAAGAAATGATGTGAGCCTCCTATCTAATGGTATGAGGGCCTGATGCTCGAATCCTCGATGCCCCTATCCGAGCGCCTCTAGGGCCTCTCAGCCCTTATCGGGGTTCTCCATGCAGAGGGAGTTCATGTACTCCTGAACTCGCTCGAACCCGCCAGGGGCTTTGCTTCTGATGCCTGGGGGAGAACCGGCTTCAGCCTAAAGAGCTGGGCATGGTCGCCCGCGAAGGGGGTTGAGCATAGTGGAGGCCATCTCTAGGTTTGGCCTGTGGCGAGGGTCTTAACCTCGGCCTTAAGGACCATCGAGTCCAGTAGGCGCCTCTTTAAATGCCGCAGGGGAGCAGACCCGCCTCCTACTGATGGTCCCGAGGGAATCGTCCGTGGTGAAGCCTATCCCCTTCAAGCTAAACACCTTGGGCTTCGCTCCCTCCATCTCCACGAGCCTCTTAACCCTCTCCTCGCAGTGGTCTGATTAGCCCCTGATCCCAAGGTTTATGTGGAGGGCTAGGAGCTTCATGTCGGGATAGACCCTCCTTGGGATGTGGAGTAAAGCTCCGCTATCCTCCCCAAGACCCCGACTGCCAGCCTCTTAATAGGTCTAAACATCCTATACCCTTGAACCGTCTTCTCAAGCCCTCTCTCGAAGTATTCCATGAAGCGGTCGGGTCAGGGTTTCAACCCTCCGTTGAGGCCTGATCTCGGCTGGGGCGCTTCGTCCTCCGCTGCGGAGAATCGGCATTGAGATCCACCGCTCCTACATATGGGCTCCTAAAAGGGGGAAGTGCTGTGGGGTTTTTTCTGGGTCGAGGTTCAACCTATTGAGGGAAATTCCCGGATACGGATCCTAATTAGGGGCTCTGAGCCTCTTAGGGATCATCTGGCCCCTCATGAGGTCGTCCAGGCTCTCCCTTGCCCTTATCAGGTCATACTCTCCCCGGTTCACTAGGACCTCAGCGGCTCTAGGCCTTGAGTTGTATTGGGAGCTCATCGAGAAGCCATAGGCCCCAGCGCATAGGATGGCGAGGAGATCCCCCTCCCTTAAGCGAGGCAGTAGACGTGATCGGCCGATGATGTCCCCGCTTTCACATATGGGCCCCACGATGTCATATTCCTCCTCTTGCGGCTCTTCGAGCCTTCCAGCGGCGATGATGTGGTGATAGGAGCCGTATAGGACGGGTCTGAGGAGGGTGTTGAAACCAGCATCCACCCCCGCCAGCCTCCTTTTAGGCGTCGACTTGATAGTGTTCACCCTCGTTAGGAGGATCCCCGCCTCGGCTACAAGGTATCTCCCAGGCTCAAGCCAGATCTCGGCCTCTCCGAGATGATACTCTCCAGCCTTTTCAGATATGGATGCGATAAGCTTCCCCGTGAACTCTTCGAGGTTGAGCTCCTCTTCCTCCGGTCTGTAGGGTACTCCGAGCCCCCCTCCTAGGTCTATGAAGTCGAACCCGACCCCCAGCCTCTCTTTTACCCTACCAGCCACCCTCAACAGCCTCTCGGAGGCCTTGAGGTAGGGCTCCATGCCCATTATCCCTGAGCCTATGTGCATGTGGATTCCAAACCTCTTCACGCCCCTTTCATCGGCCTCTCTAAAGGCCTCGACGGCCTCCTCCTCAGGGACCCCGAACTTCGACCCCTCGCCGGCTGTTACTACGTGATCATGGTGTCCAGCCCCCACCTCAGGGTTCACCCTCACCGAGAGGAGCTCTGGGACGCCGAGGGCTAGCAGCCTCCTCAGCTGGGAGGCCGAGTCTACATTTATCATCACACCCTCTTCCAATAGGTACTTTAACTCGTCATCCCTGAGGCTGGTCCCTGTGCATAGGATGCTATTTGGGGGGTATCCAGCCCTTAGGGCGAGGTAGACCTCCCCTGGGCTCACGGCGTCTATCCAGGCGCCCTCCTCGAAAAGTATCCTTAGGATCGCGATGTTTGAGTTGGCCTTAGCCGAGTATAAGATCCGCCCCCTATCGATATGGTTTGAGAGGGCCTCCCTGAGCCTCCTATACTGCATCCTTATCTTCGACTCGCTCGTAACATATAGCGGGGTGTCGAACTCCTCGGCAAGCCTCAGGGTTGACACCCCATCTATGTGGAGCTCTCCATCCAGGTTCTCAAGCGGAAACCTGAGCAATCCACAAACTATGATCGTTGCCCCTCTAATGAATCTTTTGAAGGGTCACAGGCGTTAACCTATTAAAGGGGATCCTTGTTTTTGAAATGATTCGAGATCTATGATTTGTAGACTATTCTTCCGTTGACGATGGTCATGAGTACCTTCAGCTCTTTAATTCTATCCTCGGGGATGGTGTATGGGTCCTCCTTCCAGACGACCATGTCCGCGTACTTCCCCACCTCTATCGAGCCTATCCTATCCTCCATGAAGAGGTGCTTAGAGGCCCAGGTGGTGTATGTCTTGAGGGCCTCCTCCACCGTCAGCCTCTCCTCCGGGCATATGGTCCTTCCGCTCCTCGTCTTCCTCGTCACGGCGGCCCATAGGCCTAGGCTTGAGGATACGGGCCCAGATGGGTAGTCCTGGCTGTTTCCCACTGGTATCCCCCTCCCTATGAGGGTCCTTAATGGCTTGACGCATTCGCCTCTCCCCTCCCCGAGGTTCTTGATGTATGTGTCCCCCTCGAAGTGGATGAAGACCGATTGGACGTTTGCCATGAGGCCCAGCCCTCTCACCCTCTCCACCGCCTCTGCCGTGGGGTAGTAGATGTGGATGACCTGGTGCCTCGGGTCTGGCCTTGGATTCCTCCTCATGGCCTCCTCGAAGGCGTCTATCGCCCAGTCTATGGCCTCATCCCCTATGGCGTGGATGCAACACTGGAAGCCCGCATCGTGGAGGATGCTGACGGCTTCTATGAGGTCCACCTTCCTCCATTTGGACCTGCCCCTGTTCTCGGGCTCACCCGCGTAGGGCTCATAGAACATCGCGGTCTTTGGCACGACCCCCCCATCGAGGCTGAGTTTCACCCCGCCTATCCTGAACATGTCGTCCCCGTAGACCGTGACTCTCCTGACGGCCTCCCTCGCCTCCTCCACGCTCCTCACGAATCCGTATAGGGCGTAGACGCGAAGGGTGAGCCTTCCTCTGTTGGCCGCCCTCTGATAGGCCACC
>JBBIVO010000073.1:0-4101 GCA_037439685.1 Candidatus Bathyarchaeota archaeon | reverse complement strand
ATTACAGGGATGAGTTTAGAGGCTTTGTTGGGGAATTCAGAGATTATAGAGATGAATTCAGGAAGGAGTTCAGAGATTACAGGGATGAGTTTAGAGGCTTTGTTGGGGAATTCAGAGATTATAGAGATGAATTCAGGAAGGAGTTCAGAGATTACAGGGATGAGTTTAGAGGCTTTGTTGGGGAATTCAGAGATTATAGAGATGAGTTTAGAGATTTTGCTCATAGAACTGATGAAAATTTTAAGTTAATTTTGGAGAAGTATGGAGAGATATCTTCAAAATTAACAGTGATCCTTGAAATCCTTATTAAGGAGATAGGTGAGACGAGAAGGATGCTTAACGAGACAATGAAAACCCTCAAGGAGGTAGTGGAAATCTTAAGAGTGGATAAAACAATCACTATTAAATAAAAATATTTTATGTTGTTTGGTTTATAACTTTATAATTTGATAGAGGCCCTCATTTTAGGGTTAAATCTAAGTTATATTGTCTTGAGGACGGTCTCTTCAATTAAGGGAATGTTTAAGCTTAAAGGAGTAGATTTAGATTTTTTAGGTGATTTGGATGGCTTGGCTCCTCCATTCCGGGTGATGTATCCGGTTAAAGTCTTGTGGAGAAAATACACCCTAGAGGTTGGGGTCTGGAAAATGTTAAGAGGGTGAAGCCTATAGGTTCATACGTATGTCTAGGGAGTTTGACATTCTAATCGTTAACGGCCTCATTGTGGATGGGACTGGTTCGGAGGCCTTCAGGGGCTCTGTCGCCATAAGGGGTGATAGGATAGCCGAGGTGGGAGAAGAAGTGAAGGGCGATGCGGGGCTGGTCTTAGATGTTGAGGGGTTGGCGGTGACACCAGGGTTCATCGACGTCCACAGCCACGGCGACCTCTCCATCCTATACTACCCGGAGGCTGAGGGATTCCTACGCCAGGGGATAACCACCTTCGTTGGCGGGAACTGCGGGGCGAGCCCAGGACCCTACGGAGACCATCTTGGATATGCCTACTTCCTGTACGACCTCTACTGCGAGGTGGCGCCCCACATGTACTATCTCGATAGGGTTCTCCCAAGGGACTTGGTGAACGAGAGGCACAGGGAGCTCTATGGTTGGGAGATAGATTGGCACACCATGGGGGAGTTCTTCAAGAGGGTTGAGGCAAAGGGCCTGAGCCCGAACTATGTCCCCCTAGTCGGCCATGGGGAGATAAGGACCCTGGTGATGGGCCCCGACTACAGGAGGAAGGCCACGAGGAGGGAGGTTAGGAGGATGCAGGAGGAGGTTAGGTTGGCCATGGAGGAGGGGTGCAGGGGCCTCAGCGTAGGCAGGGACTATGAGCCCGGATACTATGCCGAACTGGATGAGCTCGTCGCATGCGCCAAGGTTGTAGCCGAGTATGGCGGCATATACACGAGCCACAGCCTCAGAACAGGGCTGAGGAGGGAGAGGAGGCCGGGGGAGCCTCCCCCACCCAAGGCGAAGGGGGTTCTAGAGGCCATAGAGGTCGGGAGGAGGTGCAAGATCCCAGTCCAGATATCCCATCTCAGCCCCCTCTACGATGTCTACCCCTCCGGGAGCGAGGTGATGACGGAGGCCTCAGTGAAGGCCACGCTGAAGCTCATAGACGACGCCAGGAGGGAGGGGGTCGACGTGAACTTCGACCTGATACCCCACCACCTGACAGGGGGGATCTACACCTCTCCCTGGCTGGTAGGCCTCCTCCTCCCATGGCTGAGGGTCATAGGCTCAAGGGATAGGCTGGCCGAGGCCCTCAAGATGGAGGAGTTCAGGTCAGAGATAAAGGCCACCATAATCTCCGGGAGATGGTACGGCCTTAACCCGAACATAAACCCCAACTGGGCGGCAGAGCCGACCATAGCCTGCTGCAGGGAGGAGAGGTTCATAGGGAAGACCTTGGCGGAGGTGGCAGAGATGCTGAGGCTCGACCCTCTCGACGCCCTCATGGAGGTTCTAGCAAGGGATCCCGATACGAAGGCGGTGAGGAGGGGGGACGACGACTCCTCTAAGCTGATGTTCTACAAGCATCCTGAGATGATGGTCGGGATAGACACCTTCGCCATCGACGACAAATGGGAGTGCCGCCACCCACCCTGGTACATGCCCAACGAGAACAGCTACGGCGGATTCCCAAGATACTTCAGGAGGGCCGTAAGGGAGAGCAAGACCCTAACCCTGGAGGAGGCGGTGAGGAGGGTCACCTCCCAGCCCGCTAAGAAGTTCAAGCTAAGGGACAGAGGCACCATAAGGCCTGGAGCCCACGCGGACATCGTCATCATGAAACCGGAGGCCATCACAGACAGGGGAGACCAGCTGGAGCCTAGAAGATACCCGGAGGGGATAGAGTACGTCACGGTTAACGGGGTATTAGTCGTCGATGGGGGAAGACACACAGGGGCCAGGCCTGGCAGGATCCTATACAGGGTGGGAGAACCTCCAAACTGAGTCAGGGGCTTAGCTCAACCAATTCACCTCTGCCGATTTGACCCCTCCTCGGGAAGAAGGACAGGAGATCCCACACCGATGTCATCTTAAGGCTCCCGGCTGAGGAGGAGCCTAGGCGCTCCAGTCCAGCGGGTTAGGGGGCAGGAGACCATAGAGAGCTTAAGAGGAGACCTATTAAAGCCAGAGATGGGGGATATGGGGCAGGACGGCTGAGGAAGCAGAATAATCCTCTCGATACAACATCCTCATGATGCTCTTAATGGAGGTTCTCCACATCACAGAGAGGATGGAGAAGTTAGAGGGGAGAACGAGCCCCTGAGGCCCACTGCAATATCTGCCTTCGAAACATATCACGGCGCATATACCTCCAAAAAGCTGATGAAAACTTAAAGCTAGTGAAAAAGGTTCCTAGGTCTCTTAGCATCATAAATTATGATGAGATGATAGCGGAACTTTATTCAACCTATGTTGAGGGCAGAGGGAAAAATCATAGAATTAAGAGGCCCCTTAATCTCTGCTACAGCGATCTTTTTGAACGATAAAATTGCTACAAGAGATATGAGGCCTTCTAGAAGAGTTGAGAGTCTAAAAGTAAAGGTTGGGTTATTTAAGGCTGCAGGACCAGAGAATATATACTGTAATCCTCTATCTTGGAAATTGCCTATGGTTTTGGAGAACTCTTAGGGTTAAAATTGCCTTTAGGATTAGAAGGTGTCGAAGATGTTGAGCAATCACTCTTGTCTATGATGGTCGAAAGCCCCGATCTTATAACAACGGGTGAGGAATGGGTGAGCACCTAAAATACATGGTTGAAGGCTTGACGAATGGGTTTGTCTTCACGGTTTTCTTCAGCAACATTTTTGAGGGCTGGAGGGTATTTCATCCCGTAGTATTTCGGGGTGGGCCTTCTGCCTAGGAGGAAGATGCTGGCGGCCGACGAGGATACAGCCAACAGGGTCGTCGAGCTGGCGAAGAGGAGGGGGATAACCGTATTCCAGACGGTGAACGAGATCCTCGAACAGGCCTTAAGAGTTGAGGAGGCCGGCCTAAGGCTGAGGGATATTGTAGAGGAGAGGGGCATCATAGAGAGGGCTAGGAGGCTGGGATTCACCTTCACCATGAGGCGCCTCCTATACGAGATCTCAGAGCTGGCCTACGAGAGGGCAAGGGGAGAGGCCTCCAAGATGTGGATCGAGACTGGACGCTGGTACGGAAAGTACCTCAAGAGCATGGGCAATGAAGACCTTAAGGCCTTCAGGGAGGCCTTAGAACTCCTAGCCTTCGGCCCCCCAGAGCTTGAGGTTAAGGAGGGAAGAGGAGGAACGGTCTACATCTCCCTCATAGGCGAAGGGTTCACCCAAGGCTACCTAGCCCTCCTAAGCCTATTCATAGAGGGGGTCTTCGACATCCTAGGATATAGGGTGAAGAGCAGGGAGGTATCAAAGGGCCTCCTAAAGATGGGCTTTGAAGAGGCAGGGTGAAGATATATGACAAGGCCCGCGAGCTTGAGGTCAACCGATGGGACCAGGCTGATAATCCTCCCGAGAAGGATAATCGAAGGGCTTAGAGAGGCGGCTGAGAGGGCCGGGGTCCCAATATCCAGGTTCGCCTCAGAGGCTTTAGATGTGGCCATAAGGGCTG
>JBBIVO010000072.1:0-4301 GCA_037439685.1 Candidatus Bathyarchaeota archaeon | reverse complement strand
GGCGGGCATCCTCGTGGGGAGCCTCCTGGGCATCTGCATATACTTCTGGCTCGTATTCCTCTCCCCCTGGACGGTTCTCGTCATACAGGTCTCAGCCTTCGCCGCCGTGGCAGCCCTCCTAGCCATAGTGGCGTGGATAGGATACACCCTAGCAACCACGCCACCACCCAAACCAATAGAGGAGCTGGAGAAGGAGCTCGAGGGGATAAAGGAGGAGGAAGAGAAGGAGGAGGCCGAGAAAGGGGGAGAGGGCTGAAGGGTGGGTATGGGTGCAACGCAGCCTAGCTGAGGAAGGCCATAAGCTCGTGAGGATCAGGATACCCCTCCGCCGCCTACCAGACCTGAATCTTAGGAGAAAGAGAGGCCCCATCGATCGGGATGAGCCCCATCTCCCGCCATGGGTCTAGGCCTCGCGAGGTTTTGCTGAGCCACTGGGCCGTATTGTAGACCTGGGGTTGTTCTGGTGGAGCCGGCCATCCACTTCGCGGTTCCCCTCCTCGCCCTCACATTGGCTGGGGTGGAGCCCAGGAGGGCCATCCCCCTCTCCCTCCTCGCCCTGGTGCCAGACCTCGACGCCCTATTCCTCCTTCACAGGTCTCCATCCCACTCCATCATATTGCTTATGGCCTTTGGTCTCCCCCTCCTCCTGCTAGCCTACAGGTTTAACCGAGGCCTCCTGAGAGGCCTCTCCTACGGCCTCCTCTCCATAGCCTCCCACCCCATCCTAGACCTCTTCAACGGTTACACCCCCATCCTCTGGCCCCTATATGGCTACTCCCTCTGGGTTCGGGCTGGCCTCCAGGCCCAGATAGGAGGCTCTCTAAGCCTCAAGCCATCCCTCAGGATATATGCAGAGCCCACCGTCTTCCAGCCCCTCCGAAGCCTGGAGGCCCAGCTCTTCACGGGTGAGAGCCTGATGGTTCTGTCCATCCTCTTCGCACCCCTCCTCCTCAAGGCCTACGGGAAGGCCCTAAGGCGTGTGTCCCCCTCCTAAGGTGAGGCCCCTCAGGCGCCAACTAGGCGGGGCCTCACGGCCTAGAGCCTCCAGCCCCTTAAGATGTTGAGGGTTGAGGGCCTAGAAACCCCTTCAGGTGAGGCCCACATAGACGACATGCCATATCGATTTCATCCCTCGAAGGCCTAGGTGGGCCATCCCTCCAAAGAGAGCCCAAAGCCTCACCCATCCCTCATAGGGTGGGCACGGGGTTCTGGATATGGGCCTTCCAAACCCTCGCGGCAACCCGCCAGGTGGCAACCAACATAGCCCTGGTCGCCATAGGAGCAACCATCATCGGGCTGATGCTCCTCGCCACGGCGGTAATCCTATGGGCGCTCATCAGCGCCGTCAGGGAGGCCGAGTGAGATGCTGGAGATAGAGGCTGTCGAGGTTAGGGGCAGATGCCCAGTCCATAAGGTTGGGGACAGGATAGTGATCGATGGGCCGAGCATACTGCTGGATAGGACCGACACGCTATGCATCCACGCCCTCTCGGTGATTCTCCATTACGCGGTTGCGTTGGATGAGGGTGTAGACCCCCTAAAGCTCGGATTGACAAGGCCTGAGGATGCGGAGAGCGCCTATGTCCAGTGTGTTGACCCTTGGAAGCCATATACCGAAGGCGGCACCGTCATTTCCAGGATTAAGAGGATACCTAAGTGAAGGTGGCGGTTGTCCTAGGCACTAGGCCTGAGATAATAAAGTTAGCGCCCGTCATCAGAATCCTTGAACGTGAAGCCATCGACCACTTTATCTTGCATACCGGTCAGCATTACTCCTACAACATGGATAGGGTCTTCTTTGAGCAGCTTGAGCTGCCAGGGGCAAAGTATAATCTGGACGTTAGGTCAGGGAGCCACGCTGAGCAGACCGGGAAGATGCTCATTGGAATAGAATCGGTGCTTAAGAAGGAGAGGCCAGAGGTGGTTCTCGTGCAAGGCGACACGAACACGACGCTTGCAGGAGCTTTGGCGTCGGCCAAGCTTGGAATTAAGGTTGGACACGTTGAGGCGGGCCTCAGAAGCTACGACAGGCGGATGCCTGAGGAGATAAACAGGACTTTAACCGACCACTGCTCCGACCTGCTCTTCGCCCCAACTGAGAGGGCTAAAGCGATCTTAATTAATGAGGGGCTTCCGGAGGGGAGGGTCTTCGTCACGGGAAACACTATAGTGGATGCCATCATCCAAAACCTGGAGATCTCGAAGGGGAAAACGGATGTTCTCAACAGGCTAGAGCTTGAGGGCGGCGGCTACCTCTTAGCCACCGTCCACAGGCAGGAGAACGTGGACGATGAGCAGAGGCTCAGGAAGATCCTTGAAGGGCTGGAGAGGGTTCGAGAAGGGCTCAGGTTACCGGTCATTTATCCGGCTCATCCAAGGGCTAAGAGGCGTATGGAGGCCCTCAAAATCGAGGTTAATGGCATAAGGCTTGTCGAGCCCCTTGACTATCTGAGCTTCCTCCAGCTTGAAAGTAACGCCAAGCTCATCTTGACGGATTCAGGCGGCGTCCAAGAGGAGGCGTGCATACTCGGCGTTCCCTGCGTGACATTGAGATATAACACTGAGCGGCCTGAAACCCTAGAGGTGGGATCAAACATCCTCGCAGGGACAGAGCCGGACGAGATCGTTGAGAGGGCTGAGTACATGCTGGAGAAGCCGAGGGGATGGCCCAACCCCTTCGGCGACGGGAGGGCTGGGGAGAGAATAGCTAGAATCTTGGGGGAAGAGCTTGGCTAGGGTGTTGGTTACCGGCGGAAGGGGCTTTATAGGCTTAAACCTGGTATGGGAGCTTGAGAGGCGCGGACATGAGGTTTGGATATGCGACCTGATGCACAGCGACTTGCGGAACTACATCCGCTGCGACGTCAGCAAGTACAGGCAGGTTGAACACCTTTTTGAGGGGCATACCTTCGACTATGTCTATCACGCAGCAGCAGAGTATGGCCGATGGAATGGTGAGGATTACTATGAGAACCTCTGGTTGACGAATGTTGTTGGCACGAAGAACATCCTTAGGATGCAGGAGAGGAGGCGCTTCCGCATGGTCTTCTTCAGCAGCGCCGAGGTCTACGGCGACTACGGCGGAGTCATGAGCGAGGACGTGATGGATAAGGTTCCTATTAGGCAGATGAACGACTACGCCATCTCGAAGTGGGTTAACGAGCTTCAGATAATGAACTCAGCCGCCATGTTTGGAACCGAGACCGTTAGGGTGAGGCTCTTCAACGTATACGGCCCGGGTGAGCACTACACGCCCTATCGAGGCTGGATACCGAGGTTCATATACAAAGCCCTACACGACGAGCCCTACACCGTCTATCTCGGCCATAAAAGAACATTAGAGTACGTTGACGACGTTTGCAGAGCCCTCGCCAACATCCTCGACGACTTCAAGCCCGGAGAGGTCTACAACCTGGGCGGCGACCAGCAGTATGAGATAAAGTTCGTCTCCGACCTGATCTTGAGGCTTCTCAGCAAGGACGACTCTAAGGTGACCTACCTGGAGGCTGAGCCCTTCACCACGAGGGTGAAGACGCCCGACTCCACGAAGGCTAAGAGGGACCTAGGCTTCAGGTTGACGGTGCCGGTCGAGGAGGGCATGCGCAGAACGGTGGAATGGTTCAAGGCTGTCTATTTTGGCAATAAGCCGCCATGTGGCAGATAAACTTTCCAAGGAGCTTTCAAGAAATGGGTATAACTAGGGGTTGGCGATTAGGAATCCAGATGAAGCTCTTTAATGATTCGGTTGCGGGGAGGTATGTTGCCGTAAAATGGAAAGCAACTTGGCCGTCGTCTATGAGAGAAGAGAGGAGGAAACATTCATCATTACTGCCCTATATAGCAGCTCACTTGATTCCTCGGCTCCTGGGAGGGAGAGGTCTGGAAGATGGATTTAACCCTTAGGTATGGCCCCGAGGCCGACCCTCCAGTTCTTAAGGTTCGGGAGGGCCCTGGCCGAGAGTTGATCGATGACGAAATGCTCCTAGGCTATGATGATGAGGGAAAGATGGTCTCGGTTGAGATCCCTGATGCCTCAAAGAAGGTGCTGTTCAACGCCCCTTGGAGCTCGCAAGGTATAGGAAAGACGCGGTGAAACACCTGCTCTCCAAGATGGTTGAGGCAACTAATGGCTGAACCATGGAGCACAGGGGTTAAGCCGTCTGACTCTTTGAAGGCTAAGGAGACTAAGGATTTTCATGGTAAATGTTTAAATACCCATTTTTCTTATGAAATACATGGTGATTTGATGGGTTACATTGCAAAGGTTACAAGTAAGAGTATGGTAACAATCCCAGTTGAAT
>JBBIVO010000071.1:0-4394 GCA_037439685.1 Candidatus Bathyarchaeota archaeon | reverse complement strand
ATCTCGGGAGGGGGCTCAGCCCTCATGGCCGAACCGGCAGAGGGGATAGGGCTGGAGGAGCTGAGGGAGGTGACGAGAATGCTATTGAGATGTGGGGCAACAATAAACGAGCTCAACGTGGTGAGGAAGCACCTCTCCCTGATAAAGGGGGGGCAGCTGGCTAGGAGGACCTACCCCGCAACCACCATAGCCCTTATACTATCGGACGTCGTGGGAGACCCCCTAAACGTGATAGCCTCGGGGCCTACAGCCCCGGACTTGACAGCCTTCCAGGACGCCCAGGAGATCCTCTACAGATATGGCCTGTGGGACGAGGTCGCCCCATCCATCAGATCCAGAATAGAGGCGGGCCTTAAGGGAGAGGTCGAGGATACCCCGAAGCCGGGGGACAAGATATTCGAAAGGGTCTTCAACATAGTGGTGGGCAGCAACATCATCGCGGCCAGGGCGGCCGCCTCCAGGGCCTCAACCCTAGGGTATAGGGCCCTCCTCCTCTCAACGAGGGTGGAGGGGGAGGCCAGGCACGTTGGAACCGTTCTCGGAGGGATAGCCCAGGAGGTCGCGGCATCGGGCAACCCCATTCCACCCCCCGCAGCCCTCATCGCGGGCGGGGAGACAACGGTGACCGTCACGGGGAGGGGGAGGGGGGAAGGAACCAGGAGATGGCCCTGAGCTCCGCCCTCAAGATCGAGGGGCTCAACGCCGTGATAGCCTGCATGGCGACGGACGGCGTGGATGGCCCTACCGATGCTGCCGGAGCCATAGTAGACGGCTCAACCATTACGAGGGCTAGGGCCATGGGCCTCTCGCCAGGGATGCACCTCAGAGAAAATGACTCCTACAGCTTCTTCCAGAAGCTCGGCGACCACATAATAACCGGCCCGACAGAAACAAATGTGAACGACATATCGGTGATCCTAGTCTCGGAGGCGTAATTGGAAGAATGAACTTGAAACGATATAGAGAGGAGGCCCTGGCCGAGCTCACCCTTCTCCTGAGGGAGGCTGAGGAGGCGGTGGACACGGTCTTGGTCGAGGGGATGAGGGACGCTGAGGCCTTAAAACGCCTGGGATACCGTGGCCAGATAGAGGTGATCTCCAGACGCGAGGCCCACGTCGACCTGGCTGAGGAGGTGGCTGGGAGGAGTAGGAAGGTCTTGATCCTGAGCGACTTCGACAGGGAGGGGGGGAGGATCAACCGGGAGATACACCCACTCCTGGAGAGCAGGGGGGTTAGGGTTGAGGCCGACATGAGGAGGAGGATCGGGAGGCTCATGGCAGCCCTCGGAACCAGGGCCGTGGAAGACCTGGACAACATAGCCGGCTTTTAATCCCAAAGAACAGAAAGATGGGACGAGGCGCTGAGGAAGAGTAAAAATTATAGGGGGATGCCGCCAAATTTTCTAGGTTGACTTTCGATTGGAGGAGAAGAGGGCTAAACGCGTCACCGTGGATCTCGACGAGGTGATCTTTAGGTCAGATGGCTCCAGAACCACCATGAGAGAATTCGTGAAGGAGATGCTCTTCTATAATCCTGACTTCTATATCGAGCCGAGCAAAAGCGGGAGAATCTGGTATCTCAAGAGGCGAAAAGAGCCTAAATGATGGTGCTTCTTAGATAGATGCATCTAAAAGACATCCCAGATGATCGCGATATCCTCCACCATAACATGCCCCGATTATCGCGATGTCCTTATTTAACCATGCTAAACCCATCCCTCAATCATTGCGATGTGGATAGCCTTGAAAACCCTTATATATTGTTTTTATAAGGCCATTCGGATAGCTATACAGGAATACCCCCTCCCCCTAGTTGAAGGCTCGGCCTTCCCACCCTCAAAAGGAATAATGGGGAGCCTTTGAGTGTTATTCAGTACCCTATCGCCTCAGACTCGAAGCCCAGGAAGTGGCTCTCGACGCCTCCGTATAGTAGGCCCGTCTCATCGTCCACGACTATTGCTACAGGCCTTCCCCAGCCCCCGATCTCCTTATCTATGTAGGCTACCCTATGGCCAGCTGAGGAGAGTTTTTCATAGACCTCCCTCGAGAACCTACTGTCAAGCTGTATCTCCCCAGTCTCCCTAGTGATCCTGGGAGCCTCTATGGCCGACTGTATATCCATTCCGAAGTCGACGAGGTTGACGATGGCCTGAACAATAGATGTCTGGATGGCCCTCCCCCCTGGGGCCCCTATAGCCATGAAGGTCTTGCCATCCCTCAACAGTATCGTCGGGCAGACGTTCTGTATCCTCCTCTTCCTCCCCAAAATGGAGTTGGCGTGGCCTGGCTCAGGGTTGAGGCCATACATGGCGTTGTTCAGCACGATCCCAGTCCCCGGCACGACCACGCCGCATCCGAAGGCGTCCACTAGGGTCTGGTTGACGGCCACGGCATTCCTCTCCCCGTCTACAACGGTAAGGGCCGTTGTGCACCTCTCATAGGGCCAGGGGTCTCCGGGGCTCGGCTCAAGGGCCCTCTCCAGGCTTATGCGCCTCCTTAACTCCTCTGCGTAGCCCTTGGAGGCCAGCCCCTTAAGGGGCACCCTTATGAAGTCGGGGTCCCCCATATACCTGAACCTGTCGGAGTAGGCTAGGCCAATCGCCTCGGCGAGCAGGTGAAGGTGCTCGTAGGAGCCGAACCCGTGATTCGAGAGGCTGTATCCCTCCAAGATGTTGAGTATCTCCATCAGGGTGGTCCCCGCATGGCTAGGGTCGTAGACGACCTCGAAGCCCCTGTACTCCCCCCTCGCGGCCCTGGAGACGATGGGCTCATACATGGCGAGGTCCTCCAGGGAGATGAGCCCCCCATTCCCCTCCATATCCTCGGCAATGGCCTCGGCTATCTCCCCACGGTAGAATGCCTCAGGCCCCTCCTCGGCTATGAGCCTAAGAGACCTTGCCAGATCCCTGTTTACGAGAAGGTCTGGGCTGCCCCTCCTGGCGTGGGTGTAGGGTAGGGGCGGATACCTCTCATCCTTGAGGAAGAGCCTCCTCCACTCAGGGAACCTGTAGAACCTGTGCATCGTCTGGACTATGTGGGATACGGTCCACCAGCCCACCGGGAAACCCTCCTCGGCCACCCTTATCGCGGGCTCCATCACCTCTCCAAGCTCCATGGTGCCATAGAGCTCCAGGGCCTTGGCCAGCCCAGCCACGGTTCCGGGCACCGTTGCAGCCTTATGGCCTATGATGTTGGCGTCATCTTTCACCCGCCTCCACCCCATCCAGCCCGGCTCAACCTCTTCAAGCAGCTCAAACATGTCTGGGGTGCAACGCTTGGAGGGCCTCCCAACATAGTCTATTATGATATCCTCTCCTGAGCACATGTGGATGGCCATCACACCCTCTCCTCCTATGCCGTTCATGGCAGGCTCAACGACGCAGTCGACAAAGGCCGCGGCCACAGCGGCATCCACCGCGTTACCATCCCTCCTCATAACATCTATTCCAGCCTTCCCTATGAGGGGGTGCTTCGAGGCGACCATGCCACGCTCCGCAACGCAGCACCTCCTCGCAGCCCCACCCCAAGACCTCTCCTGAAAGATATACGACATTATCTACGCCCAAGATGGGGGAGCGCGCGAGAATTTAAAAATCTATATAAATTATTTATGCCGATAGGAGAGAGATCTTAGACTCTCCTGAGGCAAAATATCTACCGAATAAATAACTTAAAAAGGATCTTAATTTCATTATAGCTTGGCCATCTTTTTTACTTACCTTCAATTCCTCAAAGAGTTTCACGACATAGTCTTTATCTAAATTAATGTTCCTTTTTTTCGAAGCAGAACCTAGAAAACTTAGAAAAACATCTATTTCAGAATCGATATTTTTATCTTCTACAATTATACCTAAAATAATATCATTTAACAAAACCGATGATTTGATTATGGTTTTAAAATCTGAATATTTTAAAATAAAATTTTTAATATCTTTATCTTCAACTTCATTCAATCCATCATAAAAATTCATTATTTTCTCAATGACATTATATGTTTCCATGGGAATCATCTCAGGATTACGTTCTAAAAGATTTCGCTCAATTTCAGAGAATTGAATATCAACAAATTTTTTATAACTTTCTTTTATCTTTATGTATATATTTTTAACATCGTCAAAATTTTTTTCGATTGTATCCCATCTTATTTTACCAGTTAAATTAAAAATCAAGTCAAAAAGTAGGTTGAAAAAAGTCGCTGTGTTTTGAATAGTCTCTACAAGTTCAACATCATCATTCATTTTTGATCCACCCTTAATATCACTTTATAGTCTATTTGTAGTCTAATTAACTTCGTTACCTTTAGTTTCAAATTTTTTCTTGAAAAACTTTCTTTAAAAGATGCAGAGCTCGTTGAATTTTCTTCATTAAGTTTCATGATAACCCCTCCTGTAAAGT
>JBBIVO010000070.1:0-4850 GCA_037439685.1 Candidatus Bathyarchaeota archaeon | reverse complement strand
GGGTTGAGGATGCGAAGATAGCCCTGGTGGACGCAGCCCTAGAGGTTGAGAAGACGGAGATAAGCGCCGAGATAAGGATCCGCAGGCCTGAGGCGATAAAGGCCTTCCTCGACCAGGAGGCCTCTATGCTGAAGAGGATGGTGGACAAGGTGAAGGAGAGCGGGGCGAACGTCCTTTTCTGCCAGAAGGGGATAGACGACATGGCCCAGCACTTCCTAGCTAAGGAGGGCATCCTGGCGGTGAGGAGGGTGAAGAAGTCGGATATGGAGAAGCTGGCGAAGGCCACTGGGGCCAGGATAGTCTCCAACCTCAACGACCTGAAACCCTCAGACCTAGGGAGGTGCGAGCTGGTGGAGGAGAGGAGGATAGGCGACGACAAGATGGTCTTCGTCGAGGGGTGCAAGGACCCGAAGGCCGTCTCCATCTTCATAAGGGCGGGCCTGGAGAGGATGATGGACGAGGCTGAGAGGTCCATGAAGGACGCCCTATACGTCATATCCGACGTAGCCGAGCTCCCGAAGATGGTGCCCGGCGGGGGAGCCATAGAGGCAGAGCTCTCAAAGGCCCTAAGGGGATACGCTAGACAGGTGGGGGGAAGGGAGCAGCTGGCCATAGAGGCCTTCAGCGAGGCCCTAGAGGTGATCCCCAAGACCCTGGCCGAGAACGCCGGCCAAGACGTGCTGGACACCATGGTGGCATTGAAGGCAGCCCACGAGAAGGCCGACGGATACCCATACGGCGTGAACATCTTCAAGGGCGGGGTGGCGAACATGCTGGATGAGGGGGTGATAGAGCCCATGGTGGTGAAGGTCCAGGCCATCAAATCAGCCACAGAGGTGGCCTCGATGATACTGAGAATAGACGATGTGATAGCCGCCAGCTCTGAGAAGGAGACAACCCCACCTGGAGAGAAGGGAGAGGAGACCGAGGCAGGCGAGGAATAACCTAAATACCACATACGCCCCCATCTTTACCTTCAAAAAGCGGCCCACGATACGCCCATCAGAATCGGCATGCTACTTCACCACATATTTTTTATCTAGCAACCTTTTAGAGACGATGAAACTGGAATGGGGTCATGAGACCCTTCCATCGTCTCATTAGAGCGCTGATGAAAAGCCTTAACAAGGGGTTGAAACCCATGGTATTCGACCCGGATGTTAAGGACGAATAGGGATAGGCTGGTCAAGATCTCCGTCATAGGAGAGGTGGTGAGCCCCGTTGTTGGGGCCGAGGTCTACAAGATATCCGCGGAGGGGGAGCCCGTCATCCTCCCAGGCGTGGGTGGCATCACATACAACGTCAGGGTGGGGGACCCTGCCTGCGGGTGGATGGCCGACCACGTGGAGCCTGGGGTGAGCCTCGAGAATAGGGTCCAGGATCAGCGTTACCCCCAGGGCCAGAGCAGGGCCCTAAACGTCCTCAGCTGCATAGGGAACGAGGCCATAGTCGTCTCGGGGAGCGCCAAGGGGGAGAGAGGCGTAGTTGTCGGAAAGCATGGGGGCATCGAGCACGTCATGGTGGACTTCCAGCCCGAGGTGATGGAGAGGCTGGTCTTAGAGGATAAGGTGATGATCAAGGCCTACGGGGTGGGGCTCCAGCTCCTAGACCTTCCAGAGGTGAAGGTCTTCAACACGGATCCGGGATTCCTTGAGGCCCTCAACCCCAGGATCGTGGACGGCCTCCTAGAGGTCCCCGTGACCCACCTGGTGCCGGCGGCCATCATGGGCTCTGGGCTGGGATCAAGCCACGTAGCCTCAGGCGACTACGATATAACCCTCTTCGACGAGGGGACCGTGAAGGAGTATGGCCTAGAGGACCTGAGGCTGGGAGACCTGGTCGCTATAATGGACGCCGACAACAGCTATGGCCGAATATACCGGAAGGGCGCAGTCACCGTGGGGATAGTGGTCCACACAAACTGCGTCATATCAGGCCACGGCCCAGGAGTGACAGCCCTCTTCACATCCAGAAACGGCAAGATCAAGCCGATAATCGATGAAAAGGCCAATATAGCGAACATCCTAAAACTCAGAACGGATCTATAGATAACCATTTTTATTTCTCCATAAACTCATGGAAGATTTAAATCCGAGCTGGGTGGAAAGAATTTTGGCGAGCTCCGGTCGTCTAGTCCGGTTAAGGATGCGGGCCTCTCGAGCCCGAGATCCCGGGTTCAAATCCCGGCCGGAGCACCATTCTCTGGGTCGTCAGCTCAATCGTCTTCCCTCTATGAAAGGCCAGATGCACCTTTGACGGACCTTTCCCCTTACGGCTCTGCTCCCAGAAAACCTTTATCTTCACTTCTCCCCCACTTTAGCATGGGTCCTTAAAGGATGAGGGTCGGTCGAATTAGGGCTAAGACCCCGCGTGTGGGTAGGATAGATGCCAGAGGTGTCTTAACTGGCCGTCCGACTGAAGCTAAGGCTTAGAAGGGGAGACCTCACCAGGGAGACTTTAGCTCTGGTCAACAGCGGCTACGAGGCTGAGACACCGCAACTTCTGATCCCCCTCAACCTGGCGAGGGGCCTCAATATCTGGCCTCCCCCGCCAGAGGCGATAGAAACGGTCTTCAACACCGCTGGAGGCCCCTTAAAGGTGTGGATAATACCAAGGGCTGTTATGGTGAGCGTTGTAGCAGAGGATGTGGGGTTGAGGGAGGTTGAGGCAGACTTGGTAGTCTCCTATTTAGCCGATGAGCCGCTGATCAGTGACAAGCTGGCCGGCGCCCTTCAAATAGCGATAGAGGATGTTGCTGAGGGCCTCTGGAGGTTCAGGTGGGAGCCGAAGGAGAAAACGAGAGAAACGGCCAGGCTTTAAGCCCCTTCCCCGCAACCCCCCCATCCTCTAAAATTGGCCTCCCTTCCATCTTCATCAAGCTCAAAATCAAGTCATGGAAGGGCTCAATAATCCATATACCTCTTCCATTCACTTTGGTTAGGAAGGTATCTAGAGGGCATGCTATGAAGGGGGAATGGTTTTTCTTTAGAATCCCCTACGTGTAGGACATGGCAGGTATCCCTTAATGGCCGGGGGTGATGATGTGAAGGAGCTGGTCTCGGTCGAGGATCTCTGGAAGGTCTATAGGGTGGAGAAGGTGGAGTACCCCGCCCTTCGAGGGGTGGACATGGAGGTTTATGAGGGGGAGTTCCTGGCGGTTGTTGGCCCCTCAGGCTCAGGTAAGTCGACGCTCCTCCACATCATTGGAGGGTTGGACACCCCCACGAAGGGTAGGGTGGTGGTGGAGGGCTCAGACATCTCAGGCTTCAACGGAAGCAAATTGGCCGATTATCGGAACAGGATGGTGGGGTTCATATTCCAGTTCTACAACCTCCTCCCCTACCTCAGGGCTGTGGAGAATGTCGAGCTGCCCATGGCCATCGCGAAGGTGAACCCTAAGAGGAGGAGGGAGAGGGCTCTGGAGCTTCTGAGGCTCGTCGGCTTGGGGGATAAGGCCTTTAAGAGGCCTACTGAGCTGAGTGGGGGTGAGCAGCAGAGGGTTGCCATCGCACGCTCCCTGATAAACGAGCCCAAGCTCATCCTGGCAGACGAGCCTACGGGGAACATAGACAGCGCCTCAGCCCAGGCCATCATGGAGGTCTTCAGGAGGCTTGTTGAGGAGAAGGGGGTCTCCATAGTGATGGTCACCCACAACTTGGAGCTCGTCAGGTTCTGTGATAGGGTGATCAGGCTGAGGGATGGCCAGATGGTGGGGGTGGATGTGCCGGAGAGGTGAGGGGCTCGTTCAGGCTCTCCGATGGGGGAAAACCCAAGAAGAGGCCTCAACGCTAGGGTGATGGGATATGAAGCCTGAGGATCTCCTGAGGATCTCCTGGAGGCAGCTTAGGGAGAGGAGGCTTAGAAGCATCCTCACCGTTCTGGCGGTCGCGGTAGGGGTTACAACCATAATATCCGCCTCGGCCCAGGTTGAAGGGGCCAGGGTGAGCATCCTGGAGAGCTTGGGGAAGCTCGGCCCCGACTCCATAATAGTCACGGTTAGGGGGAGGGTTCCATTCACGGATGTGGACGTGGTCAGGATCAGGAGCCTCCCTGGGGTGGCCAAGGCAACGCCGGTGTTAAGGATTAATGTTAGGGTCCCCGGCATAGAGACCCCCATCACCCTAGTCGGCATATCATCGATGGATCTCCCAGACTTTCTAGGGGAGTTGAGGATCTATGAGGGGAGCCCATACCTCGATGTGCCAGCCCCGCAGGCCCTCATAGGAAACAAGATCGCCATAGACGAGGCCGGCCAGTCGAGATACAGGGAGGGGCAGCCCATCCTCCTGCAGCTTGGGCAGAGGCAGCTCGTCTTCACCGTGGTTGGGGTCCTATCCACCTATGGGGCGGCTGGGATCTTCCCGCCGGACACGTCCATATTCATCCCCATGGAATACTATAATAGCCTGGTGAAGGGGGGTGGATACTCGGTCATCCTTGTAAAGGCGGAGAGTTTGGAGCTGGTCGACCAGCTTTCTGAAATCATCGGGCAGGTCTTCGGCGGGAGGGCCACCGTAACCACGATTAAACACATAGTTGAGATGGTGACAAGGATCACCGACCAGATAAATTTTCTGTTGACCGCCATTGCGAGCACGTCTTTCATAGCCGCAGGCCTCGGAACCCTGAATATAATGATGATCTCGGTTCTTGAGAGGGTTAGGGAGATAGGCATCCTAAAGGCGCTGGGGATGCGGGATAGGGGGGTCCTCCTCATATATGTTATCCAGGGCCTCCTCGTCGGGGTTCTGGGAAGCCTCGTGGGCTTCGCCATGGGGAGTGTAGTCGCCCACCTCATACCAGGCCTTATAAGCGGGATGTCTCAGAGGACTGCGGTAAACGGCGACCTT
>JBBIVO010000069.1:0-4956 GCA_037439685.1 Candidatus Bathyarchaeota archaeon | reverse complement strand
CGGCGAGGTGCCTCTCGACCCTCCTATATTTCTTGAGGAGGTGTTCTCCCACCTCCGTTAGCTTGGCCCCCCCTCCCCCCCTCCTCCCGCCCTTGAAGGTCTCCACCACGGGCTCCCCAACCGCCTCCCTCATCCTCTCCAGGTAGCTCCATAGGTATCTGTAGGACATCCCAAGCCTCTCGGCGGCCCTTGATAGGGAGCCCTCCTCCCTTATCGCCTCGAGGATGGAGGCGCCGCCATGCCCCATTATGGGCCTCCCCCCCTTCTCCAGCCTTCAGGAGTGGCCTCGCCTCCTCCTGGGCAGCCACATGTATCCCCCCTTGGGCAAGGCTAATAAAGGTTGGGCGAAGCCGATATATTCGGCTAAACATATCGGCTGGGAGCGCCATGATGGGGGCGAAGGCGAAGGCGATCATCGCATCCCTCACCCTCCTCTCCATCTTCGCGGCCCTCTTCTACGAAGGGCACCTCGCCTCCAAGAGGGCCGCCGTCGTGCTGGCCACGACGACGAGCGTATACGACTCCGGCCTCCTCGACCACCTCATCCCCATCTTCCAGGAGAGGTACGGCCTAGAGGTCCACATCCTCCCCATGGGGACGGGCCAGGCGATAGAGGCGGGGAGGAGGGGGGACGCCGACCTCCTCCTGGTCCACTCGAGGGAGCTCGAGCTCGAGTTCTTGGAGGGCTCCTACGGCGTCCACAGGGTCGGCGTCATGTACAACGACTTCCTTATAATAGGCCCATCGGACGACCCGGCGGGGATAGAAGGCCTGGAGGATGCTGCGGAGGCCTTCAGGAGGATCGCCGAGGCCGGGGAGGCCGGGAGGGCCATATTCATCTCCCGCGCGGACAGGTCGGGCACAAACCTCCTCGAGCTCAGCATATGGAGGAGGCTTGGGGTGAGCCCCTCCACGAGGGGCCAGGCATGGTACCTCGAGGCTGGGGCCGGGATGGGGACGGTGCTGAGGATGGCCAACGAGAAGAGGGCCTACACGCTCACGGATAGGGGGACATGGATCTCCTTCAGGGGCCAGCTGCCGAACCTGACCCCCCTAGCTCAGGGGGACCAAGCCCTCATGAACCCCTACGCCCTGATCCTCGTGAACCCCGAGAGGCACCCCCACAGGAACTTCAAGGGCGCCCTCACGCTGGCCAGGTGGATGATCTCCGAGGAGGGGCAGAGCCTCATCGCAGGCTTCAGGAGGGGGGGCAAAGCCCAATTCAAGCCCATGGCCCGAGATATAATGCTGGCAAGGGCCCTGGGCTTCCCAAGGCAGGAGGAGGAGCTAGAATGGTATGACCGCCAAGAGCCCTAAGGGGGAGAGGATTTAATGGAGGCGCCCCCATGAACCCTCAGGGTGAAGGCCAAGATGGATGACCCCTTCCTCAGCGAGGTCCTAGGCATAACCCTCCTCTCCCTAAGGGTCTCCGGCACGGCCGTCCTCATCGGGGCGCTGGTGGGGATACCCATCGGCGCGTTCCTCGGCCTCAGGAGGTTCAGGGGGAAACGAACCCTAATACGCCTCGTCGACATCGCGCTCAAGGGGGTGATAAACACCCTCATGGGCCTCCCCCCCGTCGTCGCCGGCCTCGTCGTCTACCTCCTCCTAACCTCCTCAGGCCCCCTTGGGCGCCTCGGCCTCCTATACACGCCCACGGCCATGATAATGGCCCAGCTGATAATGGTCGTGCCCATCATCATAGGGGTCGTCATCTCCGCGGTTGGGAGCGTCGAGGAGCGCGTAAGGGAGAGAGCCCTATCCCTGTGGGCCACCGAGGCCCAGGCAGCCTGGATGGTCCTAACGGAGGCGAGGGTGGGGGTCCTCACATCGATAATCGTGGCCTTCGGAGCAGCCATATCTGAGGTGGGGGGGATCATGATCGCGGGGGGGAATATAAGGTGGGTGACCCGAACCCTCACAACAGCCATAGTCCTGGAGACGGAGCTGGGCAACTTCTCCATGGCCTTAGCCCTGGGAGGCCTCCTCCTGGCCATCTCCTTCGCGATAAACCTCGGATTGACCCTCCTCCAGCTCAAGGGGGGCAGAAGGTAGATGCCGAAGGTGGAGGCCAGAGGCCTCTCTAAGGAGTACCATGGAAGGTACGTCCTGAGGGACATCAGCTTCGAATGTGGATACGGAGACCTCCTCGCCATCGTGGGCCCGAACGGGGCTGGGAAGACGACCCTCCTGAGGATCCTAGACCTCCTCGAGGAGCCCACGGAGGGGATGGTCCTCTTCGACGGCGAGCCCGTAGACTACTCCCCGAGGGGGAGGGTGATCCTCCGCAGGAGGATAGGGATGGTCTTCCAAGAGACGGTTCTCTTCAATATGAGCGTCCTCGAGAACATCATCTACCCCCTAAGGGTGAGGGGCATATCCAAGGGGGAGGCCGAGAGGAGGGTTGGGGAGGCGCTGAGGCTGCTCCAGCTGGAGGGGCTTGAGGATAAGAACGCCCTAACCCTCTCGGGCGGGGAGGCCCAGAGGGTGGCCCTAGCCCAGGCCCTGGTGGCGGAGCCCGAGCTCCTCCTCCTAGACGAGCCGACGGCGAACCTGGACCCGAGGAGCACATCAATAGTCGAGGAGGTCCTCAGACAGGTGAATAGGGAGGAGGGGAGGACGATAATCATGACGACCCACAACATGCTCCAGGCAGAGAGCCTGGCCAAGAGGATAGCCCTCCTGAACCAGGGGAGGATGGAGCGGATCGGAGCCTACCAGGAGGTTCTGGGCGCCCCATCCAGACCGGTGGAGGGCTTCACCAGGCTTGAAAACCTCTTCACTGGGG
The DNA here is from genome assembly GCA_037439685.1 of Candidatus Bathyarchaeota archaeon. Taxonomy (GTDB): domain Archaea; phylum Thermoproteota; class Bathyarchaeia; order TCS64; family TCS64; genus JAGTRB01. Next base: position 2,168 of record JBBIVO010000069.1, on the reverse strand, counting down.
TATCGAGGATCACATCGGAGGGGACCTCGATCGTCGACATTGGGGGTGGCGTGGAGATAGAGGCCGCCTTCAGATGGGCTGGAAACGTAACGTTGCACGTCCCCCCCGAGGATATAATCCTCTCGGCCAATCCCCTCATCTCAAGCGCCAGGAACATCTTCCAGGGCAGGGTGGCGGAGATAGTCGACCTAGGCCCCATCGTGAAGCTTAAGGTGAGGGTCGGCGAGGGCAGGAGCTTCACAGCCCAGATAACCAAACGCTCATTCAGGGAGATGAGCCTCAACCTAGATTCGAAGCTCTACATAACCTTCAAGGCATCATCGGTCAAGGGGTTGAGCCTCAACCAAGGCCGTAGATGAATCGATCTCCCCTCTTTCGGGTCGGCATCTCGGCTGGATGGAGGCCCTTCATCCTCTTCCGCCCTACACCTGTTGATGGCTATTTTGAGGGTTTAAGCCTTGATCGGTTGAGGGGTTCGGCCACCATGTGGAGGCGGCGCCTGAGGCTCGTCTCAGGGCCTCTCCTCTGGGAATCTCGACCAGTGCTCGTGGATGAGCCTCCACTCCTCCCCGCTCCTCGCGAGGACCGCCGTCACCCTGGATTTAAGGTTGAAGCCTCTATCCCTTATGGCTCCACTGTACCTTATCGTGAAGGTTGCCAGGGCGAGGTCGCCTAGGATGCTCACCTTCCAGTCCATCGTCTCATACCTGTACTCCTTTAGGACCTTCAGGGCCTCGGCCTCCCTCTCCAGGGCCTCAGGCCCCTGCAGCTCGTATGGGGGCCAGTCGTCGAACTTCGAGTACCTCTCCCTCTGCACAAGCCTCGAGATGGCGTCGGGGTCCCTCCTCCTGATCCCCTCTATCCTCCTCACCATCACCGACCTCACGGCCTCCTCAGGCGTTCCAGGCTGGAACCCCAGCTCCCTGAGGTTTGCGCCGCAGCGCCTGCAGAAGTTGTCGGCCTCCCGGACCTCAGCCCCGCAGCTGGGACAGTACGGCATCGGAGATTGAAGGATCAGCCGAAATAAATCGGTTCCCCTCCGAAATGGGAGGCCGCTGTTCCGCGGATCAGACAAAGGCTTATTAGCTCATGAATTGAGGTTAAGGGAATCCATGGATGAGGATTTTGAAGAGGCTCAGGAGAGCTATGGCATCGGGAGGTACAGGGATAGGGTTGTGAGTGGCCCCATATTTCGAACCCTCCTCTGGCTTGGGGTCCCCCTCCTCCTCAGCCACCTGATCTTCGTCGCCTACCATGTCCTCGACGCCTACTGGCTGAGCCTCTATGGGGAGGTGACCGTCGCGGTTCCCAGGCAGGTCTGGCCTGTGATCATGCTCTTCCAGGCCCTCCTCAACGCCCTCACGGCGGCCTGCATGAGCGTCGTGTCCCAGTACATCGGGAGCAGGAACTTTAAGGAGGCGAGCCGCTCGGCCTCGAGGTTCTTCACCGCCGCGGTTCTCATAGGAGCCGGCCAGTGTGGCCTCCTCCTCTCGCTCAGGGAGTACATCTTCACCTGGGTTATATCCACCCCCCCAGAGATATTCGAGGATATGATGAGGTACTCGGCCGTCATCTCCCTCGACACCTTCTTTAACTGCATCTCCTTCACCTATCTAACCCTCCTCCAGAGCGTCGGGGACACGAGGAGGCCCGCCATGATAAACAGCATCGCTGTAGGGGTGAACACGCTCCTCGACCCCTTCCTGGTGCTGGGCTTAGGCCCCTTCCCGAGGCTTGGGGTGGTAGGGGCCGCCGCCACCGATCTCCTTGGAAAGATAATATCCATCATAGGGTTGAGCTATGTTATGAGGAGGAGCTACCCGGAGCTCAGGGTCAGGTTCACAGGGGACATAGACCTCGAATGGGTTCGACTGGTCCTGAGGATAGGCCTCCCCGTCATGGCCCTCGGCCTCACGAACGGCTTCGCCTTCCTGGCACAGCTCAGGATAATCAACCTCCTGGGGATAGTCGCGGCCACGGCCTACTCGATAGGTTTCGTGATAATGGACATAGTCGACGGGGCCCTGTGGGGGCTGAGCGGGGCAAACTCCATAATGGTTGGGCAGAACCTGGGGGCAGGGCAGAGCGAGAGGGCTAGGATGATCTCATACAGGACAGCCCTCCTCCTATTCGCCATGGTGGCCGTCGGCTCAGCCCTCGTCTACCCG
>JBBIVO010000068.1:4842-5052 GCA_037439685.1 Candidatus Bathyarchaeota archaeon | reverse complement strand
GGAGAGTGAACTGGTTAAGGCTCTTAAGGACACCGTATATGGCGCGGCTCTCCATGGGATGGTCACCTACGCCCTGAGGGCTAGGATGCACTTGGAGCATCTCTTCATGCTGATCACCATGGGGGACATGCTGGGGGTTCCTATCCTCCCCCCCTACTACACGCTAAGGCTCCTGCCCTACGCCGTCCCCCACATAAAGACCTGGGAGAG
>JBBIVO010000068.1:0-4803 GCA_037439685.1 Candidatus Bathyarchaeota archaeon | reverse complement strand
ATTCATGTGAGGATCCCCATGTCCATGAGCATTGCGGACTACATAGCCTCAAAGCCCAGGCTCAGGTACATCCTCTTCGGAGGTAAGGGGGGGCTAGGTAAGACAACCCTCTCTGCAGCCACCTCCTACTACCTTGCCAAGAAGGGGAGAAGGGTGATCGTCTTCTCCACGGACCCCCAGGCGAGCCTCACAGACATCTTCGAGCAGAGGCTCTTTGGGAGGGGGGAGATAGAACTCATGCCCAACCTTTACGCCTTGGAGATAGACGCAGACAAGAGGATAGCGGAGTATCAGGATGAGATAAGGCGCAAGATCAAGGAGATGTATGGATTTGATGTGATCCCCCCTGAGATAGACGATTATATCGGGGCTTCATCCGCAGAGCCGGCCATGGCCGAGTCTGCAACCTTCGATGCCATGGTCGAACTCATCTCGGGAGGAAGATATGACTACTACATCTTCGACATGATGCCCCACGGGCACGCCATCCGATTCCTGAGCATGGCTGAGATCCTCGACGCCTGGATAAAAAAGATCACCGAGGTCAGGGAGAGCGCCTCGGAGTATCAGGAGCTGGCCCATGTCCTGAAGGGTTCGAAGGGGGGGCTGGCTGGGGAGGACCTAGTCCTTAAGGAGTTGGAGGGCATAAAGGAGAGGCTTGGCTTCATGAGCACCATGATGAGGAGCCAAGAGTACACCGCCTTCTTCTATGTGCTCATACCTGAGATGATGCCCATCCTGGACACGAGAAAGGCCCTGGAGATGTTCTCGAGGTTCGGGATCCAGCTGAGCGGGGTCATCGTGAACCAGGTCTATCCAGTGGAACTCCTTGAGCAGCCTGGGGTGCCCGAGTATCTTAGAAACAGGATAAAGATGCAGCAGGGGTACATGGAGCAGATAAGGAGAGAGTTCGGACCTCTCATCAGGGGGATACTCCCAATGCTCGATAGGGAGCCAAAGGGGCTGGATATGATAGGGAAGGTGGCTGAGATACTCTTCGGAGAAGGTGGCACATGAGCTTCAAGGAGATCGTCTCAAACCCCAAGCTAAAGCACCTGTTCTTCGGCGGTAAGGGTGGGGTTGGGAAGACCGTTGTAGCGGCGGGGGCCGCCTACTACCTCGCTGAGGTCCTCGGAAGGAGGGTCCTCCTCTCTTCGACGAACCCCGTCCACAGCCTATCTAGCTGCTTTGGGAGGGACTTCTGGGGTAAGGGGGTATGCCATGTTGATGGGACAAGTGACCTCGACGTTATAGAGATCGACACGACCAAGACTGTTGAAAGGTATAAGGAGAGCGTCAGGAACAAGATCATGAACTTCTTAAAGACCGTGGGGATAACTACGGATCCTGAGCCCTTCGTCGATGCGGCGACCACGAACCCAGCCTTCGAGGAGGCCGCCATGTTCGATGAGATGGTGAGCCTCCTCCTGGAGGAGAGGTATGATGCCTATGTCTTCGACACCGCCCCCGTGGCCCACACCTATAGGCTTCTGGGGATGTCCAAGGTATATGACCTCTGGCTCCGCAAGATGATAAAGAGCAGGGAGGAGGCCCTCTCAACCCGCCTTAAGCTCTCCTTCAGGAAGGAGAAGATCCTCGAGGAGATTAAGAGGGACCCCCTCCTCCTCGAGACCCTTGAGATGAGGAGGAGGACTGAGGAGGCGAAGAGGCTGCTCACGGATAGGGAGAAGACGGCCTTCTTCTTCGTGACCCTCCCCTTGGCCCTGCCCATAGCCGTCATAGAGCGCTTCATAGGGTGGGTCAGAACCTTCGATATACCCGTCGGAGGGGTTATAATGAACTGCGTTATCCCAGAGGAGGCAGTGAAGACCTCGACATCCCCATATATTGTGAACAAGCTTAGGGAGCAGGCCCACTATATACAAGATGCGTGTAACAGGTTCCCAGGGATGATCTGCGCCTACATCCCCCTCTTCGAGACAGAGGTCCGAGACCTTGAGATGATCTCCAGGGTCGCCGAGGCCCTAGCTAAGTAGAGAAGAAGGGAAGTTGGGCATACTAGAGACTATTAGATGGCTCTCCGACCTCTTTGAGGCCTATGGGTTATCGATCGTCTTCATCTTCGCGTTCGCCTTCGTGATCTGGTATCTTATTGGAAGCTGGATAAACCTGAAGATCGCTCGAAGATATGCTAAGATAATTGAGGAGAGTATGAAGGCAAGGAGTATGCCGGTCAGGTATAGGAGGATCAGTGGGGGTAGAGGCTTCAGAGCCCTCTGTCTTATGAGGAATAAAGACATATTTGAGAGGATTGAGATAGCCATTAACCTTGCTGACAGAGATAATGTCATGCACTACCTCCTTTCACCTATAACTCGGGATGAGGATCGCTTCATCTGCTGGGCCTTTATGAATGTAAAGCCACCGTCATCTATTGAAATAGTTCCAAAAAAGAGAGTTAAATCCATTTACAAATTAATTGGAAAAATTCCTGAAAAATATGGAAAGCTTAAATTATATAAAAATGATGAAATATTGGATAATGAGTTTTCAATATTCACAGAAGATATTAGAGTGGTTTCAATGATATTTAAAAAGAATATTCAAAATTACATTATGGAGATGAGAAGATCGATTAGAGGCATATCTGTTGTAGGTGGCGAAGACTTTATAAGATTGGCTGGGACGGCAAACGAAAAAACCATACCACTTCTTCTCAATTTAGTGTGGGAGATTGGAAAATCTATAGTTGAGGAACATAAAAATAAGAGTGTATTAGATGATGTTTAAAAGAGTTTATCCCAAATTCATGTGGAATAGAGTGTTTAAACTAATGGGAATTTATCATGATGCCCTATTTTTAGAATAAAAATAAAAATGGGGGTTTAAGGTGCTCAGGCCGGTGGTTTGACTGCGGTTTCCCTCCTTATCCTCATTATCGCCTTGAAGGCTTGGTAGGCCATACCTATGCCCAAGATGACGAGGATTGTGCTTATGGCCGCCGCGAGGAGTAGGCCGACCATCGCTGGGCCTGTGGACCTACCAGCGAGCTCTGCGAATGTGGCGGCGCTGTAGATGAGGGAGGCCATCGTGGTTATCAACATAAATATCATAGGTATCCCCGTGTAGAACCATGGTTTACGCCTAGAGATCATCCACACAGTAACTATCGTGAGGGCTAGACCCGCCTGGAGCTGATTGATGCCTCCACCCATCCTCCAGATGTAGTCGGCCATAGCTCCGAAGTAGGTGTGGCCCATGAAGATCCAGATGAGGACTACGGGGATTATGCAGACGTACTTGTTCTTGAAGATCTTTATCTTCTCTCCCAGAAGCTCGGAGAGTGCTAGCCTACCTATCCTCAAGCCGATCTGGGTCAGGGTTATATGCTGGATCCCTATCACCTGGGCAGCCCAAGCCGCCGCAACCGCCGAGGGGATAGCTATCCCACCCAGGATCTGGGCCGTGCCAGCCACATACCTCGGCCCGCCGGGTGGCGGTAGTGGAGAGGCTAGGACAGCGACTGCGATCAGGGATGTTATGGCCACTATCCCCTCCATCAGCATCGCCCCTGCACCTATGAATCTGGCATCCCCCTCTGATTCGAGCTGCTTGGATGTGGCTGAGGTCCCGACAAGGCTATGCCAACCTGAGATGGCCCCGCACATGATCGTCACAGGCATCATGGGCCATAGGGGAGGTATAGCTGCGGGAACCGCCAACTGGCCGAAGGATGTGAAGGCAGGCTGGTTGAAGGATGGGAAGGTCGTTATGATGGCCGCTATTAGGGCGAACTGGAAGACCCAGACGAGGTAGAAGGCCATGTAGTTGACGGGGGTTAGGAAGGACCATACGGGCAGGAGGGCGCTGATCGCTGTCCAGATGATGATGAAGGCGAACCAGAGGCTCTCGACGAACATCGCATGCTCCCTGGGTGTCTTGGCGGTGACTGTCAGCCAGTCGAGGAGGGGCTTCAATGGGCCCAGGGACGCCGCCACAACACCTCCCATCGCCAAGAACATCAATACTACACAGATGAGGGTTGTGTATAGGATGTTCATCCTCCTCTTATAGACCAGGTATCCGAATAGTACCGCTATGAGTGTTGTGAGGAGGATGGCGAAGCCTCCTATGGGATAAGCCTTGTATGCCCCTACCACCATGGTCAATGCACCTGGCGAGGCCATGTTGAAGAAGATGTAGGATAGCATGAGGAGCCTAGCAAGGGGGCTGATGAGGGTGTGGGCGATCGGGCCGAAGGAGGAGCCCTCATGCCTAACCGAAGCCATGAGGGAGTTATAATCCTGTATCCAGCCGATGAATGTGTTGCCTATCAGAATCCACAGGAGCCCCGGAAGCCAGCCCCATGTTATGGCTGCGACTGGGCCGAAGACGGGTCCAAGGCCGGTGATGCTCTTAGACTGGAATCCCAGAAGCACATATCTGCTAGTCGGGAAGAACTCAACGCCATCCATATACATAACGGCTGGAGTTGTCCTCTTCGGATCGGCCTCCATCACATTCTTATCGAACCACTTCACATACGTGTTGTAAACTATCCAGTATATCACCAGCCCGAGGATGAAGACCAGAAGGGATATCATCGGGCTTTCCCTAAATAATTATTTTAAGTAATTTATATAAAAGCGTTTTGCTCTACAGTGAGTATTAATTATCGGGGGGCGGCGAAATAGAGGCTGAGGGTTATTCTGGGCCGCTAAGGTTGGGATAACTGCTGGGCCCTATGCCATTTCAAGGGTTTAGAAAAGCCTTATCTTCATTCACCTATACAATATTGATGTGTTCCATCTCAATGGGGTGAGGGGTGAAAAACTAGGCTTT
>JBBIVO010000067.1:0-5079 GCA_037439685.1 Candidatus Bathyarchaeota archaeon | reverse complement strand
GAGGAGATGCCGGATATTAGATGGAGGCAGGGGCTTCTGCCGGTCTAGGCTGAATGTAGGAGGGAAGATCTACACCTTGACCTATGGGGACCTGAGCTCCATCAGCCTCAACCCCATCGAGAAGAAGCCCATGTTCCATTACTGGCCGGGCTCTAAGGCCCTATCCGCGGGCTCATGGGGTTGCAACCTCCGCTGCGTCTACTGCCAGAACCACCCCATAAGCATGGCCTCGGCCGACCCTGCCTCGGCCTCCTACACCAGCCCCGAGGGGTTTGTGGACCTCACCACTAAGGTGGGGGGGTTAGGGATCTCCTTCACCTTCAACGAGGCCTCCTGCACCCTTCTAGAATACGCCATCGACTGCTTCAACCTGGCGGGGAGGAGGGGGCTCTACTGCAACCTGAATACGAATGGCTATATGACCATCGAAGCCCTTAAGGCTCTAAGGAGGGCAGGCCTCGACTCGATGTGCATCGACATCAAGGGCGATGGGGAGTTCTACAGGCGGTTCTGCAATAGGGCTGATGTCGAGGTGGTTTGGAGGAACTCCATAGAGGCGAGGGGAATGGGGATCCATGTCGAGATGGTCAACCTCGTCATCCCCGGGTTTAACGACGATGACGAATGCATAGGATGGATCATAGAGAGGGTCAGAGACGAGCTGGGGCGCGATACCCCGCTCCACTTCACCAGGTTTTATCCAGCATACAGGGCGTGGGAGCATGGGATGACCGAATTAACCCCTGTGAAGAGGCTGGAGGAGGCGAGGGGGATGGCCCTAGACGAGGGGCTGGAATACGTCTACATAGGTAATGTTCCCGGACATCCCGGGGAGAACACCTACTGCCCGGGCTGCGGGGAGCTCCTGATAGGGAGATACGGCTTCAGCATCCTAGAATATAGATTAGACTCGGAGAAGAGGTGCCCAAGCTGCGATAAGAGGATCCCCATGATAGGGAGGGCCCTCAGCCCATAGAAGAACCTAGAAACCCCATAAAGAGCTTAAAGGGCGTTGAGTGGGGCTGAAGATACATTCAAGAAACTAAACCCTTCGCATAAAAAGAGAAGCATCATGTTCTCTAACCGGCCTTAGGCCTTATATAAAGAGCCCCTAGCCTTTAGGGGCTGTCGACATATTTTCTTAACCCTCTTCCGATGGGCGAGGGTATATGACTACCCCTTCCCTTAATTCCGCGAATCTCGTTAGGCTGTGCCTCCTCACATCCCCCTCATCGGAGATGTGGAGTACCTCCAGGCCTGCGGCGGTCAGATGGTCGGAGAGTATTCTCCTATGGCATCTCAAGTAGCTTCTCTCCGCACACATGAGAGCCGCCCTCCTCCCCCTTGAGAGGTTTATGAGCTCCTCTAGTGTCCTCCTGAAGGCCTCTCCGAGGGCGTGGTCGGCGTAGTTCCTGAATCCTCTGCTCCTCCACCCCCCATTTGGCGAGGCGGGAAGGCCGTTCCGCCTATAGCCCCCCAATGCGTCCCCCATCCAAATGTACCCGATCCCCTCCCCCGAAAGGGCTTCGCAGAGGCGGTCACCGTTGAACTGTGGATTTCGCCTGGAGGAGGGCCACCTCCTGATGTCGACGAGAAGCTCTATGTTATACCTCTTCAGGATCATAATGAACCCTTCAAGGCTTCTAGTGGAGTGGCCGATGGTGTAGATCAAATCGCCCGAAAAGGCCATTCACGAAACGGCCTATTTATGCCTTTAAGCCTCCGCTACTCCCCTTAATCTCCTATCTGGACTGCCACGCTCATCCCTCATAGCCCCACATGGTATATTAAACGCCTAGTCGTGTAGTTCTGGGAGGTGTCCACCTTGCCTATAAGACAGCCGATAGTCTGCGTGCTCGGGCATGATCCGGTAGAGTAGCTGCTCTTCGGATGCCAGTCGACACGGGTAAGACTTCACTCCTCGACAAGATCAGGGGTACCGCAGTCCAGCTTAGGGAGGCGGGAGGTATAACCCAGCAGATAGGGGCGAGCTTCTTTCCGACAGATACCCTAGTCGCCATAACCCAGCAGCTCATGAAGAGCTTCAGGCTCTCCATAAGGATTCCAGGCCTCCTCGTTATCGATACACCGGGCCATGAGGCCTTCGCTAACCTCCGACGCAGGGGAGGCTCCGTCGCCGATATAGCCCTCCTGGTTGTGGACATAACACACGGCTTTGAGAATCAGACCTACGAGTCGATAGATATACTGAAGAGCAGGAGAACCCCCTTCATAGTGGCGGCCAACAAGATCGACCTCATCCCGGGCTGGAGGGCCATAGCTGACTCCCTCTTCACGGCCTCATACTCCAAGCAGGAGCCCGGCGTGAGGGAAGACTTGGACAATCGGCTTTACAACATAATGGGGGCCCTCTCCAATCTGGGATTCAAGTCCGAGCGGTTCGATAGGGTTAGGGACTTCACCAGGAATGTCGCCATAGTCCCCGTGAGCGCGAAGACTGGGGAGGGTATAGGGGAGCTCATAGCCATCCTCATAGGGCTGACGCAGCAGTACCTTCAGGAGAAGCTCTCGGTCAGCCAGGGGCCTGCAAGGGGGACCGTACTAGAGGTTAAGGAGGAGGTGGGGATGGGCACGACGATCAACGCCATTATATACGACGGCGTCCTCAGACAGGGCGATGTCATAGTCGTTGGGGGTAAGGAGGGGCCCATAGCGACCGGGATAAGGGCGATACTGATGCCTCAACCCCTTGACGAGATAAGGGATCCCAGGAAGAGGTTCATCAACATATCCGAGGCGCCCGCGGCGGCAGGGGTTAAGATCGTCGCCCCTAACCTCGAGAACACGGTTCCAGGAGCGCCATTAATAGCCGTGGGGGAGGGGATGACCGTGGAGAGGGTACTCGAGGAGGTGGCCTCAGAGGTGGCCAGAATACGCTTCTACACGGACAAGGTGGGCATCGTGCTAAAGTCAGATACCCTCGGCTCCCTTGAAGCCCTAACAGACCTCTTCAAATCTAGGCAGGTCCCCATCAGGCTAGCAGATATAGGAGATGTCTCCAAGAGGGATGTGGTCGAAGCAGTGGCCGTGAGGCGTGAGGAGCCCCTATATGGAGCCATACTCGCCTTCAACGTTAAGGTGCTTCCAGACGCTGAGAGGGAGGCCAGGGCTGAGAGGATACCCATCTTCAAGGGGGATGTGATCTACAATCTCATAGAGGATTACTTCAAGTGGCTTGAGGCTGAGAAGGAGGCGAGGGAGAGGAAGGAGTTTGAAATCCTGGTCAAGCCCGGGAAGATGGAGGTCATGGAAGGCTTCGTCTTCCGCAGGTCTAACCCAGCCATCTTCGGCGTTAGGGTTCTAGCCGGGGTTATCGCACCTAATAGGGAGGTGATAAACCGGGAGGGAGAGGCTCTAGGCAGAATAACCCAGATACAGGAGGAGGGTAGGCCGATCCCCCAAGCCGAGGAGGGGAAGGAGGTGGCCGCCTCCATGCCGAGGCCGATAATGGGTAGACATATTAAAGAGGGGGACATCCTCTACGTCGACGTTCCAGAGGAGCACGTGAAGATGTTGAGAGACAGGTTCTCAAGCCGCCTGACTGAGAGGGCCCTCGAAACCCTTAAAGAGCTGATCGAGATAAAGCGGAGGAAGGACCCTGTCTGGGCCATGTAGGTGAGAGGAGATGCCAATCCTAATAGTCTCAGATCCCGAGACCGGAAAGAGCAGGAAGGTGGAGATAGACGATTCAAGGATGTTCCCCCTCATCGGGAGGAGGATAGGGGAGGTCTTGGATGGCTCCATCGCCAACCTGCCTGGATATAAGCTCCAGCTGACGGGTGGATGCGACAAGGATGGGATACCGATGCGCCCAGATATTCATGGAGGGGTTAAAGGGGATTTCCTCCTGAGCGGTGGAGTAGGCTACAAACCTAGAAACCCTGGAGAGAGGAGGAAGAAGATGGTGAGGGGAAACACGGTTACAGCTGAGACGAAATATCTAAACCTCAAGATAGTCTCAAGGCCGGCCTCAAGATCGAACCCCTGAAGAACCTAAAGGGAAGGGTTTCTTTACCCTTTCTCAGATCGCGCCTCTAATCCCCCAACTCTTTGGTGGGGAGGGATAGGGCGGTGAAGGGCGGGATACAGGAGGTCTGAAGAGCCGACGGCTTTGTTGTATATATTGACCTTTCATCGAGAATCTCTTCACATCATGATTCTTCTCCACCCGCCTCTTTATCCTGTTCACCCCTTACAAGCCTCTTGAAATCTTCAGCCCCCTCGCCATAGCCCGACGCCACGATTATGTCTCCAGCCTGTAGCACCGTATCAGGCTTGGGGCGGATCCACTTGTCTCCCCTCCTTATAAGGAGGATCCACATGCCGGTTTCCTCGGGTATCCTTGCCTCCCTCAATCTCTTTCCCACGAGGGGGGATCCTCTGGGGATTGCCTCCCTCTCGACGGTCTCGTCGGCCGCCTCTATTACGATCCTGAGGATGGGGTGGGGCTCTATGCCCTTGAGGACCACCTCAGCTATCTCCACCGCCGCGTCGGCTATCCTCTCCATCGTCGACCCCATCCTTAGAAGCGCCATCATGCCCTTAGCACCTCTCTCTCCGGCACATCTGGATAGGATGTCCAGCTCGAAGTCGGTGTGCATCCTATCCATCTTCTCTTCCAATTGAAGGACCTCCTCGGCTAGCTCTCTGCTGTTGAGGAGGAGGGAAGAGTAGGCTAGATCCATCATGAGCTCTGAGGTGTCCTTCATCTCCGCGAGCTCTGAGCAGATCTTCTCGAAGCCTTTCTCCTCCTCACAAGAGCTCATCTATCTCCCCTCTCGCAGCCCTCTCTAGGATCCTAAGTCCCGTTGGGTCCCCCCTGACCATGAGGACGTCCTCCGGTAGTATCACCTCCTTCTCCGGGTTTATCAGCCAGTGTCTCCCCCTCTTTATGGCTATAATGTCTACACCTACGGCCGAGGCCAGGTTGAGCTCCTCAACGGTCTTCTCCACCAGCATCGCCCCCTCGGCAACCTCAACCTTCGAGAGAACCTCCACCGTCTTCTCGAAAGCCTCCCTGGCTATGGGGTGGACCTCGATATCGTTGAGGACTAGGTC
>JBBIVO010000066.1:0-5268 GCA_037439685.1 Candidatus Bathyarchaeota archaeon | reverse complement strand
GACCCCAGACCCTATCACTCAACTCCACAATCCTAGGGCGATGCCCATCGATCCACCCTAACGCTAAATCTTTGGCTCTCGACATCTCATTATCCAGAATGGATGGGGTGTTTATTAGGATTCTCTGGTGTAGCCTCAACGATATTAGATGGGAAGGTCTAAGCTCTGTGGAGAAGGTAGAAGGTGACAGTTCCAAAGATGCATATGATTCCTGTGGTTAGGAAGGCGGCTCTTAGGCCCATGGAGTCCACGATCAGGCCGTAGATTATGGGGCCTAAGATCATCCCTACGCTCATGGCCCCCTCCATCACCCCCATGGTCGTCCCCATGCCTGCCCCTCTCCCCTCGATGGTTATTAGGGCGGTGAGGGCCGGCATCCCCACAGCGTTCCCTAGAGATGTTATTAGGAGGAATCCGACTAGGCTGAGGAGGGACCGAGATAAGGGTAGTAGAGAATATCCTAGGGCTCCAATCATGCCGCCTAGGATGACGAGGCGAAATTTGTTCGTTCTATCCGCCAATAGGCCGAAGGGGCGTTGGAGGAGGGCTGAGGAGACTTGGCTCAAGGACATTATCAGCCCTGAAAGGGAGATGGAGAGGGCCAGCCCTCCATCCTCCTCTGGCCCCGAGATGAAGAGGGCTAGGAAGCTCATGGTGCCTCCAATACCTAGGGCCATCACCGCTCTATAGATGAATGCGGCTCTTAGCAGGCTGCTCTTAAACACCAACCTTAAGGAGGGGCGCATCTGCATCGCCCTTCTCTCCCCTTCACTTGGCAGGAGGAGGATGAGGAGTGTCAGGCTTATGGCTGAAAGGGCGCCCATAACGTAGAAGGGCGTGTTCAGGGAGAAGCTGTCTCCCAGATATCCTCCTATGAGGGGGCCTAGCCCCATCCCGGCGAACATGGCCAGATTCATATCTCCCATATATCGCCCCTCCCTACCCCCGGGGGCAACCTCCGCTGCGTATGCCAATGCGATGGGAATGGCCATCGCTGAGCCTAGGCCGTGTAGAAACCTGAAGGAGAGTAGGGATGTGTAGTCCCATGCTAGCGCGTAGAGGACCGAGACTATGGCATATGCGAGGAGGCCTGCCGCTATAATCTTCTTCCTACCCTTCGTGTCTGAGAGGCGCCCGATGAAGGGCGTGAATATGAGCCTCGAAAGGGACCATATAGATCCGAGGAGGCCCACCTGGGAGTAGGATGCCCCTAGGCTCTTGGCGTAGATGGGTATTATGGGGCCGATTATTCCGAGGCCTAGCATCACCGTGAAGACGCAGAGGAGAAGCACCTGTACGCCTCTGGACGCCTCCCGCCCCATCTGCATCCTGAAAGGGGATCATGGTTCACCTAAAAAGGGTATCTATCAAGAGAGCTATCTTCTCACAGCTCGCCTCAGGCTTAAACCCCGAGGCGGGCGTGTTCCTGATGGTTGAAGAGTCGATCTGGGCATCCACACCATTAAAGGCGTCTCACCTCTCTTCTATATCGATCCCGAGCCTCCTCAAGGCTGTCTCCACCTTCTTCCTCTGGTATCCCTTAACACCATCCTCTAAGAATGCCTTCTCAACCCCATCTATGGTTCGCTCCACCATCTGCCTGATGAGGCCCTCTGTGAGCAGGTCTAAGGCATATTTTGGGCATATGTGGCCGAAGGCGACCTCCCTCTCCAATATGCTGAATGTGGGGCAGTAGTGGCCCCCTCCAAAGCCTATGGCAGTGGGCGCTCTACCGCGGGATCTTACCCCCCTAATTATCGAGCTGGCGAGGTAGGATGCGGCTTTTTCATCCCTCCACTCATCCTCGCCGCTTCCAAGCTCTGCGAAGAACATGGGGGTCCTGAACTGGGTTGGAGAGTGGTGGGTAGCCTCCAGCGAGACCTCATACCCCTCAGGTGGCTCCCTTATCAGCTCTAAGTAGACATCTCTCATCGGGTTCGCCGGGACGGGTTGGAGCTCCCTATCCCTCCCCCCATAAACCGCCTTCCCGAAATTTCCCGTCGGATGTACGGTGAGGCATGGGGTTCCGCTGGCAGACCAGTGTCTAGAGGCGACGACGAAATAGTCGATCCCATACCTCTCTGCTAGGGCGTCGTAGTCGGTCGGGTAGGGCCTCGGCTCCTGAGGCGCCCTATATCTTTCGGCCGGGACGACGAGAGGCTCGACAACAAAGAGGTATATGTCACCAAGCCTCAATATCCCTTCCTCCTCCTTAAAGCCCATATCTATGAGGCTCTTCAGGATGGTGAGGCCCGCCGGATCGGCTCTCGATAGGGTGATCCCAACAGCTCCCAAGGTCAACCAGAGATATAGGCTCTAGGTAATTATAACTTACCTCGGTTCGCCTTTTAGAGGAAGTCGGCCCTTATTCATAGAATTCTAAGGGCATATGGGAAAGGGACCCTATGAGATTCGATCTATGATGCACTCATCTTTCTACATCCCTGGGTCGCCCCGATGAGCGGTTAACTTTTAGGCCTCTTCAGCTCCTATCTGGGCTGGGGGAAAAATTGCCGGTGAGGAAGGACTTCCACGTCCATGAGAGCCATTCCCGAGACGCGCCCGAAGCCCATGTAGAGGGCTACTGCAGGGAGGCTGAGAGGAGGGGATTGGACGAGATATGCTTCACCACCCACCTGATAATATCGGGGCCTGACACCTCGAACAGCATAGGGCTCGAGGAGATCCAAGAATACCTTGAGGAGATAGAGAGAGCCCAGTCCTCGACCGATGTGAAGCTCAGGGTAGGCCTAGAGGTGGACTACTTCCCTGAGGAGGAGAGGCGACTGGCATCGTTGATAGATGAGCACCCCTTCGACTTCATATTGGGAAGCCTACACTACATCAGGGGCTATGATATCGGCACGAGGGAGGGCTCCATCGCCTTCTTCGGCGGCAGAGGCATCGTGGAGGCCCTGGAGATATACTACACCGAATGGGGTCGGGCCGTGGAGAGCGGGTTATTCGACGTCATGGCCCATCCGGACTACTTCAGGAGGCATCTCAACCATGTTCTTCCCAGGCCCCTCACCTTGGATGATTACGGCCCCACTCTGCTCAGGTCCATAGAAAGCCTAAAGAGCTATGGGGTAGGGGTGGAGGTCAACTCCTCAGGATATAGGCATGGGATAGGAGACTGCTACCCCTCCATAGAGCTCCTAAGAGTCATGAGGAGGGAAGGGATAGAGACCGTGACGATGGGATCAGACAGCCACAGGGTCGAGGACCTAGGCCTAAGGCTTGAAGATGCTGTGGCCAGGCTGAAAGGCGCATCCTACAACCACATCTGCATCTTCGAGGGGAGGAGGAATCACATCTTAAGCCTAGATGAGGCCCTCACATCCCCATAACCCCATCAGGGTCGAGACATCCCAGAGCCGAATCGGGTAAAGTTAAGAGAGGGTATGAACCATATTAGGTGGAATGGGTTATGAACGAGTTGAAGGATGAGCTCTTCTCCTACATGGAGGAGAGAAGGGGGGAGATGGTTGACTTTCTGAGGAGGCTCATAGGGGTCGATACCCAGGTGCCCCCAGGCCTAAACTATGACGTGATATGCGATCTCATCGCAGATAAGCTATCTGGGTTCGGGTGTGACGTCTCACTCCACGAGGCCCCTGAGAGGTATCTGAGGCTCTCCGGCGCCGAGCATCTGGGGTTGAAGGGGCCTAGGAGCAACGTCGTGGCCAGATATAGGGGAGGAAAAGGCAAACCCGTCCTCCATCTGAGCGCCCACATAGATACCGCCCCCATACAGGGGGAGGGGTGGAGCGTGAACCCCCTAGGGGGAGAGGCCACCCCAGATAATCCCTATGGCAGGAGCCTCTATGACAGGGGTGGAGGATACCTCTGGGGGAGGGGTGCAAGCGACGATAAGGGGGAGTGCGCGGCCATGGTCTACGCCATCGGGGCGCTCAACGAGCTCGATGTAAAGCTGGATGGAGACATCATCATCACCGCTAACTGCGACGAGGAGATAGGAGGGATAGCCGGACTGGGGTTCCTGATAAGGGAGGGGATAGTCAAGGCCGATTATGGGGTTCAGCTCGACGGCTCCCTCACAGGGATAGGCCTCGCGGCCCAGGGGAGGGCCAGATTCATAATACGCACCATCGGAAATTCCTTCCACGGGCAGGTCCCAGTGCTCGGGATAAACGCCATCGAGAAGATGTCGAAGATCAACGTAGCCCTCACAGAGTACTGGAGGAATGTTCTCCTGAGGAGGAGAAGGCCCACACCTGGAATAGAGCTCCCACCTGAGCTGAGGGAGGCAGGGATATCCGAGCTCACAGCGATGCTGAACATAGGAACCATAAAGGGGGGAGTCCAGGGGGCAACCGTCCCAGACAGGTGCGAGGAGGAGATCCTCAGGGGGATGATACCCGGAGAGGTCCTAGAGGAGGTGAGGGGGGAAATCATATCCGTCATAGAGGGGGTTAAGGCCACGGATGTGGACTTGAGATACGAGCTGGAGCTTATAAACTTCAGGGAGGGCTACGTCATGCCTCCCCAGCACCCCTACGTGCAAGAGGTGCGGGATCTCATAAGGGAGGTTGTCGGAAGGGAGCTCCCCTTCACTGGGACCCTAGCGAGCACCGATATGAACTATCAGGTGAATGAGGGCGGGATGCCATGCGTCAACTTCGGGGTCGGAGGCCCCTACAGCAACGCCCACAGGCAGGATGAGTCCGTCGCCGTCGACGAGGTGGTGGACTGCGCCAAGATAGTTGCCCTCCTCTGCCTGCGGAAGCTCGGGTCGGCTTAGGAGGGGGGAGGCCTCACCCCTAGGGTGAGGCTAACCTCCAAAAGCCCCTTCCCCCTGATCACGTTGAGCCTGACGGTGTCCCCCGGCCTATGATACCTCTCCAGATATACCACTAGGTCATAGAAGCTCCTGACCTCCTGCCCCATGATCCCTATTATCACGTCTCCTCCCACCCTCACCCTCGTCCCGTCCACCATATGGTCGAAGGTTCCCCCCCTGAGGCCCGCCTTATGGGCTGGCCCCCCCTCGACGACCTCCACCACGAGGGCCCCTCGAGTTCCACCATCCAGCCCCATGGCCTCGGCTATCGAGGGGGTGAGATCCATCCCCCTTATCCCGAGGTATGGATGCTGATACGTCCCGTTCTCTATAAGGCTTTGAACCTCACGCCTTATGGTTTCGGAGGGGATGGCGAAACCTATCCCAGAGAAGGAGCCGGTCTCGCTGAGGATGGCCGTGTTCATGCCCACCACCTCCCCCCTAAGGTTGAGGAGGGGGCCTCC
>JBBIVO010000065.1:3256-5636 GCA_037439685.1 Candidatus Bathyarchaeota archaeon | reverse complement strand
CTGTTTAGCACAGCCCCCCCTCCACTTATCCTCCTCACTATATCGATGCCATGCCTCCTGCACTCCTCCTGGTTCACCTCCTCCTCGACGCTCTGGAAGAAGCCTATGATGACGGCTGAGGGCCTCCACATGTAGAACCTCAGCGTGTTGGGAGCCCTCCCCTCACCCCTAGCCCTGGCTATGGCCTCATCTACGGCCATATTCCAGTATCCATCAGCCTCCTCAAGATCTAGAAGCCTCCAAGCCTCCTTCATGGCAGGACACCCTTAAGAGACATGGCCGACCCTTAAAAATCAGCATTCTCCATAAGCCTCTCGTATCTCTCCTTCACCTCCATCATCCTGCCGCAGGTGAGCCTCCCCTCCGGGCAGTACCCGAGCTGATAGCAGTATGGCCCGAAGCTCGAGAGCATGGGATCCGCAGACCTCACCTTAAGCAGCATGACGTCAGCTAGGGATCTTATCTCCCATTGGGCCCTCAAGCAGCATCTAAGGCCGAAGAAGTGCCTTAGGGCTAGGCCGTTCATCGTGACGAGCAGGTTTGTCGCTGTGGCGTTCGGAAGCACGAACCTGGCATCCTCGCCTGGAACCCCAAGCCTTATAAGCTCACCGTAAAGCTCCCCCGCCCTCTCGACAAACTCCATGTAGGGGCGAAGGGCCCTCTCCCTCACGCTCTCAGGGACTAGAACGTGCTCTCTGAGCCTCTTAACCTTGACATACCTCTGGCTCTGCTGGGTGAAGGAGGCGGTCCTATGCCGGATGAGCTGGTGGGAGCAGGCCCGGCTTATCCCCTCGACCGAGAAGGTGAAGGAGAGGTGGGGCAGGAGCTGGTCGAGGGGGAGCCAGTCAACCCCCACCCTATTAAGGGGTTCGAGGAGCCTCTCCGTGGAAAGGTAGCTCAGGAGCTCCACCCTCAAGGCTGGGCCTCCTCTAAGCCCTCCAAGATGTTGGGTGCAACATCCCTTATCGTCTCCATGAGGGCCTCTGAGAGCCCGTCCTTATGCCTCTGGGCATATCTTAAAGCCGTCCTGAGGTTTGAGCTCAAGAGCCACCTCGAATCGCCCAGAGGGGTGACATAGAAGAAGCGGCTCTTCATGAGAAGCTCTAGAACCTCCTCCTTTGAGGCCTCCATGAGCCAGCAGAGCTGGTTGTGTTCTAAGAGGCTCCCGTGGTGGAGTTCAACCCTATTCAAAAGCGTCCTCACCCTCCCTGGCTCCTCCAGGAGACGGCGGTAGGTATCTCCAGGGTTGGAGGGGGTGGAGGTTGTCAGGAGGGCTGTCGCTATGATGGCCTCGATGTTCGGAGTATGGGATAACAGCCTCAGCCTCAATCCAGCTACCTATATCACCTTGCCTTCCCCACTATAAAATCTGAGGGGTGAGAATCCCCTCAAAAGGCTGATCTCAAGGATTCCCTTGGAGAACATTTAAAAGCTTCCTTCCACATAACAACCCCTCGGCTGAGGGTTATCATGTCCCTGGACGACTGGTTCAGAAGGTTCTGGCGTCGCCGCACCTTCTTCCCGGAGATCGAGAGGATGGTCGAGGAGATGGAGAGGGAGATAGCCGAGATATTCAAGGAGTTGGAAAGGGAGATACCTAGGGATATGGTGAGAGAGTTCCACCTGCCAGATGGGACGGTGAGGAGGGAGTACGGCCCCTTCGTATATGGGTATTCCATGAAGATCGGGCCTGATGGTAGGCCGATAATCAGGGAGTTCGGCAATATGAAGCCCTCCCTTGGGATGGAGGGACGGCCCCCCCTCAACCTACAGGAGCAGAGGGAGCCTCTGGTTGACATCATAGAGGAGGCTGAAAGGGTTAGGGTGATCGCCGAACTTCCCGGTGTGGAGAAAGAGGATATTAAGCTCTACGCCGCTCCAAGAGCACTTACGATCTCCGTTGACACTCCGCAGAGAAAATACTATAAGGAGCTTGAGCTACCCGTAGAAGTAGATGAATTTTCAGGGAAGTCGACATATAAAAATGGCATACTTGAAGTGATATTCAATAGGAAAAAAGAAAGAAAGATGGGAACCCCAATAAAAATAGAGTGAGCTTGATAGGATCATGAGCGTTTTTAAACGATGAACAAATTTTTATATCCCTTGAAAACGTTACGTGTCATCGCCTATTTATCGTTTGAAGAAAGATATTTAACCATCTTTAACCTTCCCTTATATGGCCGATGATGTGAAGGCATTAGGGCGAATGGATGAGCGATCAGAGTTAAGCTGAGGCCATCTCCGGATTTTTTCCCTGGGGTTTCGCAGCCCCGAAAAACCTATCTCTCGGTCCAATCTTAAAAATATTCGAGAGATTTGAGAAGAGATGGGCGCCCCACGGCCAACCCGGAGATATTGTGGAGCCCTAACACCCCTT
>JBBIVO010000065.1:0-3234 GCA_037439685.1 Candidatus Bathyarchaeota archaeon | reverse complement strand
GTTGAAGACCTTTCTGGGCTTCCCTTCCGCTATCGCGGAGGCTAACCAAATGCGCTTTTAATCTCCTTCGATCAACCGAAGCCTGAGCACCATCCGTGAAGAGGTTATGAAACCTTCAAACACGCCTTCGATCATCTCCCTTTTGTCTTCAAACCCTCGAAGGGTGTATTACCCTCTAGATCTTTTCACTTGACCCAGAAGAACTTTCAGTTTGAGGGCTTGAGGAGGCAGATGGTGACGAGGATGATACCTGGATTCCCCATGTATAGGACCCCTCATCCAGATCCAAGCCTAGGAGGCGCGGTGAGGCTGGCTCCAGGAGGGCATCGACTCTATCTCGTGGAGCAGGCCTTCGGATAGCTTGACGAGGAGTCAACAATTATAGCCTTCAAATCCACACTCTTTAAGATGGCTTGAGAAGCGTCAGAATCTTATTAATAAGTTTTTGAGTACTTATCTAATGTTGTATTGAGATTAAACCTGTAGAAAATCCTGGATTTTTATTTTTTAATGATAAGAAGGCTTTGAGATAATTTTTATGGTTAAAATAGTCTGTGATGAGGTTTTTATATTAGATGTTTCTCACAGTCGATCTAAAATTTTTTATATTTAGCGGGTAGTTCATTATTTGAGGTCTATGGAGGTCCTTGAGAGGGTCTTATCAGAGGCTGAGAGGGCTCGGGATGAGGTGGCCGAGCTCTGCTCAGGCCTGGTTAGGCTCAACTCGGCTCATCCAGAGGGGAGGACGGATGAGTGTGTCGCCTTCATAAAGGAGTATATGGATCGCCTTGGTATCTACAACGAGGTTCGGAGCAGAAACCCCCTGAAGCCGAACATCTACGCGAGGGTTGAGGGCTCCTCCGGGAGGAGGATCCTGTGGGTTGGACACCTGGATGTTGTTCCTGAAGGGAAGGCTGAGTCTTGGAGGTATCCCCCATACAGCGGGAAGATAACAGAGGATGGGCTGGTATATGGTAGGGGGTCAAGCGACATGAAGGGGGCCTGCGCCGCGGCGATGGTCTCGGCGAGGATCCTGAGCGGGTTGGAGGGCGGCCTTCCCAACACCGTGGAGTTCTGGTTCACAGCCGACGAGGAGATCGGGGGAGGAGACGGGGCTAGGTGGCTCTCGGAGACTGGGCAGTTCAAGGGCGATGTCTGCCTCATAGGAGACGGGACGGGCGGAGGGCTAGAGCTTCCGAGCATAGACCTCGGATGTAAGGGAGGGGCCAGGACGAAGCTCATAGCGAGGGGAAAGACCGCCCATGGGAGCACACCCTTCCTCGGCGAGAACGCCATAAAGAGGCTTATAGAGGCGATCCCCTGGGTTGAGAGGATAGGGGAGTACCGGCTGCAGCTTCCAGCCGAGCTGGAGGAGCCGATAAGGAACTCGATAGAGTTCCTCGTGAGGACAGAGGAGCTCTCAGAGGAGCAGAGGGCTGCGGCGGGCAGGGCCTTCCACTACCCCACGGTCAGCTGTAACATGATAAGCGGGGGCGTCAAGATAAACGTCGTACCAGACTATGCAGAGGCGGAGTTCGACATAAGGCTGACCCCTGGGAGCAACGCGGTGAAGGTGGCGGAGAGGATAAGGGAGCTCGTTGAAGGGGCAGGGGTTCCCGGCGTTGAGGTACTGGTCAACACGCCTGAGACCGTAGGCTACTATGAATCCCCCAACTCCCCATTCGCCCTCCAACTCTCCGAGACCATCGAGAGGGTGGTAGGCCGAAAGCCCATCTTCAAGATATTGACTGGTGGAACCGACGCCATAAGCATAAAGCGGTACACGGGGATCCCATGCCTAGGCTATGGGACCTCCCTCACAGGGAAGGCCCACCAGCCAGACGAGTACGTCACCATCGAGAACCTGGTCCTTGGGATTAAGGTCTACTCCGCCTTCCCACTGATCTACAGGGGCTAACCGGTGAGCCGAGGACGAGAGCCCCTCTGGAATAGGCGTCCTCGCCTCTGGATCCCCCTCATTCTTAGGAACAATCTCATACGGTGTCAATTTCATCATCGGAACGAACCTATACTCCCACTACCTCGAGAAGCTATTACACTATTTCTCAAAGAGGATGGCTGAGGCGTTCCGGGGTTAAAATTTTAAGCCTGAGCTCCCGTTGGGATCTGGCCTTAGGGAGGAGCCCTATGGAGAAGCTGCATCACAACGGCGTCCTGGTACCCCCAAGGTATGAGGCGAAGGGGCTTAGGATCTGGGTTAGAGGGTTGGAGGTCAAGCTAACCCCTGAGCAGGAGGAGATGGCCGTGGCATGGGCGAAGAAGATGGGGACACCCTATGTCGAGGACCCGGTCTTCGCGAGAAACTTTCATCGAGACCTCTCCAAGAGGCTTGGGATCGAGGTGGAGCCGGGAGATGTCGACTACTCGGAGGTCCTTAGAGAGGTCATGAGGGAGAGGGAGTATAGAGCGAGCCTTACCGGGGAGGAGAGGAGGAGGCTGGCCGAGGAGAGGAAGAGGAGGAGGGAGGAGAACAGGGAGCTATACGGCTACGCATGGGTGGACGGGATAAGGATGGAGGTGGGAAACTACACCGTGGAGCCCAGCTCCATCTTCATGGGTAGGGGGAGCCACCCTAGACGTGGATCCTGGAAGGAGGGGCCCAGAGAGGAGGATATAGAGCTGAACCTCTCGCCCGACGCCCCGAGGCCGAAGGGGAGCTGGAAGGGCATCTTGTGGGATCCAGAAGCTATGTGGATAGCGAGATGGAGGGATAAGCTGAGCGGAAAGATGAAGTATGTCTGGCTCTCCGAATCCTCGTATCTCAAGCAGAAGAGAGATTTAGAGAAGTTCGAGAAGGCTAGGGAGCTGGGAAGAGACCTGGAGAGGGTTAAGCGGCACATCTTTGAGAACCTATCCGCCGAGGATCAGAGGAGGAGGAAGACTGCCACCGTCTGCTACCTTATAGACGCCCTTAAGATCAGGGTGGGAGATGAGAAGGATGAGGATGAGGCCGACACGGTGGGGGCCTCAACCCTTAGACCTGAGCACATATCCTTCAACCTGGATGGGACCGTAATCTTCGACTTCCTCGGGAAGGACTCCATCCGCCACCTCATAACAGCGGAGCTGCCTGAGGAGGTTATCAGGAACCTTAAGGAGTTCATGGCTGAGGCGAGATCCACCCTCTTCGAAGGCATTAGCTCGGAGAGGGTGAGCGAGTTCCTCAACGAGGCCCATCCGGGGCTCTCGGCCTAGGTCTTCAGGACCCTTTAC
>JBBIVO010000064.1:4813-5675 GCA_037439685.1 Candidatus Bathyarchaeota archaeon | reverse complement strand
GAGGGGCAAGATAGACTGGGATAGGCGCATCTCCCTCATGAGGAGCCATACGGCTACCCACCTCATCCTAGGAGCCGCGAGGAGGGTCCTTGGGGAGCACGCCTGGCAGGCCGGAGCCCAGAAGGGGGTTGAGATGAGCCGATTGGACATAAGCCATCAGAGGAGGCTGACGAGAGAGGAGGTGGAGGAGATAGAGAGCCTCGTGAACATGGTTGTCTCCGAGGGGAGGCAGGTCAGATGGGGCTGGATTCCTAGGGACGAGGCCGAGAGGAGGTATGGGTTCCGCCTCTACCAGGGAGGGGTTGCCCCTGGAAGGGAGATCAGGGTGGTCGAGGTTGAGGGCTGGGACGCGGAGGCCTGCGGCGGAACCCATGTCGGGAGGGCCTCGGAGGTGGGATTGGTAAAGATACTGGGCACGGAGCGGGTGCAGGATGGTGTTGAGCGGATCCTCTTCTCCACAGGCCCCCACGCGTTGAGGGAGGTTCAGAGGAGGGAGCGGGTCCTCCACGGGGTGGCAGAGGCCCTTGGAGCCCCCATAGAGCACCTGGAGAGGGTCGCAAAGGAGGCCGTTGAGAGGGCATCGAGGCTCAGAAAGGAGAGGGACGAGTACCTCCGCCTGGCCGCGAGGTACATGGCGGAAGGCCTCCTGGAGAGGTCCCACGAGTTTATGGAGTGGAGGCTAATAGTGGGGACCGTCGAGGGGGGAGGAGACCTCGTCATAGAGGTTGGAAACTCCATCGCCCAGCTCTCAGAGAGGGCGATAGCAGTCCTAGCCTCTGGGAGGGAGCCCAGATTCATAGTGAAGGTTGGATTTGAACCCCTCACGAAGGGGGTCCACGCCGGGAGAATAGCGGAAGAGATC
>JBBIVO010000064.1:0-4798 GCA_037439685.1 Candidatus Bathyarchaeota archaeon | reverse complement strand
AGGATCGTGGGGGGAGGGGGAGGTGGGGAGAGCCACTTCGGCCAGGGGGGTGGAGGAGACCCGAGACTATTCAGGGAGAGGAGGGGGGAGATCATCGAGATACTGAAAAGATGGGCCACCCCAAAGAAAAAATAGTCTCCGCAGGTTTTTTTGCCCACAACCTTTATTCTCCCAGCCAGGGGATAATTCAACCGGGAAAGGAAGGTAATGGTCGACTGGGGATCCATAGAGGAGAAGTGGCAGAGGAGATGGGCCGAGGCCAGGGTATTCGAGGCCGATCCCATGCCCGGAAAGCCGAAGTTTTACCTCACCGTCGCATACCCATACCCCAACTCTCCGCAGCATATAGGCCATGGGAGGACCTACACCCTCGCGGATGTCCACGCCAGGTATAGGAGGATGCAGGGCTACAACATCCTATTCCCGATGGCCTGGCACTACACGGGGACGCCCGTCATAGCGATGGTGGAGAGGCTGATGAGGGGGGATGAGGACCTCCTGGACACCTTCATCAACATATATCACGTCCCCAAGGAGAGGCTCCAGGAGCTCACGACGCCCATAAGCATGGCGAGATACTTCGCCGAGGAGATAAAGCGTGGTATGCAGAGGATGGGCTTCAGCATAGACTGGAGAAGGGAGTTCACGACGATAGACCCATACTACCACAGGTTCATAGAGTGGCAGTTCACGAAGCTGAGGGAGAAGGGCTACATAGTCCAAGGAAGCCACCCCGTAGGCTGGTGCCCCCACTGCGGAAACCCCGTAGGCCAGCACGACACGGTTGGGGATGTGGAGCCCGAGATAGGGGAGTTCACGGTGATAAAGTTCAGGAGGGGGGTGGAGGTCCTCCCCGCTGCCACCCTAAGGCCTGAGACCGTCTTGGGCGCCGTGAGCATGTGGGTCAACCCAGATGCGGAGTACGCCAGGGCCAGGGTCGACGACGAGACGTGGATAATAAGCCTCCAAGCCGTCGAGAAGCTGAGGCTCCTGGGCAGGAGGGTGGAGGTCGAGGAGAGGCTCAAGGGCTTAAGCCTCGTGGGGGGGATCGCCTTGAACCCCGTCACTGGGAGGGAGATCCCCATCCTTCCGGCGGGCTTCGTGGACCCCAACGGGGCCACCGGGGTGGTCATGTCGGTCCCAGCCCACGCCCCCTATGACCTAGCAGCCCTAGAGGAGCTGAGGAGGCTCTCGAACAGGGCGCTCAAGGGGCTAGGCCTGAGCCCCGGGAAAGTCAGAGGGATAGAGCCCATACCCGTGATAGAGGCTCCAGGATATGGGGAGTATCCAGCCCTGGATATTATCAAGAGGATGGAGATCAGGGGGCAGGGAGACCCTAGGCTTGAGAAGGCCACCCAGGAGCTCTACAGCCAGGAGTACCACAATGGGAGGATGAGGGGGAACATGGGGAGGTACTCTGGGATGCCCGTTGCCAGGGCGAGGGAGGCCGTGAGGGAGGACCTGATGGCTGAGGGGAAGGCGACAACCATCTACGAGCTCGTCTCCCCCGTGAAGTGCAGGTGTGGGGCAGACGTCGTGGTCAAGATCTTCGAGAACCAGTGGTTCATAGACTACGGGGAGCCGGCGTGGAAGAGGCTGGCCCATGAGAACCTCAAAGAGATGAGGATAGTCCCTGAGGAGTTGAGGCAGGAGTTCGAGCACGTGATAGACTGGCTGAGGAGGAAGGCATGCGCAAGGAAGGCCGGGATGGGCACAAGGCTCCCATGGGACCCCGAATGGATTATAGAGGCCCTCTCCGACTCCACCATATACATGGCCTACTACACCGTCGTCAAGGGGCTGAAGAGGCTGAAGCCAGATCCAGAGGCCCTCAAGCCGAGCTTCTGGAGCTACATATTCCTGGGGGAGGGCTCATCGGAGAGGGTTGCGGAGGAGACGGGGATCCCAAGGGAGGAGCTTGAGGCCCTTAGGTCCGAGTTCCTATACTTCTACCCCCTAGATGCACGCCACTCTGGGAGGGACCTCATCCCCAACCATCTAACCTTCATGATCTTCAACCACGACGCCATATTCCCGAGTAGCCTATGGCCAAGGGGCATCTACGTCAACGGGAGCGTCCTGATGGAGGGGCAGAAGATGAGCAAGTCCTTCGCCAACATCATCCCCCTTGCGGAGGCCATATCCACCTATGGGGCCGACCCCCTCAGGCTCACCCTGATGGTGACGGCTGAGCCCCTCAAGGACGCGGACTTCAGCAGGGACCTGGCAAGGTCGATGCAGTCAACCCTCGAGAGGTTCTACGCGTGGGCGATGGAGGTGGCGAGGGGAGGGAGAGTCGTCGAGGGGGAGATGGAGGAGATCGACCTGTGGATGATGAGCAGGCTTCACAGGGCCATAGAGGAGGCGACCCAGGCGATGGAGGAGATGAGGGTTAGGAAGGCCATCCACACCATCCTCTTCAACCTGAACGCTGACCTGGAATGGTACATGAGGAGGGCCTCACCAAAGATGGCGAGGGAGGGGAGGGGAGGGGTCGTCCAGCACGTCCTATACCAAGTCCTAGAGGCCCAGGCGAAGATGCTCGCCCCATTCACGCCTCACATCTCAGAGGAGGTCTGGGAAGGGATGGGAGGAGAGGGGTTCATCTCCCAGGCACCCTGGCCAAAGGTGGACAGGTCCAAGATAAGGCCCGAGGTCGAGGAGCTTGAGTCAACGGTCAGGACATGCCTCGAGGATATCCAGAACATATTGAGGGCCACCGGCGCCAAGCCCAGGCAGGTCCACCTATACACCGCGACGGGCTGGAAGTGGAAGGTCTACCTCAAGGCCCTCCAACAGGCAGCCTCCGGCACCCTCGAGGTGGGAAGCCTCATAAGGGAGGCCCTGAAGGAGGAGGAGCTCAGGATGAGGCCTAGGGAGGCCTCAGAGTACGCCCGAGCGACCGTGGAGGAGGTCAGGAGGCTTCCAGAGGAGACCCTGAAGAGGAGGCTGAGCCTGGGCACCGTCAACGAGCTAAGGCTGCTTCAGGATGCCTTAGGCTTCCTCTCCTCAGAGCTCGGCTGCGAGGTCACCGTCAACGATGAGAGCGACCCATGGATAAGGGACCCAGAGGGGAGGGCCAAGAGGTCCAAGCCCTACAGGCCAGCCATATACATAGAGGGAGAGCAACCTACCCAATCCACGGCCAAGCCTTAAAGGCCACGCCAGACCTCCAACCCCCAAAAGGGGACCCCCTCGCCAAAGGGGGTGAAGGCGTCTCAGGGATCTCGGCCCTCTCCACCCCCTAGAGCGCCTCATCGAAGTAGCCTCTAGCCGTTAAATTACGAGCTTTGAAAGATCACTCACCCACAGATAGAACTCATCCCTAATATATTTTTTAGAAATGGGTTTATAGCGCATAATCCATATATGCCGAAAAGTTTTTCCAAAAACAGGCGCCATTGCCTAAAGACAAGACTTAAAGTGAGAGTCTGATGATAAAATCCCGCATCGATCATCTAGGGTCATTTTCTAAAAGATCTTTTATAAATGAGGCCAAAGATGATCACATATTTTTATATTTAGATTTTTGGAGAGCTAACCATGAAGATCTATAATAAGACAGTAATGATTATCTGCCTATCTATTCTTATTTTTTTATCTTTTATCTTTTATATGTCTCATTTTGTTATCCTGAATAGCTTTCAGGAGCTGGAGGATCGCCAGGTGAGGAGAGGCGTAGAGCAGGCCCTAGGGGTCCTCAACGCCTCGATGGAGGAGATTGACGCCATCGCTGCGGACTGGGCCTCCTGGGATGACACCTACAACTTCATGGAGGACCAGAACAGGGACTACGTGGACTCGAACCTTGTCGATGGGACCTTCATCACCTTGAGGCTCAACCTCATCCTATACTACGGCTCCGCCGGTGGCCTTGTATTTGGTAAGGCCTTCGACCTCGAGAGGGGCGTTGAGGTGCCCATCCCAGCCTCCCTCCTGGGGCATCTCACCCCCGAAAGCCCCCTCCTCAACCATCGCGAGCCTGGGAGGGGCGTTAAAGGCCTAGTGACGCTGCCGGAGGCCCCTCTCATCATATCCTCGAGGCCCATAACTAGGAGCGATGGCGGGGGCCCCATAAGGGGTGCCCTCATAATGGGACGATACCTTGAGGGTGATGAGTTGAGTCGCTTGGCCGAGGTCGCAAACCTAAATGTTGAGGTGGAGAGATTCGATGCTTCAAGGGTGCCCGACCTCCTAGAGGGCTCTGATGCCCAATCTATAATCGTTCAACCACAAAATGATACGTTAACGGTGGGGTACTCCCTCTTGAGGGACATCTACGGAGGACCATGCTTGACATTGAAGGTGGTCCAGCCCAGGGAGATCTATGCCCAGGGTCTGAAGACCTGCTCATTCTTCCAGGCATCCATCATCGCCGCGAGCCTCATCGTAGGCATCCTGATCCTGAAGCTGTTGAACGGGATGGTCCTCTCCCGCCTATCCCACCTGAGCCTGGAGGTCGGCAGGATAAGGGAGTTAGGAGGTCCATCCCTCAGGGTCTCAGCCTCGGGCGGAGACGAGATCTCGAGCCTGGCTGAGGGAGTGAACATGATGCTCGAGCAGCTTGAGGCATCCCAGGAGGCCATCCGCAGATACAGCCAGGACCTCGAGGGTTTGGTCGAGGAGAGGACGAAGGAGCTGATGGCCGCCGAGAGGATGGCGGCCGCGGGGGAGGCCTCGGCCATGGTTGCCCACGACCTGATGAGCCCCCTCCAGACCATAAAGAACGCCATATACATGTTGAGGAGGAGACCTGAGGACTCAGAGCCCCTACTCAGCCTCATAGAGGGGGCTGTCG
>JBBIVO010000063.1:0-5935 GCA_037439685.1 Candidatus Bathyarchaeota archaeon | reverse complement strand
GGTAGCCTGCGAGGATCCCGAGGTATAGGTTCTCGGTAGCCTTCGATATGGGATTGTCTCCTATCAGGGTGGTGTAGGCTGCGAGGGATACTAGGGAGCCCACTATCAAACCTAGGTAGGCTGGATCCAACTCACTTTTCACCCCTCGCCCTTAGGATAAGGTAGAAGACGTTCCCGAGGATCACTAGGATGAGCCATAATAGGCCTCCCAGGTTGGTTGCCATGGCCTGCCCCAATGCGGGCCCGGGCCTCTTGAGGAGATACTCGTACTCTGCCGATCCTCTGACCCCTCCGAAGAGGCCCTTAAGCTGTCCCGCACTGATGTATGGACTGTAGTTTGGGACCTCGTTGGTCGTGCATGAGCCCGAGATGGGGATCCCGAAGGGGACGGCTATCTGCCTTATCCCGTAGGGTATGCTGCCCTCGGAGCCCCCCCACCAGAGGACCGCCGAGAAGGCCTTGGCATCGTTAATATTCTTCATAAGGGGGATCTCATCTATGGGGGTTCCGAAATAGTCCTTCTTGACCACACTTCTTATATTGTTGGCTAAGGCCCCCACGCCAGATTCCCCGCCGGGAACGTATCCGAGGTTGACCCACTCATACCCGTTTCGTGCCTGGACACCTGGGGGGAGCTTGGATATAACGGCATCTATCGCCTTCTGGGTCCAGATCTGCTGCTCTGCCCCTATGCTGAAGAAGACTATCTTCACTCCCTTAGTGAACATGTGGTATATCTGGGCCTCCATCCCAGGCCCCGTCTGGGGGTAGGTCGCAGCGGTATTCCCCCCCTCGAAGAGTACAACCGAGCCTGAGGGGATGGACTCCGCGAACTCGAAGGCCATCCTAGAGTAGTCCTGGACGGCCATGGGGAGGATTATAGGGTTAAGTATGGGATATGCCAAGGAGAGGAATAGGAGAAAGAAGATTATTCTCTGGTCTAAAGTAAGAAGCCTCTTCAAAGCGCTCATCTCATCACCCCCTCCTCTCCTCCCTGATCCCAAGATGCTCTCTTTGCCTCCCCACCATTATCCTGACCCCTAGGCCCACTATCCCAAGGGAAGTCCCTACGATCATACCCCTAAACCCCGCCGAGCTTGGGAAGGACCTCAACCATTCCCCTATGGGAACGACTGGGGGAAGGATGGCAGCGCCAACGGGTATAAGCATCATCAGCACGATGAAGGCGCAGACCAGGAGCACCGTGGCGTCCAAGTTCCTAGCCCTGAAGACCCTGTAGGCGGCGGAGGTGATGTAGAAAGCCGTGAGGGAGTATAGGGCTACTCCGATCGGGGCGGTCATGTTGTTGTAGATCCACTGGAATGTGAAGTCCCTAACGCTGATTATTCCAAAGGCTGAAGTTATAACCAATGAGATCAAGTATATGATGCTATAATACCAATCATCTCCCCTAGAAGAAATCTTTTTAATGTGGCTTATTGTTAGTAGAACGATTCCAAGTATTATGGCTGCGGCTGATACTATTGGAACAAAGGATCTTAAAGTCACATTTATATCTATTATGGGTTTGGGAACTGTGAAGAAGAACTCTGCTAACATCAATATTATGAATAGGGCCTGAAGAATTATTGGAATCTGTATTTTATAAAGCCTCTCAGACATTCATTTCACCTCTACACCTTAAATATAGAAGTTATATCTAACCCAAGTGTTATGAGCACCGAACCTATCAGGATGAGGATTATGGCCAGATATTTGCCCACATCTTGACCTGCGAGGGAGGATGACTGAATCGGATCCTGGGAGACATAGGCGCCGAGCGCGTAGAGCTCCTCTCCAATGATGCTGTAGTCGCATACGGCGACGAGGAAGGGGATGTTATGGGTCGTATCGGTTCCACCCAAGGAGACGGCTCCCACCCTAGCAGCATTCTCGGTGAATATCACCGCCTTATGATACCAGCTTCCAAGGAAGAAGGCCCCCCCAATCCTATCGCTCCACATGTGATTCAAGATGTACATCCTATCAGCCCCTTCCGTGAGGTACTTCACCGTCTCAAGAGGGTCGTAGTCCTCAGCCTTACCCTCAGCCTTATAGGCCTCCTCCACTATCTCGCTCGCTATGGTGTAGGCTAGCCCCTGGGTCACTGGCACGAAGAACTTCGCCCCCAGCCTCGCCGCCCTCCTAGCCGTGTAGGAGAGGATCTGGAAGGCCGCGACCGTCGGGGCGAGGACGCTTGGGGTGGTCATGTCCGTGTTGTCCATCAGGTACCACGCCGGGCGTCCCATCTCGACGCATCGACCAAGTATCTCATCGATGACATCCACGGCCGGTAGACGCCTGAGGTTGGGAAGCCTCCCAGCCAGGCTCCTCCTCATGTAAAGGAAGATCGAGAAGGCGACAACGAGCAGCGATATCAACCCTAGAAGTCTTCCACCTATGATCAAAATCATCCCTCTCTTTCAAAAATAAACCCCTTTATTTAGTATATATAATTTTGGATCAATTTATCGGCGATTTAAGTTAAGGCTTAGCTGGGAAGTCCGACTCGAGTCCCTTTTTTGCGGGTTTCTTCGTTCATGGTAGGGCTCCGCTGCCTTTTTTGAACTACGCCGCGTATCTCTACCTCTCAGGGCTTTCGCTGAGGAGGGCAAGCAGGGCCAAGAGGCCTTCGCAGATAGGAGCCACGAGGCGGTGAGGCTTGCTACACCGGCTCTCCTCCCTTGGCGAAGCCCTGCACCCTGACGGGGCCTGGGCTGCCGTCGTCGACGAGATGTGCGTCAGGGTTTCGGGCAGCAGGGCCTGGGCATGGCTCGCGATGGAGCCAGGCGTCTGCTGGCTGTCCATCTCAGCTGGACCAGGAACGGCCTAATCGCATACGGGTTTCTGAAGTATTTGATGAAACGCTATAGGGTTCGGGTTCTGGTAGCTGACGGGACCCCATGATATCGATGCGCGTAAACCCTGCATCCACGTCTAGCATGGGGGACGGCCGCAGCCCGCTGGAGAGGCTGAATAAGGTGGTGAAGCGCCGCCTAAAGGGCTTTGAGATAAGCTTCCCAGGTAAAGGCCTCGGCAAAGTTAGGCTCAAAGCATGGAAGGCCTACCACAACTTAGGTCTCAAGCTCGAAGGGCAACCACGCTGAGAAATCCTAGGCCAGAACTTATAAAGATGCCAAGGCCCATAAAGGAGGCGAGCCTAACTTGACAGCCTGAAATAGTTTGGAAAGGTTTTTCTTCAAAAGATGGCCAAATTAAAGGATGGGGTAATTCAAGGCTTTTGGGCGTGGGTTGAATGCTCGATGAAAGGGAATATCTTAGATGGATGAGGTCCTCCGAGAGGACGCTGTCTTCAGCCGTGGCTGATGCTGAAAGGGAAGACTTCAATTGGGCGTGCTTTAAGTGTCAACAGGCTGCAGAATTTGCAGTTAAGGCTCTGATGAGGGGGTTGGGGCTGCCCTCTTATGGTCATAGCCTTTCAAGGCTTATAACTGAAACAAAGGAAAGATTGGGTTCGATCGAGCTGGAGATTGTTGAGGCTGCCAAGGCTCTGGACAAGTATTACGTGCCAACAAGGTACCCAAACGCTTGGGCTGAGGGAGGCCCAGAAGAGTACTACATAAGAGCCGACGCCGAATCAGCTATTAGATTTGCGAGGCAAATTATAAGTTGGGTTGTGGAGAAATGGAAATCCTTGAAAGGAGAAGGAAGCTAAGAGAAACCTGTATAGATAAATCTCGAAGATGGGTTTCCACTTTGCCATTCAAGCTTACAGCTGTTCTGGTAGGTTCATATGCAAGGGGAGACTTCAACCTTTGGAGTGACGTAGACATACTTCTCATATCGAGGGAGTTCAGGTGTGATCCTGTCAGGAGGCTGGAGCAGATAGACATTCCAGCAGGTTTTCAGGTGATCCCCCTAACGGAAAGGGAGTTCCAAACCCTATTAGAGAAGAATGAGCCGCTAATATTGGAGGCGATGGAGAAGGGAGTGGTTCTAAAAGATGATCTAAAACTATTCAGCAAATTTTAAAATCCAACTGAATAAGAGGATGAGATTGTTACTGGCAGTGGTCTGCTAAGGATTTAGTAAGACCCTAGTTCCCACCAAGCGGATCGATTGGATTTCAACCGTTCTCGGTTGGGTTGGATTTGACTGTTGGGAGCTCGTAAACGGGCTCATGGCGAAAACTGGAGGCGTCTGGCTGAGATACAACCTCTCGGAGAAGGTTAGAGCTGGAAAATGCCTGGGCACATGGCCCTGAGACCTCCAAAATCGTCGCAAACGATGAATAATTGACCGGTCAAATCGATAACTTGGGCTTAGCTAAGGTTAAATTCGAGATCTTCAACCCGCCGGTTCCAGAGGAAGTTGCAGAGGTGTAAGGGGTTGTCGACAGAGAAGCCGTTTACGGTGTCATCCCAAAACAGGGTAGTTGAGCGCTAAACCCCTGAAACAAGGAGGTTCAGGGCATTGGCGGATGCGTAGAGAGGGGCATGAGGGGCTGAATGATGTTGAATCCCCGATGATCCTGAATGCGACCCGGTGACGAGAGCGGTTTACGACCACTGCCAGAACGCCCAGATACATCGAATATGCTCGGAACTAGATGAACCAATTATGAGCGTGGGTTCTCGAGAAATTTGATGGAAATTTTATCTATAAAGCTACTCCGATACAGCCTGACTGGGGATAGGAGGATTAAGAGCCGGCAACGATGGCTTCAGGGTGGTAGAATAGGGAGCTGTTATATATCTAATCGGCAAAGGTTCCAGCTCTAACCAGCATAACATATTTTTATATGAGGAGAAGAGGCGAATTAGATTCCTTTAAGCCAAAGTGGAACCGCTGAAAACAGTTTTTGGATCAACTATTCAGCTAAAGGAAAATTTTCGATATTTTAAAACTCCAATAATTTTAAATATTGTTGACAATTGGATAGAACGTTGTATGTCGAGGAGGATCACTTCACCCGAGGAGTTCTTCGGGTTTAGGTTGGGCAGTGACAGGAAGATCGCCCGTTGGGACAGGATCGTTGAGTACTTCAGGCTGCTTGAGAGGGAGAGCGACGAGATAAAGGTGGTCGAAATGGGCCCCTCAACCGAGGGTAACCCATTCCTATTGGTTATAATATCCTCTGCTCATAACCTCAAGAACCTGGAGAGGTTTAGGGAGATCAACCTCCGCATCAGCGACCCCAGGGGCCTCTCGGAGGAGGAGGCCGAGAGGCTGATATGTGAAGGGAGGGCGGTAATCTGCCAGTCTATGAGCCTCCACGCCACGGAGATTGGGGGGACCCAGATGGCCCCGGAGCTCGCCTACGACCTTTTGACGAGGATGGATGAGGAGGCTGTGAGGATCAGGGAGAACGTGATCTTCCTTATGGTTCCCTGCTTCAACCCGGATGGGCAGATCATGGTGACGGACTGGTATAACAGGTGGCTTGGAACCGATTATGAGGGTTGCGACCTCCCCTGGCTCTACCACAAGTATGTGGGCCACGACAACAATCGGGACGCCTTCATGACCAACATGGTCGAATCCAGGTATATGGCCCAGATACTCTTCAGGGACTGGATCCCGCAGGCATATCAGGACCATCATCACATGGGCAGCTATGGGGCTAGGCTCTACGTGGCCCCCTACTGTGAGCCGATCCACCCCCACGCGGACCCCCTCATCTGGAGGGAGCACAGCTGGTTCGGCGCCCACATGGCCCTGAGGCTTGAGGAGGCGGGAAGATGCGGGGTGATAAACGGGGCCCAGTTCCTGGGCTGGGGGCATCTCGGATTCCACTGGATAGGAAATTACCATAACATTGCGAGCATGCTCACGGAGTCGGCGAGCGCCAAGCTGGCCACTCCGATGTATATCCATCCAAGCCAGCTTAGGGGGGATGGGAGAGGCCCGATAAGGGGCTTCCCTCACTACAAGCCCCAGACGAACTTCCCGAACCCCTGGCCCGGGGGATGGT
>JBBIVO010000062.1:0-6150 GCA_037439685.1 Candidatus Bathyarchaeota archaeon | reverse complement strand
TAACCTTAACATCCACTCCCATGAATACCTCCGGAAACCCGGGCCTCTGCCTCCGCCCCTTGCGATTGGCCCAACCACACTTCCGAAGGCCATATGGCCTTTAACACATCTCCCAACCTCGTTCGGTCCTTGAAGGTTTATGAAGGCTAGGATATGAAACCGACCGAGATGAAAGCTTAAGAGTGGCTGTGATCTCCCCCTTCGGGTTTTTCATTCCTGCATACTTCCTCCCCCTAATGGAGGGTGCCTAGGGCTCTTGTCCCTCTGGGTCACCATTCCGTCAATGACCATATTAGCCGTCAACCTCAGTATCGTCAGATCCGCCCTCTACATCATATTCCCGCCTTTGGGCGTGAGTAACGGGCTTGATATGGGAATTTTAGGCTGTGGCCTTCTTCCCCTAGGGGCTCATACCGATTCCTTTAGGGGGGTTAACCCCGAAAGGTTTCCGATCACCCTGGCCGTGAGGAATAGGAATATGAGCCTCCTATGCTCTTGCTTGAGGGTCTTTATGGTGAATGAGGCTTGAAGCTGGGTTGGGAGGTTGAGGAGCAGTCTGAAGACAAGTCCGCTTGGGAGGATGGCTGTGAATGGGGCTGCGACGGCGGTGATGGATGATGTGCAAGGCTCCGATGTCAAGAGGGAGGCGGTTAGATAGAGGGGGTTTGACATGGCATTCCAGACGTAGAACTGGATGGCATCAAACCAGCTGGCTGGAAGATGGAGGCCCCAGCTCGCGGTGACCGGCCTTGAGGCGGCCTCAACGACTATGACTGCGCCGAGGGAGTAGTCGACAGCCTGCGTGATGGAGTAGCTAATCGCCAACGCCAAGAGGGTGGGGGCGAGGCCTCTTCTATCTCTAAGGCCTTTGAATGCGAGGGCTGAGGCGTACATGAAGTAGGTCCAGGGGTGGATCAGCGCCGTCAGGGTCAGCAGCGCGGAGAGCTTGGAGAACCCTCCTAGGCTCTTCGGGTCTATCGTCAATGTCAGGATCGCCGTCGTCAGGGCCAGGCTGTTCGCCTGAAATCCTCCTCCTATGAAGGCTGGAACCGCATAGCCAAGGGGAACCAGCAGTGATGCCCAACCGGCCGATGAGGGGCCCCCAAGCCTAAGGCCCAGATAGTAGGATGCGACGGCGAGGAGATTCAGGGCTATGATGGGATATACCAGGTCCATCGACATGACCGCATCGCCTGAGAGGGCCTGCCAGAGGTGATATACTAGGATGATGAAAAGGGGCCTCTCCGAACTCTTTTTGAGAACCTCTCGGAGGCCTTCGCCTCCCACCCTATCGAAGAGGCTCTTGTAGTTGGCCGTGTCTACGCTTACAGGTTTGAATTCAGGGTTCACGGATGGGAGGTGGACTAGAACTAGAAATAGGGTTGTGAGGATGGTGGAGATGGCCAAGAGCCTCCTCGAGCCCCCCTCATCGACGGCCTTTATCTCAGATGGCTTGAGGAGACGGCGAGACGGCCCCTTCATGGCCATCTTCCCCAGGGTGACCCACATCCAGGCGATGAATATAGGCACGCATGCCCACTCTAGGGGCGCCCAGACGAGCCTCTCCCTTAGTATTACCTGGAAAGGGATGGGCTCCCAGCCTCCTAGGGCGAAGTAGGTCGCGAGGGACGCTAGAGAGGAGGCCTCCAAGGCGGCGGCGGAGAGGAGGGCCCCCGGGATCAGGATCGAAAGCCCCCTCCTGGGGATGTGGATCAGGGCGGAGAGTAGGGAGGCTGAGCCGAGCACCATGTAGGCTGGATCTGTCAGATCAAGGATCCTGCATATTAGGAGGAGGGAGGCCGCCGAGGCGATGATGACCAGGCGCATCATCCGAAGCCTCCTCTCATCCTCCATTTGGGCTAGGATGGAGGAGGCTACGACGAATGCCACGAGGTCTGCCTCGAGGGCGCCGAGGAGGGGTAACCGCGCCAGATATGTGTTGGTGACCCTTTCGACGGTGAACCTTAGAGGAACGGCTAGGCCTGAGACTATCTCATAGTACCCGAGGAAGGCCAGGAACCCGGGGAGAAAGTGGGGGATCCTCCTCATCATCCTCAGAACTTGAATGAAAAGTCTACAACCTATTTAAATTTGAGATATGGTGGAGAGCCGATATATTAGGAGATAGGGATGCACCGCCCTTTCCGATGGCCTAGAGTGCTTCAATTATAAGCAGATGCCATCAAGCCTCCATCGTCCTGGTCAAAAAGAATTTAATAACCCTCCTTACTCTAAAAAGGCTTCTTCAGCTCTGGGGTTGACTCCGAAACCGATTTTTGGTGCGATCATCTTTCCTCAACACATCCTCGCTTTTACTTCCTTTACCGGTTTTTCACTCCGATCCTTAGCTAGCGATGGGTTTCCTTCGGTTCCCTTATGAATTTATAGGTCAGCGTTAGGCTGAGGGCTGTAGCGGCTGAGAAGATTATCCAGAGGTATATGGGGTTTAGCTCGTAGATGTGGCCTCCAAGGAGGGCGCCCGCGGCTGCGGGGGGGGAATAGGAGGAAGCCTCCTCCCCAGAAGTTACCGAAGCTTATCATAACCCCCCTCTCCCCGATTATGGAGAAGAGCCTCCCCCTCCTCCTCTTGGGCACCATGTTGGCGATGAGGGTGGAGAAGGCGGGCATCATCATGCTGTTTGAGAGGGAGAGGAGGGAGAGTATGATGAAGACCCCTGAGGTGCCTCCTGAGAAGATGTAGAGGAGGATGCATATTGATGAGATGGAGAGGCCTGAGAGGATCATCCTCCTGGGGCGTAGCCTGTCCACGAGGAGGCCCAGGGGGAGGGCGGTGAGGATGCCGACGAGCCCTGAGATGAGCATGGCTGTCCCCCAATCGTATGGCGTGAGGCCGAGGACCTCCTTGGCGTACACCACCCAGAAGGGGGCCACCATGGCCACGAAGAGGGAGCTGACCACCTCTATGAAGAGTATCATCCTCAGAGGCCTATCCATCCACCTTATAGACTCGATGACCCCTCTATAGGACTCCTTAAGGGTTGAGAGGACCCCTAAGCCGGATGAGGCCATCTCGGTCTCATCCCTCTCTATGGTCTCCCTGAGGTATCTGAGCCTGATGGTTGCGACGAGGATCCCCGTGGCGAAGGCTATTGTCCAGCAGAGCCTTATGGCCTGGATCATCCCCTCATCTCCTCCTCCGTAGGCGGCTATTATCAGCCCTCCCATATATGGGGCTATCACCCGTATAGCGCCGGGTATTGCCATCATTAGGGCGAACCCTCTCCCCCTCACCTCTGGGGGTAGGGAGTCTGCCTCCAGCGCCGTCATGGCCGGCATGTAGAACAGCAGCAGCTGGCTTAGGAACTGGCCTATGGCGACGGTCTGCCAGCTAACCGCGAGGACGAAGAGGAGGTGGGAGAGGGCGTAGAGGTAGGTGGAGTAGCCTATGAGCTTAACCCTCCCCCTCCTATCCGCTATGTATCCCCCGACGGGGTATAGGAACATCCCAGCTATGAGGCCCAGGGAGTTAACCAGCCCGACCTCCGTTGGGGTGCCTCCCAGGGCTAGGATGTAGAGGCTGAAGAAGGGGTAGACGATGCTGGTTGACCAGCTCCAGAGGACCCTGCAGATGATGAGTACGAGGATGTTCCCCTTTAGGAAGGAGAGGCTCGATCCGAGTTGACGCATCATCCTCAAATTCCTCACATATTTTCTCATCTCTCTTTTTTAGCCTCAATTGAGATCCTTAAGGAAGGAAAAAGGGGGGCAACTCACCTTTTGACGGTTATCTTGAATGTGACGAGGTTGTGCCTGTCTGGGCACTCGTAGGTGAACTCGTCCTGCCTCTTCCACCAGGGTATGGCGCCGCCCATAGATAGGGTCATCAGGGTGGGGAAGAGGTCGTGGTAGCACCACCCGCAGATGCCCCCGGTCTTGTGGGTGTTTATCTCGAAGACGTCTCCGACCTTGTGGCCTGCGCCGCAGCTCCCCTTAATGGAGATGACCTCTGCTATGAAGATGGGCTCCTTCCAAGACATTTCCATAAGGGATGTTTAAAGGGGTTGATAAATCATTCCATAAGAGGGGCTTTAACGAGAGAGGCGAAATTCCCATCAGGTGGAACTGAGGATTGCCACCACCACCCTACGAAAGATCCGACTGAGCATTCTTCCTCTGATTCATAGGAAGGGGGTATAGCGTCCCCTTGGATATGCCTCCCTTATGACCTCCAATAGTCTCCGATCCCTCTCCGTGAGCTTTGAAGGCTCCCTCTGGTATAGTACAGCCCTATAGGGGGAGAGGAGGGCTGAGACTGTGTCTGCACAAACCCTCATCTCCCTCCTATCTCGGCTAAATATATCGATCTTCTCCTCAGCGACCAAGTCAGGCCTGAAAGATATCTCGAAAACCTCTCTAAAACTAGAGGCGAACTCGTCTAGGTCTAGGGGCTTCCACCAGCGGTATAGAGTTTTATATAGGCACTGCTGCTTACTCTTCTCGTTATCTGCTTCTGTTTTCGGTTGAGGCCTCTTCTTTTCGGGTTGACATGGAGCATCCATCGATCAATGAACCCTCTACTCAAACATTTCTGATCTTGCGGCTTATATTTTTGAGGTTTCCCTACAAACGGCGAGCAGCATGGGTTGTATTGAGGAATTCAGCATATTAGGGTGTTGAAGAGTAGTTTGAAGGTCCCATGGGTCTGGCCTCTGTGCTGGGGCCTGAAGCCCACGAGAACCGCCCTGCCCCTCCCCTTCCTCGCCACTAGCATCCCGATCTTTCCCGATATCTTCTCCTCTCCTATAAGCCACCCGCTCTGTAGGATATCCCTTTCGGGATACTGGACCACCACCTCTACCAGCTCGTTCATCTTGGAGGGTATTATCTCGAAGGCTGGGCCGTTCCAGAAGAACACCTGTGTATTATGAGGCATCCCGTAGCCTATGGGGTGTGCGATGTCGACAGTCGCCCTCAGGGTTGAACCGGGGCAGAAGAACTCCTTCGGCTTCAACCCCTTCAAGGGATCTCTCACATTTAACCCCAGTTTCTCTATGGCGAGCTCGGAGGCTCCTCCTAGGGTTAAGAGGGTTCCCCCTTCCTCCACGAACCTTTCTAGGGCCTTTACCCCCTCCTCGCCTATTCCCCCCCTGTATTCGGGGGGGTAGAAGGGCTGAGGCCAGTCTGGCCTGTGCTCTCTCAACCACTCCTCCACTTTAACACCCGTAATGAAGGGTGTGGCGTCATCCGGGATTATTATGAGGTCAAAACCCTCTTTTAGGTCTCCCTTCTTCACCTCCTCATCCCTCAGGCTCTTGTAGGGGAACCTGAACTGTTCCAGGATCCATCTTGTCCATCCCTCATCCATGTTTCCTCCCCAGTACCTCTGGTATATCCCGACTTTGAACCGCTTAACCTCATGTCTATTCTCCCTCGGCTCATCCTTCAGACCGTGGAAGTCCACCCCGGTCATGTACGCGGCCTCCCAAAGAGCGTTGATGTCCTCCCCTTCGACCATGAAGGCCCCTGGAGGTAGGCTCAGCCCTTCTACGCATAATGGCTCGTCAAACCGTTCGATCCTTAATCCCGCGTCAAGAAGGATGTTTAAGGCTGTGTAGCTGTCGTTCAGCCTAGGGTCAAATACATAACCAATCCTCGACTCTCCGAGGATCCTCCCCCTCGGCCTCTCATGCTCCTTTACCAGTTCGGCCTCGGCCTTGAAGGGCTCCTCAGCCTCATCCACCCTCACGCCCATGTACTCCGCCATGGTGTCGGATGCTGTGTCCTGAGGCCTGCTTGGGGAGCCGTCAGCCTCCCTCGTCCAGGCGTCATCTGGATATAGGGTCCTGCCTAGAAGGGTTTTAATCAGCCCCATCTTGGGCTGGTCCAAGGAGATTATGTACGAGCCCTTTGGATAGAGCCTCCCCCCAGCCATGAAGCCCTCCCTAGCCCTCTTGATCTCGACACCCTGGATGAGCAGCTTCTCTATGAGCTTCTCAGCGGTGAGGGAGTCGTGCTGGTCGACTGGTACAATATAGGCGTAAGGGCTACCCTTCACCCCCCTCTCCACCTGCCTCCTTGCCTTGATATAGGCATTCCGAAGCATCGTCTCCCTATGTCGAGCTGCGATGTCCAGTAGGGCCCAAGATGCTATCTTCTGCTGTTCTACGATGTCTCGGAGCCTCCACCATC
>JBBIVO010000061.1:5045-6555 GCA_037439685.1 Candidatus Bathyarchaeota archaeon | reverse complement strand
CAGGGAGAGCTTCAGCCGCTCCTGGTCGACGATGGCGGAGAAGGGGAAGTGGACCCTTGGGGCTTGGAAGGCCGAGACCATACTCAAAATTTGTTCCCTTAATCAAACGTAAAAGGGTATTGGAATTTCGAGGGTTTGCCTCTAATAGATCCTAATAGATGGTTCTCAGGGTATCACATGTCTAGAGATAAGGCCTAGAGGTTCGGCCAGGCCCTTAGGGCGATGGACAGCTCCTCGTGGCCCCTCGCATACTCCTTCAGGGTATAGCCCCCAACCGCGGCCTCTACCGCCTGCCTCATGGCCTTAGCCCCCGCAGTGGTTCCCAAGGGGTGTCCATGGATCCCCCCTCCTGCCTGTATGATCAGGTCTACACCGAAGATATCTAAGAGTTCTTGGACGCGGGCTGGGTGGAGGCCTCCAGAGGCGACGGGTAGAACGGGCCTAAGGCCATACATGGGGGCCTTAATGGCCTCAACATTCTCTAATACCTCATCCCTTGACTCTGACATCTTCCCAACAGCGGTTCCGACGTGGAGCTGGTCGACCCCCACCAACCTTGAGGCCTTGGCCAAGACCTTCATGGAGATCCCGTGCTCATCGAGCCTTGTGAACGCCGCGTGGCCGGCCCTGTGGCCGTGTATAACCAAGGAGAAATCCCTCCTTAGGGATTGGAGGGCTGAGAATCCACAGGTGAGGATGTCTACCATAACATACTCGCCCCCGCTCCCCTCAACATATTCAGCCCTCCTGAACATCTCCTTCGCCTCTGCGGTGATGTTCACCATGTAAACCTTCCTCTCCCCAGTCTCCTCCTCAGCCCTATCCCTCATCTCGAGGGTCCTTGAGACCCTCTCCTCAAACGGGTTGAAGGCCTGCCCGGCCAGGTTCTCGTCATCCTTCACGACGTCACATCCCCCAACCCAGGCGTCGTAGGCAACCCTCGCGTGGTCCTCAGCCCT
Source organism: Candidatus Bathyarchaeota archaeon (assembly GCA_037439685.1). Taxonomy (GTDB): domain Archaea; phylum Thermoproteota; class Bathyarchaeia; order TCS64; family TCS64; genus JAGTRB01. The sequence goes on along the minus strand of JBBIVO010000061.1, from coordinate 5,596 downwards.
CAGCCCCAGCTTCGGCTTGATTATGGTCCCTATAAGGGGGCGCCCCCTAACCTCCAGGAGGCCTCTAACCCCCTCGATCCCATACCTGGGGCCTGGGAAGCTCCTGGCTAGGGGTTCGGGGAGCTTGACATCCATCAATCTCAGCCTCCTCACCCCCCTAAGCCCGAATATGTTTCCGGCTATACTGCTCAGGATGTTCGGCATATTCCCAGGCTCGAAGAGCTCGATGGGGTAGGCAACCCTGACCAGTTTGCCCTCGATGCCGAAGACCTTGGCCGCCAGCCCCTCCACATAGGGCTGCACCGTTGTCAGCTCAGTCCACGTCCCTATGGAGCTCTCCGCCGCTATGGCTCCAGCGGCCTCCTCCATACCGATGCCCTCAGGCTCCACCCTAAACTCGACTATCAGGTCGGTATCCTCGGGTTGATAGCCCAGATCGACAAAGTCGATATACCTCAAGGGGTTAACCCATTAAGAATCCTTAAAAGGCCTCTTGATATCTCTATCTGTTGCTGGCTCTCTTCTCAGGGATGTGGGTTGGACTTCAAGGT
>JBBIVO010000061.1:1285-4993 GCA_037439685.1 Candidatus Bathyarchaeota archaeon | reverse complement strand
GGGGAGGGGGACGCAAGGCGCCTAGGGGTGAAGTCCTCCGATAGGGTGCTGATAAGGTTTGGGAAGGCCGAGGCCACAGCCATCCTAAACATAGCCTCAGACTTTCCCTTGGGGGTTCTAGGAGTCTATAGGGAGTTGAGGTCCAAGCTCAACCTGGTCGAGGGGGGCCAGATCCAGGTCGAGCCCATTGGCAGGCCTGAGTCCCTCAGCTTCATAAGGGAGAAGGTTCTGGGGGAGAGGCTCACACCGTGGAAGATTGATAGGATAGTCCAAGATGTCGTGGAGCACCACCTTAGCGATGTGGAGCTGGCGGCCTTCGTGGCCTCCCTCCAGATCCATGGGATGAGTATGGAGGAGGTGGAGGCCCTCTCGAGGTCCATGGTCAGAAGGGGGAGGGCCCTAAACCTGGATAGATACCCGATCCTCGACAAGCACAGCGTCGGCGGAGTGCCTGGAGACAAGACCACCCTCCTAGTCGTTCCGATAGTCGCCGCAGCGGGATACACCATACCCAAGACATCCTCTCGTGCGATAACATCGCCGGCCGGGACGGCTGACAGGATGGAGCCCCTCTGCCCGGTTAACCTTAGGGTCGACGAGATAATAAGGGTGGTCGAGAAGGTGAACGCCTGCATAGTCTGGGGCGGAGCCCTAGACCTCGCCCCAGCTGACGACCTATTCATAAGGGTTGAGTACCCCCTATCCATTGACCCCCTCCTCCTCCCATCCATAATGGCTAAGAAGAAGGCGATGGGCTCAACCCACCTCGTCGTAGACATCCCGATGGGTAGGGGGGCCAAGATTAAGACCCTGGACCAGGCCCAGCAGCTGGCCATGGACTTCATAGAGCTCGGGAGGCGCCTAGACATCGCGGTGGAGTGCGCCATAACGGAGGGCGACCAACCCATAGGGAGAGCCGTAGGCCCAGCCCTGGAGGCGAGGGAGGCTCTGGAGGCCCTGATGGGGAGGGAGCCGAAGGACCTCGTGGATAAGGCCACCTCCCTGGCCGGAATCCTATTCAGGATGCTTAGTGAGGAGGATGGCAAGGAGAAGGCCCACCGCATCCTCTTCTCGGGGAGGGCTATGGAGAAGATGAGGGAGATCATAGGGGCCCAGGGCGGAGACCCGGACATAGAGCCTGAGGATCTCCCAGTGGGCGAGAGGTCCTTAGAGATAACCGCCGAGAGGGGGGGAAGGGTCCTATGGATCGATAACTCAGCCATAGCCCAGATAGCTAGGGCTGCGGGCGCCCCCAGCGACAAGGGGGCAGGCCTGATGCTGATGGCAAAGATGGGGGACGAGGTGGAGAAGGGCGACGCCATCCTACGCATCCACGCCGAGTCGCCTCAGAGGCTCGAGTGGGCCTCAGCCCTAGCGAAGAGCCTAGAGCCGATGGGTATAGGTGAGAGGGTTGGGGAGAGGATGCTCATAAGAGAGGTTAGAGGGGTCAAGCCACTCGGACCCGAGTTCATCTTAGAGAGATAGGAAGTGGTGAGGGGGATTAAGCCAGATATAAAGCCTCACAATAACCTTATGTCGATCACCTACTGGGATGGGGAAGGCCATCAACCCATGAAAGTTTTATAGGTTTAGAGGGAGCCCATTCTCCTCCATGGGCCTTGGGGAAGAGTTCCCCATAACTAGAAGGCTGGTCTACCTCAACAACGCATCCACCGGGGCGGTCCCGGCCTCCACCATAAGGGTCCTCAAGGAGTACATAGAGGATAGATGCAGATGGATGGCCGGTGAAGGCTGGCTTGAGGGTGCGGAGAGGTGGGCTGAGGAGGTTGAGGGGAGCAGGAGGCTCTTCGCCGAGATAGTTGGGGCGGCTGAGGAGGAGATAGCCTTCATCCCAAACACGACCACGGGCATAAACACCGTCCTCTCAATGCTTCCGATGAGGCGCAGCCAGAACATAGTCGCCACCAGCATCTCATACCCAATGGGGGCGATCGTATCGCTGAGGCAAAGGGAGAGGGGGGTCGAGGTCAGATTCGCTGAGAATAGGGAGGGGGAGATAGGGATCGAGGGGTTCGAGAGGCTGATAGACGATGAGACCTCAGCCGTGCTAATAGACCAGGCGGGATGGTATAACGGCCTGGTCCACGACCTCAAATCCATAGCCGAGGTGGCCCACGAGCATGGGGCCTATCTCGTCGTAGACGCCGTCCAGTCGGCCGGCGCCCTTAGAATCGACGCCGACAGGAGTGGGATAGACTTCATGGCCGTCAGCACCTATAAATGGCTTTTGGGAGGGCCCTACTCCCAGACCGTGGGATTCCTATACATAAGCAGGGAGCACATAGACTCGTTCCAGCCGCCCTTCGTGGGAAACCAGAGCATCCAGGAGCCCCAGCTGCAGACAAACATCTACGAAAGGTTCGACCTCAAAGAATTGAGATATAGGAGGGGGATCAGGCGCTTTCAGATATACCCAAGATATGAGATGGGATATGTGGCCGTCGGAAACTCCATGAAGCTCCTGCTTAGGGAGGGGCTGGAGAGGATCGAGAGGAGGATCAAGAGGCTTTGTACCCTCCTCATCGAGGGGCTTTTTGATGCGGGATTCAGGCTCCAGACCCCCGTCGATGAGAGGAGGAGGCTCTTCGTCAACGTGAAGGTTGAGAACAACAGAGAGCTGGAGGCTGAGCTCTACAGGCGCGGAGTAGCTGTCAGCGCGAGGGTTGGAGGGTTGAGGGTCTCACCCCACTACTACAACAGCGAGGTGGAGATCGAGGCCTTCCTCAAGGAGTTTAAAAGGGCTGCAAAGGCATAGGGGAATGGAGACCAATGAGGTTGGGAAGATGATGGAAGAACGCGGATAATATCATAAGTCCGCTTGATTTCGTCATATATGTGGGATAGCTGGCTCGTCAACATATGGCCGTTTTTGCTGGTTTTCCCATCTTGGCTGCTTTAGATTACCATACAACTGCCTTCAATCCGACTAGTCAACTAAGATGAAAGATTCAATCGGACCTAAAGGGGCAGAATGACCACACGATTCAGAGGCGGGTAGCCCACTCAAAACAGAGATATAACTAACAAAGGGTGAATGGCTTTGTGAGAAAGCCATGAGGCCCAGCGGCCTCACAATAGGCCTATCCAGGCCTGATGGCCCTCGATGAGCTGGGGGAGGGCTCATGGAGGGCTCATCGGGGGCTGAGGAGGCGGGGGATAGGGGGATCGTCTTCTCTAGATTAGCCCATCTCCTCGTCTCCCTGCAGGGCACCCGGGCTAGGAGGGAGAAGGTGAGGCTTCTAGCCGAGTATCTCAGAGAGGTAGAGCCCGAGGAGGTGGCCCCATCCACCCTCCTGATAGTGGGCTCAGTCCTCCCCGAGTTCGACCCAAGAACCCTCGATGTAGGGTACGCCACGATAAGGAGGGCCCTGGAGGCTGGGAGGCAGGCAACCCTCATCAAGAAGCCCCTCACCGTCCTAGAGGTGTATAAAACCTTGGTGGAGGTGGCAGAGGCCAGGGGGCCAGGATCGAGGAGGGTGAAGGCCTCCCTCCTCAGGGGGCTGATGAGCCGGGCCGAGCCCTTAGAGGCGGAGTTCCTGACCCGCATCGTACAGGGGGAGGTTAGGGTGGGGGTGGATGAGGGGGTGATGATAGAGGGGATAGCCGAGGCCTCAGGCATCGAGCCTGAGCTTATACGCAGGGCGCTGATGATGACGGGAGACCTGGGAAGGTTGGCGAGGATCGCCC
>JBBIVO010000061.1:0-1268 GCA_037439685.1 Candidatus Bathyarchaeota archaeon | reverse complement strand
GGAGAAGGTTAAGAGGGTGAACATCAACCTCTTCATCCCCCTGAAGCCCATGCTCGCGGCCACCTCATACGACATCAAGGAGGTCCTACAGGAGCACGGGGGAAGGACAGCCTTCGAGTACAAGTTCGACGGCGCCAGGATCCAGATCCACAGGCTCGGAGGGGAGGTCAGGATATACAGCAGGAGGATGACCGAGGTGACCACAAGCCTCCCCGACATCGTCGACCTGATAAGGGACCGGATAGCCTCGAGGGAGGTGATCCTTGAGGGTGAGGCCGTAGCCGTTGGAGCCGGGGATAGGCCCCTCCCCTTCCAGGAGCTCATGAGGAGGTTCAAGAGAACCCACGACGTCGAGGAGATGGTTAAAAGGATTCCCATGAGGCTCCACATCTTCGATATCCTATATCTCGATGGGAGGCCCCTCATAGATGAGCCCTACCTAGAGCGATGGAGGATCCTTGAGGGGGTCTGCCCAAGGGAGCTCCTGGCGGAGAGGCTCGTGACCGGAGACCCCCTCGAGGCTGAGGCCTTCTTGAGGAAGGCCCTGGAGGAGGGGCATGAGGGGCTGATGGCCAAGAGGCTGGAGTCAACCTACACCCCCGGGGTTAGGGGGAAGGGATGGTTCAAGATCAAGCCGGCGGAGACCCTGGACCTCGTCCTCGCCGCGGCAGATTGGGGACATGGCAGGAGAACCGGGTGGCTAAGCAACTACCACCTCGCAGCCAGATCCGGAGACGAGTACCTGATCGTTGGGAAGACCTTCAAGGGGTTGACAGATGAGGAGTTCGAGTGGATGACGAGAAGGCTCCTGGAGCTGAAGGTCGGGGAGACCCATCACACGGTATATGTCCGGCCTGAGGTGGTCGTGGAGGTCGACTACAACGAGATCCAGAGGAGCCCCCACTACAGGTCCGGATTCGCGCTGAGGTTCGCGAGGATTAAGAGGATAAGGGAGGACAAGCGGCCTGAGGAGGCCGACACCATGGAGAAGGTGAAGGAGCTCTATGAGAGGCAGTTCAAGTACAAGGCCAAGGCAGGATCCTGATCCTTGATGCTGGGAGGCTAAAGATCAAATGTCACCCCCGCTCAAACCTTCGACATCAAGCTTATATTGTCAGCTGCCTTTCAACAACACCTAAATCGTCATCGCCCTTTGAATCTAATCAATCGCTCCTTTAGATATACTGGAATCCAAGAAAGTATTACTAGAGATAATGGGAAGGATCTTTCATAGAACTAACTGTTGAGAAGATTCTACCTAGATACTT
>JBBIVO010000060.1:0-6618 GCA_037439685.1 Candidatus Bathyarchaeota archaeon | reverse complement strand
GATGAGGTCCCCCTCGAGCTCTATCTCCAAGGCTCTCAAGGCCTTGGCTGCCCACATGATGGCGGCCCCCATCGACTTGTGGTCGCATGCCCCCCTCCCCCACACATACCCCTCCGCCACCTCCGCGGAGAAGGGGTTGAACCTCCACCTTGGCAGGTCGGCGGCTTCCACTGGAACGGTGTCTAGATGAGAGTTTATAAGGAGCCTCGGCCTCCCCCTCCTCCCCCTCAGCCTTGCTGCAATGTTCGGCCTTCCCCCCTCCGCCTCGAAGAGCTTAATCTCGAAACCCGTGGACTTTAGCTCCGGGATTATAACCTCGGCCACGTTCGCCTCTGTTCCAAGCCAAGGGCCGCTGGATAGGCTTCGGTTTACGCTTCTGGCCCTGATCATCCTCTGGAGAAGCTGGACCATCTCGTCGGCGTGCTCGTCTATGTATCTTTGAACCTCTCCCCTCAACCAGCCTACCCCTGCAGGGCCGTGGGATCCGGGCTCCACCTCAGCCCACCACCTCCCTGAAGACCCTTAGGTGGTTCTCGCCGAGTATCATCCGGATCTCCTCTTCCATGTATCCTCTGCGGATGAGCTCCCTCGTGATGTTAGGCATCCTGGAGGCATCCTCAAGCCCCTCTGGGGCCTTGGGCATCCCGTCGAAGTCTGAGCCGAGGCCCACGTATTCCGGGCCCACCAGCTCGACGATGTGGTCGATGTGGTCTACAAGCCTCTGGACTGATGCGCCGCCCCCATGGATGAACTGGGGTACGAAGCTCAGCCCAACCCCTCTCAGCCATGGCCCTTATCTGGTCGTCGGTGAGGTTCCTGGGATGGTCGCATAGGGCTCTACAGTTGGAGTGGGAGGCGACTATCGGCATCCTGGCGATCTCGATGAGGTCCCAGAAGCCCGCCTCGCTGAGGTGGGAGACATCGATGATGACGCCGAGCCTATCCAGCTCCTCGACCACCTCCACCCCGAGGGCTGAGAGGCCGCCGCCCGTCCTGGAGTCGGAGACCCCATCCGCCAGCGGGTTCCTCAAGGAGTGGACGAGCCCCACCATCCTCACCCCAAGGCGGTGGAAGCACCTTAGCACCCCAAGGCTCCCCTCTATGACATCGGCCCCCTCAATGGAGAGGATGGCTGCTATCCTACCACCCTCAACCGCCTCCACCACGTCTTGGTACTTGAAGGCGGGAACGATGGCCTCCCTGTTCCTCCCGCATTCCAAGTAGAATATGTCGAGCATCTCCAGAGCGGTTCTCAGCCCATAGGGCGGAAGGCGCTCACGGAGGGAGGAGATGGCGAAAACCTGGCAGTCGACTCCCCCCTCCCTCAGCCTAGGGATATCGATATGCCCCACATCTGCCCTAGCTCCCAGACCTAGACTGGACCGGTCCACGAACCAGTAGTCCCTTAAACGGGTGAAGGAGAGGCTAAGGCACTTCAAGGTATCACAATGGGTATCAACAACCATAGAGCTTCTATGAAGCTCCATCACAGACTCTTCATCAACAAACTTCATTGAGCATCGATTATCATTCAAATGTAGGCTATATAAAAATTTTGAATTAAAACATAAAAACGATAAATCTTACATGAACAAAGGTAAAATTTAAGAGAAGTTTAGTAAAAAGTATATTATGTTCCTATATGTCCATCTACTTACTACACCTATTAATATTATAATTATTTAGGTTTTTACTTGAAGACCGTTTCTTAAAATCTCTTGACCTTTTTCATATAAATAATGTAATTTAAAGATTATAGGATGATAAAAAAATTGGGTTTTGATTTTAGCCGATCTTTAGCCAGTCGAATAGGAGGAACCTTATTTGGCCTATGAATAGGGCCATTCTCGTCATCACCGTGTTTCCGAATAGGGCTCCGAAGCATATCATCATGACATACCTGCCGAGTTGGGCAGTGTATTTCAGGATTCCCCTCTCCCTCTGGGCTTTACCTATTGAGAAGATGAAGTATGTTATTGTTAATATCACCATTATTCCTAGAGCTGCTTGATTTATGTCTTTCACGCCTGTTATGGTGGATCGTATCTGTGTGATGAAGTTTGCGTCTATTCCGCTTCCGAGGGATATTCCGATCCCAATGCCTACGAGGAGGGCTAGGGGCCATCGGCTCAGCCATGCGGTCTCTCTGAAGAATCTGGTGAATAGCAGGGCCCCTAAGAAGAGTGGCACTATCCAGAGGGTCTCTCCCTTTGTGACCAGTCCTCCTACGGCTATGTCCATGATGTTTCTTATGCCCATTATCGTGGTTATGGCTACGCCCAGCCCCAGCATCGTATGCTCCGCGAACTTGAATAGGGGGGTCTCCTTGAATGGGTAGCTGTATATCATCAGGGTGTAGGCGGCGGCTACCCAGATCCCCAGCTCTGTCATCAGGTCAGCCATCATCCCTTCCTCCTCTTAATGCTCCTTGAGGCGAAGTACCCTATATTGCCTAGGATCACGCAGGCAAAGACCAGGATGTGGGTTGTCGAGATCGCATCCAGCCCAGCCGTTGCCTCTCCCGGCTTGTTTATGAGCTTCTCGTACTCTCCTCCTCCTCTAAGGCCCACGACGAGGCCCTTGAGCTGTCCGGCTGCTACATATGGCTGGGCTCCAGGTCCGACTACGCCAAGGGTTCCCCCGACGGATGTGATGCCGTAGGGTGTGTGCCATTGGCGGAGGTACTCCCCCCAGCCTGGGGTTCCCGACCAGAGGCATATGAAAAGGTCTATGTCACCTAGGCTTTTCAGGCCGCTCATGACGGGGAGGTTCTCTACAGGCGTCCCGAAGTAATCCTTCTTGACCAATCCAGGGATATCCCTTGCGAAGGCCGCCATGGCAGCTTCTCCGCCGGCGAAGAATCCTAGGTTCACATAATCCTTGCCATACTCCTTCCCCTTCCTGTCGACGTATCTTAGGGTGCGCTCGGCTAGCATCGGCCCCTCGTCTCTTCCCATAGCCAGAAAGATTATCTTAACATCAGGCTTGTTGAAGACGTGCTGGGTCATGGCCACGGCTACGGGTCCCATCTCCGCCCAGTTTCCAGCTATGAACTCGAAGGCTATGATGACCACCGACCCTGGCTTTGTATATTCATCCACCGCCCTGTAGGCCTTCAAGGTTGCTTCGGTGACCGTTATAGGCAGACCGAGGGGATTCAAAAGGGGTATTATTATGACTATTATCACGGCGATGTAGATAGTTCTTGGGTCGATATTCTGGAGCCTATCCCAGAACCCCTTCTTCTCCATAGCTAATCCTCCCTCCCGAGGTATCCCCTCTCCATTCCTAGGAGTGTTCGGATCCCCAATGAGACCGTTCCAACTAGTACGCAGATGAGGAAACCCCTCTGGGCCGCGACGTTCGGCACCATCATTATCCAGTCTCCTATAATGGGGAAACCCTTCCACATCACCTCACCTATGGGAGCGTTCATCATCATCGTTATTATCCCACTCACCAACATCAGGAGGGCTTCGATGTTTCTGGCCCTGAATGCCCTGTATGCAGCCGAGGAGATGAATAGGGCGAGGATGGAGTACATCGCAGAATCTATCGGCAGGAAGATGTTGGTGTAGAGCCATTGATAGATGGGGTGCCTCACCGTTCCGACTAATCCAACCACTATCATGAAGTACATTATAAATAGGCACCATACACTGAAGATCCATTGGCCCCTCGTCCTCTTCATCAGATGATTCAAATGTATCCTCGTGATGTTAATGAGCCCGATGAGGAGGGCGAATGCCGCTATGATAACAGCCCATCTCTGGACGGTGGTTGAGGTCGCCTTCACCGGGATCTCCGCGCTGAAATAATAGTCTATGAGCATCAGAAATCCAGCTATCAAAGTTATTCCGAGGGGGATCTCCCTACTCCTTAGAAAAGACATCTCTCATCCACCTCTAGCCCTTCAGTAGGTTGATCAGCCAGTTGCTGCCCAAGGCTGAGAGGATAAGGCCGATCGCAAGTAGTATCATGGCCCAGTATTTACCCACATCTTGGCCCGCTATGCTGGCGATCTGGATCGGCTCCCCCGATAGGTACGCGCCGGCCGCGAAGAGCTCATCCCCTAGAAGGGTGTAGTCGCATACCGCGACGAAGAAGGGTGTCTGGGTCGTGGAGGCTGTTCCTGCAACCTGCATCGCTCCGGCTAGGAACCCAGACTCCGCGAAGATGAGGGCCTCAGCCATGAAGGATCCCATGAGGAAGCTGGCGGCAGGCCTCTCCCTCTGGAGCACGCCCTGAACCCCGGTCGCATATGTGAACCTGTGGCTGGACATGTATCGAATGTTATATTCATTAAACCACTCCGGAACTCCAGCTATTGCACCAGCCTCCCTATACATCTGAATGACCAAGGGTATAGTCTCAGCCACGTAGATGGTGGTTATCAAGGGTATTCCATTCTGGGCGCACTTCCTGGCTACATAGCTCAGTATCGAAAGACCTGCGATGGTCTGGGGGGCCTCCGAAGAGTATAGGGACGCCAATCCCTTCGTGAAGTGTACGGGCCTCCCCATCTCAGTAGCCCTTCCGATGGCCTCGTCGATGACGTCGAGGCCAGGCACCCTCCTAATCTCCAATTTGACGCCCCTTCTAGCCCTATATATCATGTATAGAACAGAACCGCAGAGTACTAATAGGGTTATGAATCCACTAGGAGATTTCATCAAACTTAATTATAGATATATTATTTAAAACTTTTGGGTCCTCCGCACCTGCACTAACTATTTCATCAAAGGTTATTCCTTCCCTTCTAGCATAGGATTCTGAAGATTCGAGGAAGATGAAAGAACTTTTCTTCTTAGAGGAACTATCAGGTTAAGGTCTCCCCCCTCTTTGAGGAGCCTGCATTCTGAGAGGCTCGATCTCGGAGCCTAAGCCACGGGAGGACCTTCAATGGGTAAGCCCTGAATCGATTGTTATAGGTATGCTAGGATATTAGCAGGTTTCCCAAAGGCATCGGCCCCTAGAAATATAATATAGTCCCTACGACGGCACTTCCTCCTTATTAAGGTGCTAAATGAGGCTGTCTGGGTCTCCGCTCTCGAGTTAGAGGCGTAAGCCGAACACGGGTCATCCTCCAATTCCATCCTCATGGATCGAGTTAGCGGCTCTAACCACATGTAACCGGGGTCCCTTGCTTCTCTTCAGGGGGAGTTACTGAAAAAGGGATATATCAAGAGTGCAGCGTCAAATGTATTGCAATTGGAGGGTAAGTAAAGAAATTCCGATATTTAGTAATAGTGGTGATGGATTAGCAGCATCCTCTTCACCGAAAGGCTTTAAAAAGTCGTCATCGAGTGGTTTGCGATGCTGGGATGGCTGTTCCCGAGTATGGCGATTTGACTTGGGCTGTGGTTCATTGTAGGGGGGTCCTCCACACCGCCCACGGCTCCAGCCTGGTGAGGGTGCTGGCGACGGCTGGGATGGTGGCTGGAAGGGAGTCGTACTACTACATGAGGTATGACGACTCCCCTGAGAGGGATAATGTGCCGATGATGTTCTACGCCGTGATGGGGAACCCCAGGGTGGATGTGGTCCTCCACGAGGAGGTTGAGCCCGTAGGAGGGCTCTTCGACGCTGTGGTGGTGATGGACTCCTCACTGCTTCTTCACAGGACCTCCCAGAGGGCTCTCATCCTCGACGGGGCGAAGGAGGATGCGGTCCTCGTCGTCAACACCTCCCTCCCACCGGAGGTGATCTTGGATGTCGTAAGGGAGAGGCAGCTGGCCCAGGATTGGAGGGGGAGCCTCGTCGCCATTAGGGCTAGGAGGTACGACCCGGAGATAGCCTACCCCCTTCTGGGAGCTTTGGTCAAGGCCTGGAGCGAGGTTAAACTGGATGATGTCCTGGGTGCCCTTGAGCTGATGGGGAGGGAGGACAAGGTGGAGGTGGTGGAGGAGGCCTATGGGGATGCCGAGCCCATAGGGGTTTTCCTCAGGGGCGGAGAGAGGGCTGAGGAAAGGTTGGAGCTCCCCGAGCCTAGGGGATGGTGGAATATGGAGACCTACAGGAGATATCAGGCGGCCGCGGCTGGGGCGAGGACCTATGAGGAGAGGATGGCCGCGATGCCCAGATGGGAGGTTCTAGCTCCTGGCCTTATAGAGTTCGGGCCTAACCCGGGGGAGAAGAACCTGGGCTTCACCACCTCCTTCGAGAGGTATCTAAGGCCCCTCGTGGATAGGGGGAGGTGCACTGACTGTAAGCTCTGCCACCACTACTGCCCCGACGGGGCCATGGGCTTCGACGTCGTGGTGGACCTGGACTACTGCACGGGCTGCGGGATCTGCGCCGAGGCGTGCCCGGTCAAGGCAATAAAGATGGTCGGCGAGTGGGAGGCGGAGAAGGGGCTGAGGGAGGAGGAGCTCGTGACCGTGGAGCAGGCCCTGAGGGAGTACCTGTACTGAGGGGAGGGGTGAGATGGGCGCGGTAGCAGCCAGGGCGGTTCAAAGGGTCGTCCCGAAGACGAGGATATGGACTGGGACCAGGGCGATAGCGGAGGCGGTCAAGGTGGCGGACGTCGATGTGATCGCGGCCTACCCGATAAGGCCCTACACCGGGGTGATGAACGAGCTCGCCAGGATGATCTCGGACGGGGAATTCAATGCGGAG
>JBBIVO010000059.1:0-7505 GCA_037439685.1 Candidatus Bathyarchaeota archaeon | reverse complement strand
TGGGGGGACGTGTTGGGGTTGCCAGCTATGCAAGAGAGCTGAACCTCCTCCCAGAGGAGGTCTCGAGGATACTCAAAGACCTGGATTCTAGAGGCAAGGTCAGGCTGGAGGAGTGCGTGAATTGAGCGCCTCCCAGCAGCTGGAGCAGGCTGCCATGCACTACGCCTCTGAGGCCGTAAGGCTTGATAGGATGGGCGAGACGGAGAAGGCGGCGGAGTACTACAAGAGGGCTGTGGACGCCTTAACCCGCCTTATCAGGCTCTATCCTGACTATATGCTGAACAGGGTCTACATCGAGAGGGTTACGACCTACAAGGAGAGGCTGAGGATCCTCCAGGAGGGAGGGATTGAAGGTCAGAGGTTCAGCTTCGAGAGGTCATCGATGACCTCAGCGAGGGAGACGATATCTGAGGTCGAAGAGGCCGCGATGAGGGAGAAGCCCAGCGTAGGGTGGGATAACGTCGCCGGGCTCCAGCAGGCAAAAAGGGCGGTTAAGGAGGCCATAGTATACCCTGTTCAGAGGCCAGACCTGTTCCCACTAGGCTGGCCTAGGGGCATCCTCCTATTCGGCCCCCCAGGCTGTGGGAAGACCCTATTGGCCGCGGCGGTTGCCAACGAGATAGAAGCCGAGTTCATCATCGTAGACGCGGCCTCCGTGATGTCTAAGTGGCTCGGGGAGGCTGAGAAGAACGTGGCGAAGCTCTTCTCCTCAGCGCGAGGCATCTCTGAGCAGGGGCGGCCTGCCATCATATTCATAGATGAGGTCGACTCCCTTCTAGGGATCCGCTCCCATGAGGTGGGAGGAGAGGTTAGGGTTCGAAACCAGTTCCTAAAGGAGATGGACGGGATAATGGATAAGGGGAAGAACTACCACCTGTACGTGATAGCCGCCACCAATAAGCCCTGGGACCTAGACTGGGCCTTCATCAGGAGGTTTCAGAAGAGGATCCTCGTCCCCATACCCGACTTCGAGACCAGGATCGAGCTCTTCACCATGTACACCGCTCAACTCGACCTGTCTCAAGAGGTAGACCTCAAGGAGTTGGCGAGATCGACGGAGGGCTTCTCGGGAAGCGATATCCGAGATATCTGCCAGTCGGTGAGGATGGAGGTCATAAGGGAGCTCTTCGAGTCTGGGAGGGCCGCAGACAAGGAGGCGAAGCCTAGGCCCGTCACGATGGAGGACTTCAAAAGGATCCTTAGGGGTAGGAAGCCGAGCGTCTCGGCCGAGATGGTAGCCTCATATGAGCGCTGGTTCGAGTCCTTCAAGGCCCTATAAACCGAGGAGGGTAGAGATGAGGAGAGAGGAACTTAAGGGTCTGATACTTGCCGCCCGGGAGCTCGGCTTTGCTTGGAGGGAGACGGGCTCCCTCATCGAAAGCGTGACCGTTGAAGCCCGAAGGGTTAAAGCCCTATGGAGGAGGGGCACAAAGAGGTCTTTCCTTATATCCTTGGGGGTAGCCCTCATAGCCTTCCCGGAGCCGATAGTATCCGATATCGTCGGATGGGGCCTGATAGCCTCGGGCCTCATAGGGTCAAGGATAAGGCCTCCTCCCCTCTATGTGGAGGATATCATCGAGACGGCGAATGAAGTCATCTCAGAGCTTAGAAGGGCCTCCTCCATCGGAGCCTTCCCTGGGTGGGTCTCCCTACAGGATTGAAAATCTTCATGGAGAGCAGTATAAACCTCTCGCGGGGGGTTAAGCCCTCTCCGAAGGGTTCTGTATAACCCCTCTCAACGGCTCTGATGAGATCGTCAACATCCCTCGAGTTGGCCTCGATCACCGTGTAAGCTCTGCCTACGGCCTCCGGCATGTGGGCGTCGCTCCCCCCGGTCTTAGGTAGCCGAAGCCTCTCGGCTATCTCGAGGCTCCTTCTCAACGTCCAACGATAGGGGAAGCTCATGGAGTTGGCCACCTCGAGGGCGGTGAAGCCAGGCTGGGCTATCTCCTCTATGCTCAGGAAGGTCTTTAGGAGGGAGCTTGGGTGGGCAAGTATAGCGATCCCTCCCTGCTCCCTTACCCTGTCGACGGTCTCCATCATCGAGAGCTTAGGGGGTATCAGCTCCGAGACGTTTAGGGCTAGGATGTGGCCCCCATCTGCCGTGACCTCGAGCCCCGGGATGAGGATGAGGTCCCCCTTCATCCCCTCAGCCTCCTTCAACCCTTCAACCGTGTCATGGTCTGTCAGGGCGAAGCCGTCAAGCCCCATATCCCTGCAGCACCTAATGGCCTCTTCAACCCTCAAGCAGCTATCTCTGCTGTGGGTCGTGTGTATGTGTAGGTCCACCTTCAGCCTCAAATCCCTTCTACGCCCCTCACCCACTGGCTGAGGCCACCCTTCTAGAGATGATCGCCGACAGCTCCCTAGCGGCCTCCTCCTGAACCATCATGAAGAGGGGGCGGGGCTCCCCGAGCCTGCCCCCAGCCTCCAGGGGCTTTAAGGCCTCCACCAAGGGGGTGTTCGCTCTCCCCTCCCCCGTCAGCTGTAGCCAGAGCTCCTCCGCCTTCCCCGGCATGATGGGCTCCATCAGGACCGCGAGGGCCTTCGTGAGCCAGAGGAGGTTGTGCACCTTCACCTTGGCCCTCGCCGGGTCTACCCTGATAAGCTTCCAGGGCTCGGCGGCCTGGAGGTACCTGTTGCCGAAGGAGGCTAGGGAGAGAACCCCGTCCGAGATCTTCTTGAACTCGTAGGAGTCCAGCCCCTCCAGGATAGAATCAATAGCCCTCTCCACCTCCCCTCTAACCTCGGGTTCCACCTCCCCCTCCACGATGTAGCCGTAGTTTCTATGAGCGAACAGTAGGGCTCTGTAGATGAAGTTGCCGAGGGTGGCCACGAGCTCGTTGTTGACCTTCTCCATATATGTGGACCAACTGAAGTCGAGATCCCTGGTATGACCCGTATAGGAGGCGATGTAGTATCTGAGGGCGTCAGGGTCCAGCCCCTTCTCCAGGTAGTCCTCAGCAACCCATACGACGTAGCCCCGGCTCTTGGAGAAGATCTTCCCCTCCACCCTAACCATACCGGAGGCCACCACGGCGTATGGGAGGCTGTAGCCCGCGCCCTTGAGCACCGATGGCCAGAAGAGGCAGTGGTGATAGATTATATCCGCTCCTATGAAGTGTATTATGGGGCCCGGCCCCCTCCAGAAGTATTCCCAGTCCCCATTATGCCTTAGGGCCCACTCCTCGGTTGAGCTGATATACCCTATCGGGGCGTCGAACCAGACATAGAAGACAAGCCCCTCCCCCCAGGGGAACCTCACCCCCCAGTCCAGGTGTCGGGTTATATTCCAGTCCTTCAGCCCCTTCTCAACCCACTGGAGGGCGTAATTCCTCGCATTATCAGTCCCATCCAGCCCCTTCAGGAAATCCCTTAGGAAGCCCTCGAAGGCCGTGAGCCTGAAGAAGAAGTGCTTGGCCTCCCTCTCCTCGGCCCTCGAGCCGCAGATGGTGCATCTCGGCTCTAGGAGCTCGCCGGGCTCAAGGTAGCGGCCGCACCCCTGGTCGCACTCATCCCCCCTCGCCTGGGCGCCGCAGTAGGGGCATATCCCCCTGAGATACCTGTCGGGCAGGAACCTCTTACAGCTGGGGCAGTAGGGAAGCCTAACCGTCCTCTCATATATGTAGCCCCTATCCAGGAGGGCCTTCCCGATCTCGACGGTCCTGTGGTGGTTTAGGGGGTCATCCGTGCTCCCGTAGTTGTCGAAGATCACGCCTATCCTAGGGAATAGCTCTAAGAAGTGCCTATGGTACCTCTCCACCACCTCCCTCGGGGTGACCCCCTCCTCCTCAGCCTTCACGGTTATGGGGGTGCCATGGGTGTCTGAGCCGCATACAAACACCACCTCCTGGCCGATCTTCCTCAGGATCCTCACGAAGATGTCGGCTGGGACATAGGTTCTAAGGTGTGCTATGTGGCAGGGGCCGTTAGCGTATGGGAGGCCGCAGGTTACCAGGATCGGGCCCTTTACAGGGAACTTCTTGGATCTCGAGAGCTCTGAACACCCCTTTGCTTAGTTAGGGTCGGGAATGGACTACTTAAACCTTTCAGCCTCGGTTAATAGGCGTCTGAACTCCTCCTCGAACTCCCCAACCATCCTCCCCTTATCATCTCTCGGGAGGAAGGAGGACTCGATGGATCTGAGGCTTAGGCTGAACAGCTCGTGGACGTTGAAGCCCAGCTCCCTATGGAGTTGGAGGTACTCATTATTCATGTCTGTCCAGAACATGGAGGGGTCATCCGTATTGACAGAGACCTTTAGCCCCATATCGAAGAAGCTCCTTATGGGATGCTCCCCGATGGAGCGGACGACCCCGGTCCTTATATTGCTCGTCGGACACGACTCCACGCCTATCCCCCTCCTCCTGAGATGGTCGAGGAGGGTTGGGTCATCCCTCGCTGAGACCCCGTGCCCTATACGCTCGACCCCAAGGTACCTTAAGGCCTCCCATATGCTCTCTGGCCCTGCGGCCTCGCCCGCATGGGCGACCGTGTGTAGCCCCATCTCCCTGGCCCTCCCGAAGACCTCGGCGTATGGCCTTGGAGGGAAGCGCTCCTCGCTCCCCCCAATATCCACGGAGATTATGTTCTCCCTCTTATCCTCTATCCAGTCCAGAACCTCCATCCCCCTCTCGGGGCCATAGTTCCTGACCAGGTCGACCCTGATGTTACAGAGTATCCCGTAGCCCTCACCTGCTCGAGTTATCCCCCTGTTTATGGAGTCGAGCATCTCTCCATAGTCCAACCCTCTGAGCACGTGGTCTAATGGTGAGAAGCTCGCCTCCACGTACCTTACATTAGAACTGGCCTCCCCCTCTAGCAGCTCGTAGGTGATGGCCTCGAACTGCCCCTCGTCGGTTATGCAGTCCACCACCTTGCCGTAGGTGGAGATGAAGTGGGGGAAGTCCCTAAACCTGTAGAGCTCCTCCACATCCTCCAGGCTTCTCAGACCCAGATCGAGGTGCCCCTCCTCGACGAGTTTGAGGAGGGTCATAGGCCTCACAGAGCCCACTATGTGGACATGTAGCTCCACCTTTGGGATCTCCCTTATCAGGGCCGTGTAAGACATCTCGCCGATCCAGCTGGACATCTTGGAATTTAAGGCCTCCTCTCCTCATCCTTATCTTATCCCCTCCCCGTTGTAGGCCTAGATCGTATAATCATTTTTATAGCTTCAGAAGTCCTCAGCCCATTAACTGAGGATATTTATCTCTTCATATTTCGATTGTGATGTTAAGATGGGATGGAGCGATTGGAAAGTTTTATTCAGGCTTTGGCGTTGTATTGATGGGATACTAGATGGCTGAGGGTCTCTCCGCCGAGATAGCAGTAATAGGAGGGACAGGGGTCTACGACCCCGGGATGCTCGAGGATGCGAGGGAGGTGAAGGTCTACACGCCCTATGGGGCGCCCTCAGACCTCATCCTCCTAGGCAGGTATGGGGGTTGGGGTGTCGCCTTCATCCCGAGGCATGGGAGGGGCCACCAGATACCTCCTAACAGGATAAATAACCGGGCGAACATCTGGGCCCTGAAGGAGCTTGGGGTTCAGAGGATCATCGCATCATCCGCGGTTGGGAGCCTCAGGGAGGACTACAGGCCCGGAGACTTCGTCGTCACAGACCAGTTTATAGACAGGACTAAGGGGAGGCCTGACACCTTCTATGAGGGGGGGAAGATCTGCCACATCTCCTCAGCCGACCCCATATGCCCCCAGCTCCACGAGTTCTTCGTCGACTTCGCCGAGAAGTTGGGCCTCAGGGTTCACCCAAAGGGGACGTATGTCTGCATCGAGGGCCCAAGGTTCTCAACCAGGGCTGAGTCCCGCCTCTTCCGCATGTGGGGGGCGGACATCATAGGGATGACCCTATACCCTGAGATAGTATTGGCCAGGGAGGCTGAGATCTGCTACGTCTCCATAGCGATGGTCACCGACTACGATGTGTGGGCTGAGAGGCCCGTCTCCACCCAGGAGATAATAGAGACGATGAGGAGGAACTCTGGTAACTTCAAGAGGCTCATCATGGAGGCCATCCCTAAGATCCCGCGGGAGACATGCAGATGCCACGAGGCCCTCAAGGAGGCGACGCTATAGGAGCCCTGGAATATAGGGCCATCTTCAGGTCCATCTCCGTGAAGCCGATCTCCAGGAGGTCCTCCCTCACCCTCTCCCATCCGAACCTCTCCAGCAGCCTGTGCCTATCCAAGAGCCTCCTGATGGTCTCACACCTCTCCCAGTCGTAGACTATCCATGAGGATGTGCACCTGACATAGTAGTCAGGCTTGAGGCGAGCCCATGGCTTATAGTGGAGGACCCCTATCCTAATGCTCTTGGGCCTCCTCTCAGAGGCTATCTTGTCCCTGACAAAGGACATGGTCTCGCTCGTGTCTAGGACGTCGTCGACGAGGAGGACGTCAACCCCCTCCAGGCTAAGGTGGGGGGGCAGATCTTGGAAAACCCTGGGGGCAGCCCTCCTCACGTCCACCCCGGCGTAGTACTCCACCCTTAGGGTGTAGGTGTTGCTCACGTCGAGGAAGTCGCTGCAGTACCTTAGGACGGGCCACCCTCCCCTCCCCAACCCTATGATAACGCCGGGCCTAAATCCGTCGAGGATTATCCTCTCGCATAGCTCCCTCGTCATCTCCTTGAGCTCCTCGAGGGTGTAGACCTCGAATTTAACACCATACCTCTCGGAGACCTTCACAGAGAGCCTTATGGATGAATCCTTTTAAAACCTTAGCACCCCAGATCTCCCAGCGCCCTGTAGGAGGGGTTCGAGTTGAAGGTGGACCTAGTTCTCAGGGACTGCAGGATCCTGAACGTCTTCACGGGGGAGATCATGAGGGGAGATGTCGCCGTTGATGGTGGAGAGATCGCCGGGGTGCTCGGAGACTATGAAGGTGAAAGGGTCGTCGAGCTGGCTGGGAGGTACCTCTCCCCGGGCTTCATAGAGGGCCATATCCACATAGAGAGCAGCATGGTCACCCCTTCCAGGTTTGCGGAGGCCGCCGTTCCAAGGGGGACTACAGGGGTCGTCGCAGACCCCCACGAGGTCGCGAACGTCCTGGGGGTCAGGGGGATCGACATGTTCCTCGAGGAGGCGAGGGGTCTACCCATGGACCTCTACCTGACCATACCCTCATGCGTCCCAGCCACGAGGCTCGAGACCTCCGGGGCGGAGCTCGGGGTTAGAGAGGTGGAAGAGCTTGCCTCCAAACCCGGGGTCGTCGCCCTCGGAGAGGTCATGAACTATCCCGGGGTCATCAGAGGTGAGGAGGAGGTCCTCGGAAAGCTGGGGGCCGCAAGGAGGATGGGCCTGCCGATAGACGGGCATGCGCCGGGGTTGAGGGGCTGGGAATTGGACAGGTACATCGCGGCTGGGGTGGACTCCGACCACGAGTCCACGGACTGCGAGGAGGCCTTGGAGAAGCTGAGGAAGGGGATGTGGCTCATGATAAGGGAGGGATCCGCCGCGAGGAGCATGGACGCGATACTTCCAACCC
>JBBIVO010000058.1:0-7814 GCA_037439685.1 Candidatus Bathyarchaeota archaeon | reverse complement strand
ATGATCCTCCTGAGGGCGTGCTGAGCCGGGGCGGTGAGGCTGTCAGCCTCATCCATGATGAGGATCTTGAAGGGTACCCCACCCGAGATGGGGGCTGTGCGGGCGAAGAGCTTAACCTTCTCCCGAATGGTGTCGATGCCCCTCTCATCGCTCGCATTGAGCTCCAGTATGAAGTTTCGGTACGCAGGGCCGTAGAGGTCCCTTGCAAGGGCCAGTATCGCCGTCGTCTTCCCAACCCCGGCCGGTCCGGCGAATAGGAGGTGGGGAAGGTTCCTCTCCTCGACGAACCTCTTCAGCCTTGACACTATCTCCGCCTGATTCACCATCTCGTCGAGGCTTTGGGGTCGATACTTCTCCGCCCACATGGCTCCGCCCATCTCTGATACCTCCTTTAAAGTGCAGCCCAGGAAGCTATTTAAATACCGTTTCTGGGTGTTTCGCTGAGCCGAGGAGTTTGGTTGTTACTCCCCCCACTATTTACTCTATTTTAATGCCTAGATCCCTTTTCTTGATGATCCTCCCCATCCTGATCAATAGAACCGTAAATTCCTCTATCATGTGAGAGTTCTCTAACCCTCCCCCGTCGAGGGCCCTAAGATTCGGTATCTGCTCCACCAGGCTGATTACGGCTTCTTTGGCTGAGGCATCGTTGCCGCATACGACCACATCCCCCTCAACCGGGGAGGAGTAGTTCTCAAGCCTCTTAGATGAGACCGTGTGGAGGGCTGCCACCACCCTTGCCTCTGGAAGCATCTCCGCCACCATCTCAGCCACCGAGCCCTTATCGAGCCTTATGAGCCTGACCTCTCTTTCGAACTCGCAGGGGACTATGGGCGAGACTAAGACGGTTCCAGCCGCTATGCTGCCTCCAATATCCTCTATGGTTCCCTTCAACCCCTCAAAGGGTATGGTTAAGACCACTACATCGGCGCCCCTGACAACCTCTCTGTTCAGCCCATAGCCCACCCTCGAGGAGGATCCGAGGCCTTCTAGAACCCCTTTAACCTCTCCGGCTACCATCTCCGCCTTATCAGCCCTCCTCGATCCGATCAAGACATGGTTGCCTGAGAGGGCCCACCTCACCGCTAAAGGGGGGCCCTGATTTCCAGTGCCTCCGACCAGCGCGATCCTCCTAGGCTCCAACCCTCTCCACCCTAAGACGGATCCTTCGAGATATAAATATAGATGATAAAAAGGGGATTGTTGGCTCCGCCTAGGAGTCTAGGATAAGCTCCATCTCCTCGCTGTCAAGCTCCTCTAGGAGGGTTATCCCCGTCACCTTATGGGCTCTCTCTGTGAGGGCCGCTATGTCTCTGCGATCTATCAGGTCGAGCCTGAACTTCCTAGACCCCGCGAGGAGCTGCTTGAGCCCGATCCCGATCCTCTCCGTGAGGTAGGTGTAGAGCCCTATTGCGGGGTAGGGTATCGACTTCACCTTCTCCCCAAGCTCCGCCTCGAGGTCTGGAATCGCCGTGAAGAACTTTTCAGGGGTGCTCCCATATCTGTCGGAGAAGGCCTTCGGCAGTTTCCCCTCCCTAGCCAACTCCTCGAAGTAGCTGCTCTTCATCACGGCCGTTAATGGGGCCCTGGCCATGACTATCGCCTTGACGAATGGGCCTTCCCCGAAGTTGCTCATGGCTATGGACTTGTAGATCTGAGTCTCATTCATGAAACCCCCGGCCATGCATATATCCGGCACGAATCTCCCCTTCCTCCTCAGTATCTGGGCGCACTTCAACACCTGTGCCTCGAGATAGACCGTGGGGGTGCTCATCTCGTTCATCATGGGTACTGGGCTCATCCCGGTTCCTCCCCCAGCGCCGTCGAAGGTGACGTAGTCAACCTCTGCCTCTGAGGCGACCTTCATCGTCCAGGCCACTGTGGATGGCCTGTAGGCCCCGGTCTTGATGGTTACCACCCTCGCCCCCCTCTCCCTCAGAGAAGCCACATCTTCCACGAAGTCCCTCATCTTTGGCATCCCAACCCTGCTGTGGCGCTCGAAGCTCTTGAACACCCCTTCCCTAAAGGCCTCTTGGACCCCCGGATCATCGGGGTCGGGTATGACGATGTACCCCCTCTCCTTCAGCTCCTTAGCCCTCTCTAGGGTGGTGAGCCTGACCTCCCCGCCGATCGCCTTTGCTCCCTGACCCCACTTCCTCTCTATCACGTTGACCTCGAGCTTTGACATGACGTAATCGTCGACCCCAAGCCTAGCATCCTCGACGTTCGTCTGGACGACCACCTCGCCATGGACTCCGTCCCAGAACTCCCTGAACCTTTTCACCCTGTGCTCCATGTCGTCTGAGTGGGTGACCTTTCCGCCCGTGAACTTCGCGCCAGGATCCATCCCGCAGACATTCTCACCGATGACTATGGATGCCCCGGAGAGGGCGCACCCAATGGCGAGGCCATCCCAGTTCACCTTTGCCACCGCGGTCGATCCGAAGGCCCCGGCTATTATGGGAACCTTTAGGGGGATCCCTCCAACCCTTGTCGATATCTCCGCGTTCTCGAAGACCGCCAGGTCTGGATCGGCTGGAATACCCTTCGCGCCGAGGAGCTCTGCCATTATATTGAAGTCTGACCAGTCGAGCCTGTAATCCTTCAGGGATGCAGCGGTGCTCCTCCCGAAGTAATCAGGCGTCGGGTATAGTACCTCTCTTCCCCTGAAGGCTGATAGGCCTACCTCACAGAGGAAGGGGCATTCCCTGATGCATAGGGCACACATGCCGCTCTGAGGCGAGACATCCCTAACCCTCGTTTGGGTTCCTGTCAGGCACATCCCGTTCTGGAAGGCGGAGTTCCACTGCACACGTTCACCCATCTTCTCACCCTGATTTTTCTCCTTGCATAGAGCCGAAGATTATTTAAGTTTTTCCTAGTTCAGGTCTTGCCCAAAGTCTCTCCTCACAGCAAACTCAATAAAATATAGAATAAGATCGAGGCATCAAGATTTTAAAGGGTTAACGGTTTTTGCATCATCATCGCCGAAGGTGGAATGTAAGCTAATGCTTGTATCTATTGACATGGAAACCTACAGTTTTTATTTTTAGATTCTCTATCGATATCTCTTATTCTCTCTTTCTTTTTCCTAACCAGTAGATCGCTCCTGCAAATATCCAGCGGATCATCATAGTTATAGGTGTGAAGGAGCAGTGGGAGTAGTAGCCGATTAGGGAGGCTCTACTCGCTGGGAGAGGTTAAGGTAGAAACTCCCGAGACGAGGGCGATTTCGGCCCCCAACCGATAATACCATCTCATCAACCTTCACCCCCCTCTCTGAGATATATGAAGGGTTATAAATAATTTCATGATTTTATGTCTACTTTGAACCCTCTTTAAGGATTCTCACCACCTCCCTCCCCAATTTTATTGAGGTGGCTAGATGAGAGCGAGGCTGCTAAGACGGATGCATCCGAGGCCTCTGAGAGCTTCAGCCCTAGGAGAAGAGGGAGGGGGTTGATGGCCTACCTTGGCTCGAGGGGCAACCCCTAAAATCCCGTCGCTGGATCCTAAAAGGGGGGAAGTTGGGCCTTAGGGTTTAAATGGATAAGGATGAGACCTTTAATCTCGGTCCTCTTCGGCATACGCTCTTTATGAGCAAAGGCACCTTCATGTAAGTTCATTAAGGTTTATAGGCCTCTTTTACAGATGAGGGGGAGAATGTTGAAGGGAGGGGGGATCTAGAGGTAAGGGAAAACAGGGCTTCGAGGGGAGAAGAGAGAGTAGAACGTGCAGTAATCTGTATGCTCAAGACTAATATCCATGATCATAAGGTCTATCGTATCAGGCTGAACGAGCTGCGCACCCTTGTGGAGAGCCTTGGAATAGAGGTTGTTGGGGAGTTCGTGCAGACCGAAAGGAGCCCTTCATCGAGGTATTTCATAGGGAGCGGGAAGGTGAAGGAGCTACGCCAGTTTCTTGAGGGTAATGAGGTCGACATAGTCATCTTCTATAATCTCCTCAGCAGCGCTCAGAAGCTTAATCTGATCAGGGCTTTAGGGCGAGAGGTGGTTGATAGATATGAGATCACCCTCGAGATATTCGAACGGAGGGCCTCTGATAATCTTAGCAAGCTTCAGATAGAGGCGGCCCGCCTGAATAAACTTGTCCCCTACCTCAAGCTGCAGGCATCCATCAAGTACAGAAATGATCGGCCCTTCTTTCTGAGCATGGGAGAGTACGCCTACCACGGCCAACTCAGGGAGATAACTAGGCGCCAGGCCAAGATTAAAGGGAGGATCGAGGCGTTGAGAAGGGAGAAGCTTGAGCAGATCTCTTACAGGAAGGGTCTAGGGTTTCCAATAGTCTGCATCTCGGGCTATTACAATGCTGGGAAGACCAGCCTCTTCAACGCCCTGACGGGTGAAACCAAGGAGGTTAGCCCTCTCCCATTCACCACCCTGAGCAGCAAGTACCAGCGCCGATATGTGGAGCCTGGATTTGCCTTTCTCTTCGTCGATACCATAGGATTCGTCATGGACCTCGACCCCCGCCTCATAAGGAGTTTTGAACTGAACCTCGAGGATATAAGGAATGCGGACCTCGTCCTCCTCCTCCTAGAGATAACGGACCCTACACCGATCTTAAAAATGAAGTTAAGGGAGGGGATAAAGCTCCTCACTGAGATGGGAGTCCAGAGGGAGAGGATCATCATAGTGCTAAACAAGCTCGACTTGGTTCCAAGCCCTGAGGGGATCTGCCAAACCCTCGAAATAGAGCGCTTCGGCCTTCCATGGACCACGGTCTCGGCGGAGAAGAGGATAAACCTCGAAGGCCTCCTCCAGCTGATAGTGGACAGGCTCATGGAGCTAGAGGGGAAGTCTGAAGGGTTTGCCCAAGATAAATATGGAAGCCCTCAGTAGAGTCATCGAACGTTATCATCCTAAGAGGCATCCTAAAACTGGAGATCCCTTCAGAGGCCTCGTAAGGGCGATATTGAGCCAGAATACGAGTTATGTTAACGAGTCTAAGGCCTACGAGCAGCTCGAGAGGTTGATAGGGGTTGAGCCGAGGAGGCTTGCGGAGGCCAGCATCGGAGAGATAGGGTCAGCCATCCGGCCAGCCGGGATGCATAACATTCGCGCAAAGGCCCTCAAGGCTCTATCGGAGATCGTCGTAACGAGATACGATGGCGACATATCGGGAATCCTGAAAAAGGAACTTGGAGAGGCCAGGGAGGAGCTTATTAGACTACCCGGTGTTGGGAGGAAGTCAGCCGATGTGGTCCTCCTATTCGAGGCGAATAAGCCCGTTATGCCGATAGACCGCCACATATTCCGGATATCTAAGCGTTTAGGCCTTGTGGAAGGGAAGGCAGATTACGAAGAGATCCGCGAAGCCCTCGAGTCAACGATACCGAAGGACAAGCTTGAGATGGGCCACCTCTCACTTATAGAGTTTGGAAGAAGGATCTGCAGGGCGAGAGCCCCCCTCTGCAACAGATGCCCCCTCACAGATATATGCCCATCATCTAAACCCGAGATAAAAAAAGGAAAAGGGTTATAGAAGCTCTTGAAGAGCGTTAGGGTGATATACTATCTCCGAAAAGAAAGGTCTACATCTGGACCTCTTATACCCTTAATCTCCATCCACCAGATTTTCGAATCATTTAAATTTCGGGTCTCAGGTTAGTATGGGTCGATCTGGAAGGAGAGGGGCTATATGCCAAGGGTCAGATGGCCTAGGCGTGGCTCAAGAGCGTATTCGCCTAGAAAGAGGGCTAAGAGCATAGTGGGAAGAGTAGACCACTGGCCTGAGGCGGAGGGACCTCCCCACCTCCTAGGGTTTGCGGGCTATAAGGCTGGAATGACCCATATCTTCATGATCGAGGACAGGGAGCACACCCCCTATTTCGGTAAGGAGGTCATGAGCCCGGTCACCTTGATCGAGGCCCCTCCAATGGTTGTCTGCGCATTGAGGGCGTATGTAAAGGGCTATGATGGCCTTAAACCCCTCACCGAGATATGGATGGAGAACCCTCCGGAGAACCTTAGGAGGAGGATAAAACCGTTGGTGGGGGTTGGGGGGTCTCAGCAGCTCGAGAGGATGAAGGGGGAGATGGATAGGATAGCCGAGTTTAGGGTCTTACTGTCGACCCAGCCCTGGCTGACCGGGATAGGGAAGAAGAGGCCTGAGGTGATGGAGGTCAAGATAGGAGGTGGCACCGTCGAGGAGAGGCTTGAATACGGATTGAGCCTTATTGGAAGGGGGATAAGGGCCTCGGAAGTCTTCAAAGCGGGCGAGTCAGTAGACGCGATAGGCGTGACCAAGGGGAAGGGATTCCAAGGGCCTGTGAAGAGGTGGGGCGTTAGGATCCTCCAAGATAAGGCCAGGAAGACCAAGAGGGGGGTCGCCACCCTAGGCCCGTGGCACCCTGCTAGGGTTATGCCAGGGGTCCCGAGGGCTGGGCAGACGGGGCTCCACAACAGGACGGAGTATAACAAGAGGATCGTCATGATCGGAGGGGAGCCGGAGAAGATCAACCCACCGGGCGGCTTCATCGGATACGGCCTCATCAAAAACGACTATTTAATGGTGAGGGGGAGTGTGATGGGGCCCCCGAAGAGGTTGATAAGGCTTAGGAAGGCTGTGAGGGGGGCGAAGGCGTCTGAGGAGGCCCCGACGGTGACCTACGTCCACCCCACATCCCTAATGGGGGGCGTCTCGGGTTGAGAGTCCCAGTTCTAAACATGAATGGTGAGCCGGTTGGGGAGATAGAGCTTCCAAGGGTTTTTCAGACCCCGGTAAGGCCAGACATAATCCAGAGAGCCGTCATCTCCCTCCAGTCTCACCGCTTCCAACCCCAAGGCCGGGATCCCCTCGCCGGTAAGAGGACAACTGCGGAGTCTTGGGGGGTGGGGAGGGGCCTTTCAAGGGTTCCAAGGCTTAGAGACTCCAGAAGAGCAGCCTTCGGGGTTGGAACCGTTGGGGGGCATCAGTCCTTCCCTCCAACATCGGCTAAGGGGATTAGAAAGGAGATAAACAGAAAGGAGAGGAGGCTCGCAATAAGGTCGGCGATAGCCGCCACTGCGGTCAGAGACCTCGTGTCGAGGAGGGGTCACGATATCCACAGCATAGCCGGGCTCCCAATAGTAGTCGAGGATAAGGTGCAATCGATGAGTAGGACTCGAGAGGCCAGAGAGCTTCTAACGAGGCTAGGAGTATGGCCCGATGTGGAGAGGGCGAATAGAAGGAAGATCAGAGCTGGAAGGGGAAAGACGAGGGGAAGGAAGAAGAAGCTGGGAAGGGGACCCCTGATCGTCCTCTCAGAGGACCATGGAGCCTCCCGAGCCTTCTCGAATATTCCAGGCGTGGACGTGGCCAAGGTCTCCGATCTCAACGCTGAACTCCTAGCGCCAGGAGCGAAACCCGGAAGGCTCGTATTATGGACGAGCTCCGCATTCTCCATGTTAGATAGGGTATGGGGTGGAGCAGATTGAGGCCCCAGCAGATAATCCTCTATCCCCTCACAACTGAACGTTCCGTCAAGATGATACAGGAAGAGAATAAGCTTCTCTTCATAGTACTGAGGAGGGCAGACAAAAAGGAGATAGCTGAAGCCTTCGAGAAACTATATGAGGTGGAGGTTGAAGGGGTTCGAACCTATATAGATAGAGAGGGGAGGAAGAGGGCGCTCATCAAGCTGAAGACGGGTTACAGCGCCTCCGATATCGCTATAAGGCTTGGCATCCTATAAGGTGTAGCCTATGGGAAAGAAGCTGAGGGCTCAAAGGAGGGGAAGGGGCACACCAACCTTCAGAGCGGCTAAAACCGGGAAGGTGGCCCCGGCTAGGTATCCAGCACCGACAGGT
>JBBIVO010000057.1:0-10072 GCA_037439685.1 Candidatus Bathyarchaeota archaeon | reverse complement strand
CCAAACACCTTCGCCCTATACAGGCTTCCAACCCCCAGGAGGGGGGCGGTGGTGGGCCTCCTGGGGAGGAACGGGATGGGTAAAACCCTGGCCTTGAGGATCCTGTCAGGAGAGGTGGCAGCCAATCTAGGCTCTTATACCAGGCCTCCGGGGAGGGAGGAGATATTGAAGAGCTTCTCAGGCCTCCCCCTCCACACCTATCTCTCAGACCTCTACGAGGGGAGGATAAGGGCGGTGTACAAGCCCCAATATGTGGACCTCATCCCGAAGGCCGTGGCTGGGAGGGTTGGAGAGGCCTTAAGCCGCCTCGACGGGAGGGGGGCCCTGAAGGGGATGGTTGAGGCCCTAGAGCTCGATGGGCTCCTGGAGAGGAGCTTCGACACCCTAAGCGGCGGAGAGCTCCAGAGGGTGGCCATAGCGGCAGCGGCCTGCAGAGACGCCGATGTCTACCTCTTCGACGAGCCCTCAAGCCATCTGGACATCTACCAGAGGATGAACGCGGCCAAGGTGATAAGGAGCCTCTCAGCAGATGGGAGGATGGTCCTCGTCGCCGAGCACGACCTCGCCGTCCTAGACTACCTCTCAGACGACGTATACCTCTTCTACGGGGAGCCCGGAGTCTACGGGATAGTCTCAAAGGTTCATGGGGTGAGGGAGGGGATAAACATCTACATAAGGGGCTACATCCCGGACGAGAACATCCGCTTCAGGGAGGCCCCCATAGTCTTCCACGTGAAGCCTCCAACCCAGCCACCATCCAGGACGAGGCCCCTCCTGAGCTGGTCAAGGCTGTTGAAGTCCTACGGAGGGTTCCAACTCACCGTCGAACCCGGAGAGATCGGGGAGGGGGAGGTGATAGGGGCGTTGGGGAAGAACGGGATCGGGAAGACGACCTTCGTGAAGATGCTGGCGGGATTGGAGGAGCCAGACGAGGGCTACATCTCGGGCAGAGAGGTGAAGATGAGCTACAAGCCCCAGTACCTGACGGGCACACTGGAGGGGAGGGTTGAGGACCTCCTCAAGGAGGCTGCGGGGAGAAAATATGAGGAGAGCTGGTTCGCCGCGGAGCTGATCGAGCCCCTGAACCTGAAGAGGCTGCTCGAGAGGGATGTCGAGGACCTCAGCGGCGGAGAGCTCCAGAGGGCGGCCATAGCGAGGTGCCTATCGAGGGACGCTGAGATCTACCTCCTAGACGAGCCTAGCGCCTACCTCGACGTGGAGGAGCGCCTCTCCATGGCCAGGGCCATAAGGAGGATAGCCAAGATGAACGGCTCAACGGCGATAGTCGTGGAGCACGACATCGTCGCCCAGGACTTCATAGCCGACAGGCTCATGGTCTTCACCGGGGAGAGCGGCCTCAGAGGGCTGGGCGGGAGGCCCCAAGGCCTTGAGGAGGGGATGAACTCCTTCCTCAAGGAGATGGGAATCACCTTCCGAAGAGACCCTGAAACGAAGAGGCCCAGGGTCAACAAGGAGGGCTCGAAACTGGACAGGGAGCAGAAGAGGGAGGGAAGATACTATTACATATGAAGGGCTCCAAAGATCGAGAATATTGTTGATTGATAATTCGACTATTATGGTGCGAAAAGGGTTTAATTGTTTTGTTTTTTCCTTTTTCTTGGAGGTTCTTTGGAGATTATAGAAGCTTTGGTTGGGTGGCTTGGGGTTCTGTCCCCCAGCATTCGGGAGAGTTGCTACCGTGTTTTGAGGGAGGTACTGGATTGGATGGGGATGAATGGTGGAGAGTTTTCAGGGCTTTTGCTCGATGGGCTTTGGAGTGGCAGAGGGCGCAACCGAGCAGGGTTTGAGTTACTGGACCTGCTTCAGAGGTGTTCGGGAGAAGGAGGGGGCGGGCGAACTATAAGAGGAACGTCTAAAATGCTGTGAGGAGCTTTTTCCGCTTTCCTGGCTTGAAGGGATGATTGGCTCAAGGGGGTAGCCTCAGAACCTTTAATTCGATTGGCGACGATTTTTCTACGGGGAGATGTCGCCCCGCCCTCTTGGCTCAGCCCTGCTCCTGCTTCTACTCCTGATCCTGCCCCAGGCGCCGTTCTCCCAGACCGGTGCGGATCTCCACCTCTACCCCTTCGTCGAGGTGGGCATAAGGAGCCTGATAGAGACCCTCTGGGACCCCGCTGTGGGAGCCTTTAAGGACTCCCCCGACGCCAGCCACCTCTGGTGGGCTGACGACCAGGGAAAGATTCTCGCCATCCTAGCTGAGTATGCTGACAGGTATGACTGGGGTTACTATGCGGACGCCGCTGCGGGCTTCATAGACGCCTTGGAGTATGATGGGCTTGTGATACGGAGGCGTGTGGAGATCAAACCAGTCATCGTCCAGGACGACCCCATGAACTTCGCGGCTCACAACAACTGGCTCTACGAGGTTAGGGGAAACCTCTCCCGCTCAGACTATCAGCGGTTCACCATATCCTACAAGCAGAGCAACTTTAACATCACCTGCATCCAGGGCCAATCCGTCAGGTACAACCAGTCAGGCCTCGCCACGGAGCTTGTGAGGAACCCGAGTGCCGAGAACGGTAGTGCAGCCCCAGACTACTGGTACGGGGGCGGGAACACGGGGGGATACCGCTACGGCCCGGAGCTCGTCTCGAACCCCGATGTGGAGACCCCGGCGCCCTACAACTGGTACACGGGTGGCGGAGCCTGGAGCACGGCTGAGAGCCGCAGCCCTTCGCACTCCCTCCTCCTAAACCTCTCAGCCGCCAGCGGGGACTGGAGATCCCACCACTTCCCCGTCGCTGGGGGCGGCGAGTACCGCGTGGAAGGCTGGTTCAAAGGAGCCGTAACGGGTGGGGAGTGGTTCCTCACCATAAGGTGGTTCTCAGGCGGGGATGGGACGGGCTTCATATCCGAGGAGAACATCCCCCTGACGGGCTACTCGGATTGGACTCTGGTCTCAAGCGTCTTCACGGCCCCCTCAAACGCTTTGTCTGCGGATCTCCTCTTCAGGGCGATAAACGGGTCGGGAGAGCTTTACGGCGACGACTTCTCCGTGAGGAGGAGAACCCTGACACAGGGGTATGTCTGGAGCAGCGCCGAGGCGAGGACGGGGAACCGGAGCCTCCTGATAGATGTTTACCAAGCCTCAGCCGACTGGAGGAGCCGCCACTTCCACGCCGTCCCAGACCGGGAGTACAACGTGACCGCCTGGGTGAAGGGCACCGTGACAGGGGACGAGTACTTCATCACGCTCAGGTGGTTCAGCGACGAGGCCGCCTCCCAGTTCATAAGCGAACAGAACATCCCGATTCCTCAGGGAACCTACAGCAGCTGGACCCTCTTCACCGCCAACGCCACCTCGCCATCCAACGCCCTCTCCGCGGATCTGCTCTTTAGGGCGATAAACGCTGATGGAACCGTCTACGTCGATGACCTCTCCGTGAAGAAGTATGAGGATGACCTGATAGAGTACAGCTTCGAGACCGCCATAACGGATTGGATGGTGGTTGACAGACAGCCTGAGGCCGTAGACCTCATCCAGATAGTCGAGGACGAGGCCATAAGGGTTGTATTCAACTACACCTTGGCTAGGGCCAAGCCGTATCTGCTCCTGAACGTGACCGTTAACAGCATCGGAAGCTACCCGCTTAGAGAGGTGTGGATCCACAACGCCTTCGACCAGCTCGACTTCTACGGCACGCCCCTGTATGCTGGGGCCTACCCCCTCGGCTACAGATACGTCTACTTCCCCGGCTACGGGGAGGTAGCCGCCGACAACACGGAGCCCCAGCACCTCCTCACGTGGTGGGTGAAAAACGCATGGAACAGGAACTACTTCGTCATCC
This sequence comes from Candidatus Bathyarchaeota archaeon, assembly GCA_037439685.1. GTDB lineage: Archaea > Thermoproteota > Bathyarchaeia > TCS64 > TCS64 > JAGTRB01. The sequence continues at coordinate 6,263 of JBBIVO010000057.1, read as the reverse complement.
ACATGAGGGACATTCCCGACATATTCGACAGGAGCCTCGCCATAGCGGTCATCCTAGGCAACAAGACGCTCCTTGACGCCTTGGATAATGTCGAGGTGATCCAGCCTTACAAGCTCCACTGGCTTAAGATGTACTACGCCCTTGGGGACATCGACGTGGGTGCCTCCAAGACGTACACGATGAAGTACGTCTTTCTGAACGCCCACGACTGGAGCAACATGGCCGCCTACGACCCCTTCTTCTCCAATATAGACAGCTACGAGAACCTGGATCTCAGCCTCACCCACCAGTATGGGAGCATCCTCTACGGGCTGGCAAAGCTCTACTACCACACGGGAAACCCCAAGTACTACACCCTAGCCGAGAGGATATGGAGCTACTACTACAACATGTTCACGAGGACTGGGAACGGCACCTACCTCCAGAGCTTCCCCTTCGCGATTAAGGCCGCGATACTCTTGTGGCAGAAGACGAATAATGTGACCTACTATAATGCCGCTGTCACCCTTGGGAGCCACCTCCTCTCCAGGCAGCAGTTGAACCCCCTCGCCAGGAACTATGGGGGCTTCAGGGAGTGGGGAGGCGCCGAGTACGTCTACCTGGACTTTGAGGCCCCGGCGGGAGGAGTCCTCAGAGACCTTTACATGCTGACCGGGGACGAGAGGTACAGGACGGCGCATCAAGCCTTCGTCCAAAGCCTCTTCATAGACCCTGAAGGGTTCATAGCCTGCTACCGCGACCCCGACGGGATCCAGGTGGACACGGATCTCCCATCGTATAAGGCAGCCCTCTTCCTCGTGGCCTCAACCATGGGATGGAACGACACCCTAACCCTCCGCGCCATCAGCCACGTGTGGCAAAGGGCTTCGTACACCCCAGACCGCCTCTGGATAAACGTCACCTACAGAGGGCTGCCGTGGGGGCAGGAGCCCAGCAGCGAGTCTATGGGCTGGGGCCTTGCCGCCTGGCTCGCCTACGCCAGGTACATGGCAAGCGTCTGCAACGGCGTGTACATGGAGTACCTCTCCGACGATTCTCCCTCCATCGAGAAGCGCGCGTTCCTCAGGGAGGCCCGCTTCGAGTCGCCCATGCGCTTCACCGCCGTCATAAGCGGACCGCGCAGTGTGAACGCCACGGCAAGGATCTACATCCCCCTCGGAACCTTCGCTAACGACCAGTTCTTCGTCGAGGTTCTCGGCTCACCGTTTTACGGGTATAATTGGAACTCCTCTTCTAGGATCCTCACCTTCTGGGTGGTGCTACAGTCCGATGCGACCATAGTGGTGAAGGCTCCAGAGCCCCCTGGCGGAGCGCCCCCCATCTCCCTCATCGTGGGGGCGATAGACCTTGGGAGCCTAAGCCCGGGCACGACGAAGCCCTTCAACATCACGGTAGAGTACGCCGCCTACCAAGTCACCTTCACCGCGGTGGAGTTCGGGGATAGGGCGGACTGGTTCAGGGTTCAGGAACTGCCCGCAACCTTCACCAGGGGCCTCAACCCCACCGGCGTCGCCCAGATAGCCGCCCAGCTGAAAGTCCCTGAAAACGCCGCCCCAGGCGAGTACACCATATCACTAAAGCTCTATTGGACAAGCCCTGAAGGCGGAACGGCACAAGCGGGATCCTCCATAACCTTCAAGGTTTACACCACAGGCGCCATCCCGCCCATCGACACATCCCAGATCCTTGAAACCGCCACCGAGACCGCCAGGGCCGTCGCGGAGCGCCTCCTCGGCGACCCCACCCTCATGCTCCTCCTAATCCTCACCACCATCGTGCTGAGCAGCTACATCCTAAGAGAGAGGCAACACAAGCGAAAACCCAAACAAAGAAACAAAAAGAACATTATAATATCGACTGTTTAAATCAGCTGACAGTATGCCTCTTTTAATGAAGAGGTTTGCGATAAGCTTCAGGGAGATACCTTTAGGAACATTTCGATCTCCGGTGATCTCCCCTCTTCACGGCTCTATGATCTTATGGAACTCTCTGAAAGAGGCCCTTATCATCTTTTTAAGCTCTTCCGGCAGATCATTGTAGTCTTGAATCTTTAGCCCTCTGGCTCTCCAAAGCCATTTCTCAAACATCTCCCTCAGCCTTGGCTCGATCTCTCTAGAGGTCATCCATTCATAGAACTCCTTGTAGTATGGGAGATTCCTGCTATATGGAGAGAGCTTCTCAATCCGTTCAGGTTTATATCCCCTTCTCATGAGAAAATCCCTGTATAGGGCGAACTCCTCGGGCGAGAAGTCTATGATGGCCTTACCCGAGTCCTCATCCTCCCCCTTATACCTGTAGGGGGGAGCCCAGACCGGGTAGGGTCTGCCCGCAACCCTGGGAGGTGGGGCGACGGAGACCGGGGCCCTAGGCCTCCTCGATACACGGCTCATCCTTGAGACTATCTTGTCTGCCAGGGCGTCTATCTCGGCTGAGGCCATCCACCTCGCGTCCTCCCGCTCCAGATCCCTGAACCTCCTGGCAAGCTCGAGGTACCTCTCCGAGTACTCGGAGATGATGGAGGTGGTGATTATCAGCCCGGCCCTTATCAGCCTGGAGAAGAACCTCTTCCTAAGCTCCCTCTCATCTCTCCTCCCGAGGCCCTTCTCAGGCTCCCTCTCATCTCCCCACCTAGAGGGATCCCTACTGGAACCCTCCCCCATCCCTTTTATCAAAGTTAATCCTCAAAGCACTTTAAAGATTCTTCCATCCTGGAGGCTCTTGGGCTATTAACCAGAGCCGAGCCAGGCATGGGTCTAAAGTGGTTCATCTACCCGTGTTGCGGCTTTATGAGCCTGAGATCGGTTAGATTTAAAAATGTATTAGTTTTAACTGATATATTTGATGAGAGCCAGCGACCTTGCCGCATCGTCGATAATGGCTGCCCTCGTCTGCGTCGCCACCATCTTCATAATCCTACCCATACCCGCCACCCAGGGATACTTCAATGTGGGGGATGCGATGGTGATGGTGGCAGCTCTGACCTTCGGCCCAATGGTCGGAGCCATAGCCGGGGGTATAGGATCCTCACTAGCAGATGTCATCATGGGCTACTCCTTCTACGCCCCCTACACCCTCGTGATAAAGGGGCTTGAGGGACTCATAGCCGGATGGCTCTACTCGAGGGGGGGTGGAGGAGGACCGTTCAAGATGCTCCTCGCCTGGACGGCTGGAGGCGCAGTCATGGTGACGGGCTACTTCACGGCCCAGTACCTCATCCTCGGCTATGGCTCAGCGGCCTATGTGGAGCTCCCCTTCAACGTGGTCCAGATGGCCGTTGCGGGGATAATCGGCATACCGGTCTCGATAGCCCTCAGGAGAAGGGTGAAGATATTCAAAGCCACCTAGAGCGTCCTCCAAATGTGGTTCAATTATGCCTACCTTCACCAGCGGGGATAGAAAGGGAAAGCTTGAAGAGGAGAAGGGCCCATGGAGAGGGTAGATTGGAGGGAAAACCTTATGGTTTTTGGTTTGAAAGTGTTGTAGTGGCACCTTGTACTCGTGTACTCTAATCCCCTTCCTCGAAGAGGCTCTTAGATGGTTCTACAGTTTGACTTGGTTCGAGATCGGGTTGATCTTTCTCCCCCTCATCCTCGTAGATATTGCCCGTGGGATTATCAAGGTTGCAATAATCCTAGCTTACTCTTGCTACAGTAAGATTAGTGGAAAGAGGATTCAAGAGAATTTTACACCGACAGTCTCGATCATCATCCCAGCCCATAATGAAGAGAAGACCATAGTGAGGGCTATTGAGTCTGCTCTCGAAACGGATTATGAGAGGAAGGAGATCATCGTTGTCGATGACGGGTCGAAGGATAGGACCCACCAGATGGCCCTCCCATATGCCAAGAGAGGCCTGATAAAGCTCGTGAAGCGGGATGTCGCAAGCGGGTCGAAGGCTGGAGCGTTAAACCATGGCATCCTATTCGCCACTGGAGAGGTTATCGTCTCGGTTGACGCCGACACCCTTCTAGAACGCGAGACCATAAGAGAGCTGGTGAAGCCCTTATCAGACCCCTCCGTATCCGCCGTCTCAGGAAACATCAGGGTGCTCCGCGGGGAGGGGGGAGGCAACAATCTCCTGGTTAGGCTTCAGGCCTATGAGTATTTGCTTTCCCTGGAGATGGGGCGACGATACAACTCCATAATCGGGACCCTGCTGATAATTTCAGGGGCCCTAGGAGCCTTCTGGAGGAGGTACATAGGCTTCCTTGGAGGATATGACAAGGACACCATCACCGAGGATTTCGATGTGACTCTCAAGATGCGGAAGCTCGGTAAAAGGCTTAGATTCGTGGAGAAGGCCGTCGCTTGGACCTTCGTGCCGGAGAGGTGGAGAGACTGGCGCAGGCAAAGGCTGAGATGGACCATCGGCCAGGCTGAGACCTTATGGAAGCATAGGAATCTCCTCCGTAAAATGAGATTTGAATCAAGATTCGTCTTGGCAGTCTACGATATGATCTATATGGACATCGTGCTCCTATTCATACGTTTTTCATGGTTCTTCTACATAGGGCTCATCTTCCAGAAAACCTTCTTCTACATCATTTTTATAAGCTTAATTTTTTATATTTTATTGGAGTTATTTCTTGCGGTAACGGCAGGTTTATTATCTCCGCGGAGACAAGACTTGAAGAAGATTTATCTCATCCCGATAGTTATCATATTTTATCGCCCTCTATATGGATTGATCCGTCTAGAAGCCTATTTTAAATGGCTTTTAAAGAGGAGGGCGCGATGGTAAATCTTCAGGTTACCATCCCTGCTCAGGAGGTTTTTGAGCGCTTAAAAATCTCAATTTGAGTCTCTCCAAGATCGGTTAATCGATATAAGTTCTGGGTCGAGATACGCGCCTCTTCTAGATTGAAAGTGTTATTACACTTTAGACACTTGAATTTTACGACAGCCTCATCAAATACATGCCCATTAGAGCAGCGGTATATGGAAGAGGCTTTCCTATAGTCGACTCCCAAAAGCCTCAGCCGCTTCCTACATTTAGGGCATCTAAGCTCACCATCGGCCTCAAACCTTCTTCGAAAGTCTACATGTCCGCATTCCATATGCTCTAATGCCTCGCCTTTCTCTAACAGGATGCTCTCACAATATGGACAATTCAGGTAGAAGGCTAGTTTAAGCGAGTTGCAGTTTGGACATTCAACGATGGAGCAATACGGCTTCGACTCCACAAATCCCGCCTCTTCAAGATTTATCAGAGCCGAGATATGTTTAGGGGTTAGCGGCGCGGCGGTTTCTTCAACCTCCAGGGTCAAGGTTTGAGACACGCTTAATTGGTTGGCCTTCGAGAGGGCCCTTAACAGCTCCTCCATCACCTCCTGATAGGGCTTTGAGAGGGGCTGCAGGTCTAAAGTGCCGTCAACATCCATATCGATTCGGAAGGACCCCCCGCCGATGGGGGCGCCCCAAACACTGGTGATGTGGAGAGTCTCATTTTCAATGGTTATACAAACATCAGCGTTTGAACGGATTGCATTAAAAATCTCTCTAGGCAATGATGAGAAATTAATGCCGATGGTCAATAGGTTGTTGGCCTTTGTGAACATCTTGATCGCCCTGATCAGTAGGTATGCCGTTTTCTCATCTATATTCAATGCCAGCGTGAAAACCGAATCGATCACCATGAAATCTCCTCTCAAGCTCTCGGAGAACCTTTTTATCGCATTAAAAACATCATCTGGTTCGTAAGCTAGATCTTTGAGGGTGCCTGATTTGAGCAGCGATTTTTGAGCTTCAGAGAATAAGTCAAGAAATATCAGCCTCTCCTCGAAGGATTCAGGCCTCATCCCAAAGCTTCTTATTTGGAACTTGACCTCCTCTTCGGAGCGGTCCAGACAGATGTATAAACCCTTCAGCCCAGCATTCAAGAAGTTACGCAACATGTTGAAGATGAAGGGGTAGACTTGTGTAAACGTTTCTCCAACGACGCTTATACATGAGGGCCTCTGAAGGCCTCCTCCCAGCGGAGAGTCAAGCTGCGGAAATCCCGTTGGCACAAAATCGCCCATACCCATTATCCATATCTTTAAGGGTTCTTAAACCATCTTCTCTGGGAGGCCCTCGGGGCGGGGGAGGTGGGAAGGGCCTGCGTTGGTCACCCTTTACCTCGGTCACATCTCTATTATCATATCAGAGCTCTCCTCCTTCTCTGGGAGCATCCCTAAGGCCAGTCAATGCCTGGGAAGGGGTTGGATTGGCCTCACCCCAAATCATCTCTTCGGTTTGAACGAGCTTCAGCGCCTTGCACCCTT
>JBBIVO010000056.1:6885-10085 GCA_037439685.1 Candidatus Bathyarchaeota archaeon | reverse complement strand
AGCTGGGTTTAGACCGTCGTGAGACAGGTCGGACTTTATCTGCTGGGAGTGCTGGTCGCCTGAGGGGAAAGGGTCCCCAGTACGAGAGGAACGGGACGTTGCAGCCTATAGTTTACCGGTTGTCCGACAGGGCACTGCCGGGCAGCCACGCTGTTGTGGATAAGGGCTGAAAGCATCTAAGCCCGAAGCCGCTCCCAAAAATAGACGGCCATCCCATCCGGACGGCCCAGTCCGCGAGGGTGGGACGAGGGCCCCCGTAAAAGACGGGTTTGATGGAGCTGGGGTGTACGCGTCGAGGCTTCGGCCGAGGCGCTCAGCCCGCAGCCCCCAAAAGCCCAAGATGTCAGCTCAAAGCCCGATCCCGCAGGAGAATTCGGAGGCCGTGCACGGCTCAGCGCGTAAAACCCATTCTATATGGAATAGCCTCCATGAATCTTTAGATGGGATTGTTTTAACCACATCCATTAAATAGGAGGATAGGCTTCTATCTCTGAATCCCATGTATGAGGCTGGAGAGAGGCTGAGCGAGGTAAGCCTGGGGGAGAGGCTGACCATCCCGGTTCTAAGGGGTAGGAGGGAGAGCATAATAAGTAGGATGAGGGATGGGAGGGTCATACTCTTCAACAAGGAGAGCCCCTACTTCAACGAGCTCAAGCCTGGGATGATGGTCACCTGCAAGGTGAGCTTCATAGCCCCCAACTATGTCATCGTGGACCCGGTCTCTCCCCCGGAGGCTGGGCTGGAGGCGGTGAGGCTGGGGTTGAAGATGGTCTCAGAGGCCGAGGACTGGGAGCATGCAGTGATAGCCAACGCCCTGATCTACATCCTAGAGATCCTAGACGAGCTGAAGAAGAGGGGCTGAAGAGAAGCCCATTCACATCGATTAAACCTTCGAAAAAACCTCAATCTTCTCCATTTAATTTGTAGACATATAGCCGGTAGTTTAAAATATAGAGCTGGACTCGTGGTAAGTTTTTCAGCCTCCATCGACCTCGGCGCGGCCTTGGCATCCTCGAAGAGATGGTTTAAATATCAGCAACATCGCCCCCTTCAAATCCTCTAAAGGGGATTGTAGGAGGCCGAAGGGATGGGCGGAGGGTTAAGGGCCTCAAAACCGGTTAGATAAGGCCCCTTGATCATATAAGATTGGAATAGGACCCCTATATTAAGCTCGATACGGATCCCGCTTAGGAGGGTGTGAGGTTAAATGAGGTTAAATCGGATTATATTCAAGGTTGCATCGGGAGTGTTCCCATGCTATTAGGCCTTATAGTGAACCCGATAGCTGGGATGGGGGGGAGGGTGGGCCTCAAGGGGACTGATGGGGAGGAGGCCCTGAGGGAGGCCATAGCCCGGGGCGCTGAGCCCTGGGCCCCGGGGAGGGCCTCGGCCACCCTCTCAGAGCTCGTGAAGGCCCCCGGGATCCGGGAAAAGGTTAGATGGGCTACATGGTCGGGCGGCATGGGCGAGGACCTCCTAAGGCCCCTGGCCTTCGATTATGGGGTCCTCGGGAGCTCTGGGAGGGGTTGGACCACGGCTGAGGATACCAAGAGGGCCGCTGAGAGGATGGTGGAGGCCGGGGTGGAGCTCCTCGTCTTCGCGGGGGGGGATGGAACCGCCGTGGACATCGTCGAGGTGGTGGATATGCGGCTCCCCATCCTGGGGATACCTTCAGGGGTTAAGATGTTCAGCGGCGTCTTCGCCTCAACCCCACAGGCCGCCGCAAGGCTCATCCACCGATTCGTCGAGGGGGAGGCCGGAACCGTGGAGGCCGAGGTAATGGACGTGGATGAGGAGGCCTACAGGGCTGGGAGGCTCTCCATCGTCCTGAAGGGCTATGCGAAGACCCCATACGAGGCTGGCCTCATCCTGAGCGGGAAGATGGCCACAGCCCTCGACGAGGAGGCGTCGAAGGAGGCCGTCGCATCCCGGGTTGTGGAGGAGATGCGAGGGGGGGCCACCTACATCCTAGGCCCAGGCTCGACGGTGGCCAAGGTGGCGGAGCTCCTGGGATTGGAGAAGACCCTGCTGGGCGTGGATGTGGTGAGGGATGGGAGGATGATGGTTAAGGATGCGGGGGAGAGGGAGCTGATTAGGGTTCTAGAGGAGGCTGATGGGGAGGCCTACATCATCCTCTCCCCCATAGGGGGGCAGGGCTCCCTCCTGGGCAGGGGGAACCAGCAGATAAGCCCTGAGGTGATAAGGAGGGTGGGGTTGGACAGGATATTGATCGTTGCCACCCCCCACAAGATGGCTAGGCTGAGGAGGCTCACCGTCGACACGGGAGACCCCGAGCTCGACGGCCAGCTCAGGGGATACAGGAGGGTCATCGTCGGATACCATGAGGAGAGGGTTGTGAGGGTCACATAGCCTCACCAGCCCCCGTAAAGCCTAGCGGCAAGCACCTCTGGAAGCCCGATGCCGCGCATCTTTGAGGCCACCGCATCCACGTCGTATTCGACCCGCCTATGCTCCACCTCGACCGAACCCCCCTCGACCTCCACCAGCATGTAGCTCGCCCTGGGATCCCCATCCCTCGGCTGCCCCACGGAGCCAGGGTTTATCATGAGGCCCACCCCAGCATCCACGATGTAGGGGATGTGGGTGTGGCCGAGGATGATGAGGCCCGCATCCAGGGCCTCAAGGTAATCCTCGGCGACCGCCTCAGCCTCCTCTGGGAATATATACTCGTTTATCGGGTCTGATGGGCTCCCATGATAGGCCTGAACCCTGACACCGTCGAGGTCTAGGGTCAATTGGGCGGGGAGACTCCCAAGCCACCTCACCTCGTCGGCTCCGAGGAGGCGCCTATTCACCCTAGCCGCCACGGCGGCGTAGGGGTTGAAGCCCGAAGAGTCGCCCGTGACGACCGCATAGTCGTGATTCCCCATCACAGAGTGGAAGCCTAGCCCCTTAACCTTCCAGATGCACTCCGAGGGGTTAGGCCCATATCCGACGATATCGCCGACGCAGATGGCAAGGTCGAACCCTCCAGCATCGCCAAGCACCCTGAGGAGGGCCTCAAAGTTACTATGCACATCTGAGACCACGAGGGCCCTCATCTTGGATCCTCTACGGCCCATGGGATTTCAACCTATTGGCTAACGATTTATTCATGGAGGTGGTGAGTAACCATGATGAGCCTAAGCTTCTCCACCGATGAGGTGGTAAGGGATGGCGTGAGGCTTCGGGGGGCCCTG
>JBBIVO010000056.1:0-6867 GCA_037439685.1 Candidatus Bathyarchaeota archaeon | reverse complement strand
GGAGAACGCGGTCATAGCCCTATTCTGGGAGGGGGAGAGACCGAGCCTTGGGACGCTGACCCTCACCCTACCAGGAAGGGTCACCTCGACCCTCCTCGGGGAGAGATACAACATACTGGGCCAAATTATAGGGGAGAGGCTCGCCTCCACATACGGCAAGATGGTCCTCGTCTCCACAAGGCTTGGAGCCCTCTCAGAGGGGAGGGCGAGGATGCTCATGGAGCTCGCGGAGAGGATGAGGGGGGGTGGGGCCAGGGGATGCCAGACCTGAGGGGGTTCCTCGAAAGGCTTGAGGTGGAGGGGGAGCTCCTCCACATCGAGGAGGAGGCCTCCCCAAGGTTCGAGATACCCCAGCTTATGAGGGCCTTCGAGGATAGGGCCGTGATCTTCGAGAGGGTGGAGGGGTACGGGAACAGGGTTGTAGGGGGCGTATGCGGAGCCAGAGGCAGGATCCTGAAGGCCCTAGGCCTCACCCCCAACTCCTTCTACGAGCGCCTCCTCCAGGCCATGAGGAGCCCAAAGCCCTGCAGATTGGGAGACGGCCCGGTGATGGAGGTGACTGAAACCCCAAGCCTCAAGGGGATCCCCATCCTCACCCACTTTGAGAGGGACCCCGGACCCTACATAACCGCCGGCGTCCTCCACGCCAAGGGCCCGGACGGCTCCGATGGGAACGTCTCATTCCACAGGCTCCTGGTCCTAGATGAGAGGAGGATGACCCTAAGGATCGTGCCCCGCCACCTCTACAGGATCCTCCAGATGGCCAGGGAGAAGGGCTCCACAAGCCTCGACGTCAGCATATCCATAGGGCTCCACCCCGCCGTCATGGTCGCAGCCGCCTCTCCAGCCCCCTTCGGGGTCTGCGAGTTCGACGTCGCCAACGCCCTCCTCGGAGGAGAGCTGAGGCTCGTCGAGTGCGAGCATGTGGATGCCCTAGCCCCAGCGGACGCGGAGCTGGTGATAGAGGGGAGGCTCCGCCTCGATGAGGAGGCCCTAGAGGGGCCCTTCGTAGACCTGACGGGAACCTACGACGTGGAGAGGAGGCAGCCGGTGTTGGAGGTGGTTGGGGTGATGCATAGGGAGGATTACATCTACCAGGCCCTCCTCCCCTCGGGCCCCGAGCATAGGCTGCTGATGGGGATGCCCCCCGAGGCGAGGATATGGGAGTATGTGAGGGGGGTCATCCCAACGGTGAGGGGGGTGAACATGACCCGGGGAGGATGCGGATGGCTCCACTGCATCGTCAGCCTCGAGAAGTTCAGGGAGGGAGATCCCAAAAACGCGCTTATGGCGATATTCGCGGCCCACCCAAGCCTGAAGCTGGCAGTGGTCGTCGACTCCGACATAGACCCCCACGACGTGGAGCAGGTGGAGTGGGCCATCGCCACAAGGTTCAGGGGCGACGAGGACCTCCTCATCATCCCCCACGTGAGGGTCTCAAGCCTCGACCCCACATCGGACCAGGAGCTCGAGCTGGGATGCAAGGTCGGAATAGACGCGACGAGGCCCCTAAACAAGCCCAAGGAGAAGTTCGAGAGGGCCACCATCCCACCCTCGGAGAGGGTTAAAAGGATCCTGGAGAGGTATGGGCGGAACCCTTTAGGTTTATAGGGAGAGGCCATAACCCGGAGGAGGGGGCAAGGATGTACCTGGAGAAGGGGGAGGAGGAGATGCTGAGGGGGGAGATGGGGCCGGCCGTCGCCAAGGCGATGGAGCTCCTCGTGGCGATCGGAGAGACCTTCGACGCCGAGCGCCTGATACCCGTGGAGGGGGCCCACATATCCGGCGTCTCCTACAAGAACCTCGGCGATGCTGGCCTAGAGTTCCTGGAGGACCTTGCAGAGATGGGGGCCAAGGCCCATGTGAGGGCAACCCTCAACCCCGCGGGGATGGACCTGGAGCTCTGGAGGGAGATGGGCATCCCCCAAGGCTTCGCCGAGAGGCAGATGAGGGTGATCCGAGCCTTCGAGAGGATGGGGGTGGAGCCCACATGCACCTGCACCCCCTACCTCGTCGGGCACACCCCAAGGATGGGGAGCCAGGTGGCGTGGGCCGAGTCCTCAGCCGTCGCCTTCTCCAACTCCCTCCTCGGGGCGAGGACCAACAGGGAGTCCGGCCCCTCAGCCCTAGCCAGCTCCATAGCTGGGAGGGCCCCCCTCTACGGTTATAGGCTCGATGAGGGGAGGCGCCCCGAGGGGGTGGTCGAGGTCAGGGCTGAGCTCAGGAGCAGGCTCGACTACAGCGCCCTGGGATACCACATCGGGAGGACCCTAGGATCTAAGGTTCCATATATCAAAGGCCTCTTCGGCGCAGATGTGGACAGCCTGAAGAGCCTGGCCGCTGCCTGTGCGACCTCCGGAGGGGTCGCCCTCTTCCACGTGGAGGGCCTGACGCCTGAGGCTGAGGGGTTCAAAGGGGAGGGCCTGAGGGGGCTGGAGAGGCTCGTGGTTGAGGATGAGGACCTCGAAGAGGCCGTCGCCAGCCTCTCAGGGGAGGTGGAGGACCCCGTCTACTGCCTCGGCTGCCCCCACTGCAGCCTAGATGAGATGTGGGAGGCCGCCAGGCTCCTGAGGGGGAGGAGGCTCAGGAGGAGGATGTGGATCTTCACCAGCAGGGGGGTCTACGGAGAGGCGGAGAGGATGGGATACATCGACGCCATCAACGAGGCGGGGGGGAGGGTCTTCAAGGACACATGTATGGTGGTGGCCCCCCTGAGGGAGATGGGCTGGAGATCCATCGTCACCGACAGCTGCAAGGCAGCCCACTACGCCTCCGGCATGGGCCTCGAGGCGAGGCTTGAGCCCCTGGAGAGGATGGTGGAGGAGGCCTCAAGTTGAGGATCAGAGGGAGGAGGATCGTGGGGGGCTACGCCGAGGGCGTCGCCCTACTCAGCGCGGAGCCCGTCAGCTTCTACGGCGGTGTCGACCCAGAGACGGGAGTCATCGTGGAGAAGGGGCATGGCCTCGAGGGGGAGTCGGTGAGGGGGAGGGTCTTCATCTTCCCGAGGGGGAAGGGGAGCACCGTTGGAAGCTACGTGATCTACAGGATGAAGAAGCTGGGAACAGCCCCATCGGCCATCATAAACCAGGAGACGGAGGCCATAATAGCGACGGGATGCGTGCTGGCCGGGATCCCCCTCATGGACAGGCTCGAGGCAGACCCCCTGAAGACCCTGAAGAGCGGAGACTACATAAGGGTGTATGGGGACGAGGGGCTCCTAGAGGCGATGATAAGGTGACGTCAACCCTCCAGAATGGCCAGGCCCGCCTAAAGCTGGCTATCTCACCTAGCCACCAAGCCTGAGGACACCGGAAGCCGCGATGAAGACCGGCTCAGAGGAGGACTGCATGGTGAGCCTCCCTGCAGGTGTTGAGACGCCTTCAGCAAGCCCAGGCTCATCTCCCTCAACATTTAGAGGTGATTTAGGCTTCTATTATTGAGCTTTTGATTTTAAACCCTTTTTATTTTTCCTGGTTCAGGCTGGTAAAGTTGGCCTTGCTGTGCTAGGCGCCATATGGCTGTCTCTATCGCCGTCTTCTCTATTCCTGTCTCATTTTGAGCCCTTTCAACGATGTCTTTTATGGATACTGTTTTTTGTGGGAGGTTTTCCAATAGCCATTTTAGGGCTCGGCTTAAACCCTTGGTCTGGGCCATCTCAGGTTTCCATAACTCTTTCAATGGTTTTTCATCCTGTTTTCGAGGCTGGAAGTCCATAAGCGTCGTCATCGCGGGTTTAGGCCTTTCACCTATCATCTCCGGGAGCCTCCTGTTAAGCTGCTCTATCAGCTTCTTCATCCTCCTCGCCCTCGAGATGCTCGACCAGTAGAAGGCCTCGTCGACGGTGCCTTCCGCTATAAGTATCGTGGCCTTTCCGGCCACACGCCTCCCCGTCCTCCCCCTGCGCTGTATGTAGCGTATCTCGCTTGGAACGGGCTCATAGAATATGACATGGTCGACCTCGGGTATGTCTAGGCCCTCCTCCGCGATGCTCGTAGCGACGAGGACCCCTATCTCCCCGCCTCTAAGCCTCTCGATGGCCTCCCGCTGCTCCTCCTGGGTCATGCCAGGGCTTCCCTCCCTCTCGCCCTGGCCGACGAAGCGCTCAGCCCTGAAGCCCTCCCTGATGAGCGCCTCGACAAGCATGTTGACCGTGTCCCTATACTGGGAGAAGACTATAAGCCTCGAGTCGGGTTTAACCTTGAACTGGCCTCTCAGCACCCTCTTGAGCTCGGCAACTTTTGGGTTCTCAACGGCTAGGGATCGGGAGAGGGCTCCTCTGGCTTCGAGGAAGGCCGGGTCGCTCAGTATGAGCCTGTGCCCCCTACTCCCCTCGGAGGCCATCCTTTTAAGGCTCTTCTCTATGAAGGCTTGGAGGGTCTCCGGGCCCTGGGATTCTATGAGCTCTATCATGTGGGCTATGCTCAGGGCTGCGGTTACCTGAACCTTCAGCTGGTAGAGGTATCCCCCCTCCCCTCCGCCTATTCTGCGTTGAAGCTCCTCGTTAAGCTCGACGAGGTCTCCTCTCGTGACGAAGGCTGGCTCCTTACCCGTTAAGACGCCGAGGGCCTGCAGCCCCTTAACCCGTTCAACGAGCATCCTCCTAAGCGCGTCCCTCACCTGGAGGTAAGCCTCGGGAGGCTTGACGCGCCTCCACTCGAGGTCTATGGGTTGGATGTAGGGCTTCACATCCCCATCGTCGTCCGTTCGGTGCTCTGTGGCCTGTATGCCGAGGTTTCTGCAGACCTCGGCTATCTTATCCTCGCTGCCGCCGGGTGAGGCTGTCAAACCCAGAACCAGCGGATTCCGCCCCTCCCTTAGATAGTGGCTGGCTATGCCAACATAGGCGTAGTTTCCACGGGCTCTATGGGCCTCGTCGAAGATCATGAGGGAGACATCCTCAAGGTTTAGAAGACGGCTCCTCAGGTCATTCCAGACACATTGAGGGGTCGCGAAGAATATCCTTCCAGCCCTGTATAGGGCCGCCCTCCTCTCAGGCGGATGCCTTCCAGTTATCAGGACAAGCTCCCTCTCATCATAGAAGGTCTTCTCGGCGAAGGTGTTGTGGTGCTGCTGGGCTAGGGGCCTTGTGGGGGCGAGGAGGAATACCCTCCCGTCCTCAGCCCTCTCAATCGAGAGGAGGAGCGCGATAACAGTTTTTCCGAGGGCTGTCGGCAGGACGACGAGGGTGTTCCTCCCCCTAGCGGTCTCCAAGATCCTGCTCTGGTATAACCTCTCCTCGACGGCCTGAGGCCTCAAGAGGTGATGTCTAACATAGCATCTTTCAGGCGGGCTCATACCATCCCAGCCAGCTCAGCCCCTTCGGCCCTCTCCCACCCTCGCCACCTTGGAGAGGGAGGCCTACCTGCGCCTCTACGCACCATCACAGCCAAACCAGGGATATAAGCCTATTCTGTATCCTTAAAGGGCTAAGACGGGCCGAGGGGGGATGCCTAAGTGGGGTTATGGGAAGATCTTGGCGGATGGATGCCTCGAGGCCTCCGGAAAGGGATTTATCGCTGCCGAGCCCTCATCCTCTGGTATGGGTGGAAAGGGGGGAAGGGGGGTCTTCATCGCCTTCGAGGGGATAGATGGAAGTGGGAAGTCGACCCTTGTGAGGCTGACCTACAGGGAGCTCGTGATGAGGGGGCTCAAGGTGGTGAGGACGAAGGAGCCGAGCTCAGGGCCTATCGGAAGGCTGATCAGGGCTCAGATAGGACGTGGGGGTAGGAGGCTCCCCGCCGAGGCCCTCGCCCTCCTATTCGCAGCCGACCGCCTAGAGCATGCGGGGAGGCTCATCAAGCCTTCCCTAGATAGGGGGCTCATCGTCCTATCGGATCGATACCTCTACTCCTCCATAGCCTATCAGGGGGCTGAGGGGGTGAGCCGGGAGTGGATCTTGTTGCTTAACAGGTTCGCGCCGAGGCCGGACCTATCCATCCTCCTCGACGTGTGCCCTGAGACTGGGATGGCGAGGATAGGGAAGAGGCCGAAGACCATATTCGAGGATGAGAGGCTCCAGGAGAGGGTGAGGAGCCTCTACCTAAACCTCGTCGAGGGGGGAGAGCTGGTCAGGGTTGACGCGGAGAGGCCTATAGAGGAGGTCCAGAGAGATGTCAACCTCCTAGTCGAGAACCTCCTCAGGGAGAGGGGGATCATCAAACCCTAAATATAACGATTTATAACAATTTCATAACTTTATCTGAACGCCTTCATCCTCGATCTCTTAAAAAGGTTTTAAACAGTAAATTATTCCTCAAATTTTTGGTCAAAAGATCCTATTCAATTTTAGCTGACAAAATTCTAGAGATTTATTCTTTCTCTGAGCCTTACGATCTCGCTTGATCCTGATTCAGCTCTTCCTAACGCGTCTAAGCCTCTCGATGGAGTTGAGGAGGAGGTATATCGCCTCCGCGATCTCCCTCACCCTCTCCGGGCTCCCCTCGGCGTATAGGAGCTCATTCATGCTGGAGAGCTTATCTATTAGGGTGGACTCGAGGGACTCCCAGACCAGCTCCCTCTTCACGGCGGCCTCCCCCTCCGCCTCTGAGACTATTACAACCCTGCGCTGGCACCTCGCACACCAGATCTCCCCCGACTTGAGCTGGAAGAGGGGGGAGCCGCACTCGGGGCAGTTGTAGCTGAGCATCTTCGCCCCCGAGCGAAGGAGCTCCGCCATACTCCGAGCGTCCACCCTAGGGCTTGACATGGCTCCCCCATCAATATCTCCCATCAAGCCTTTAAGGGTTTTGAGGGCTGGTCGGGGCCCAAGAGGGTTGAAATAAGCTTCCACCGCATGGGCCTCCCCAGCCTCGAGGCAGAATGGGAGGCCGCAAACTTTAACCCTTATATTTTAGGGGGCCTCTTCTG
>JBBIVO010000055.1:0-10272 GCA_037439685.1 Candidatus Bathyarchaeota archaeon | reverse complement strand
GCCTCACCCCAAATCATCTCTTCGGTTTGAACGAGCTTCAGCGCCTTGCACCCTTGGCCTTGGATACGATTCCCATCCCCGAAGCTCCCCAGGCCAGCAGGGGGCAGCCCTTCACCCGCGAGAGCCCTCGACCCTTAGAGCGCAGCCTCGCCATCATAAAGGCCTCTAAGTGAATATTAAAGGGTCAACATTAAAATGGTTTAACATTTTATATTATGATGTAGAAAGAGAGATGGATTGTTGAAGATTAAAAACTCGAAAAAAGATCAAAATTTATATGCTAGACTACGGCATCTCAGTAGCAGGGTGGTCATTTGGATCGTGGCGGGCTATCCCGTGGGAGCCTCATCGTAATCGTCGTCCTTTGCATCCTCCTCGCCTCAAGCCTTCTCTACCAGCTCCTGGCCCCTGGATTGAGGTTTGAGAGGGAGAGGCCCGCGGTCGGGATGATCAGGGTTGAGGGGACGATCATAGAGCCCTCAGATGCGGGGAGGATAACGGCCTCTATAAACAGCGCCCTCCTGAACCGGAGCGTCAAGGCCGTGGTCCTTATGATAGACTCGCCTGGAGGGTACGCCTACCTCATCGAGCAGGTCTACCTCGACCTCCTCCGGCTTAAGAGGGAGAAGCCCATCGTGGCCTCGGCCGCCACGGCCCTCTCAGGGGGCTACTACATAGCCGTGGCGGCAGACCATATTTACGCGCATCCCACCTCCATGATCGGAAATATCGGGGTCATAGGGACCGCCCCCCCGATCATCATACCCTCAGAGAGGGTTTTGGAGACCGGCCCCCAGAAGTGGACCGGCTTCTCCAGGCTCCTATTCCCCTTCAACCTCACCCACGCGTTGGACAGCTTCGTCTCAGCCGTGGTGGAGGGGAGGGGGGAGAGGCTCAAGCTCTCATCGAACACCATCAGGAGGGGCCTGATATACCTGGGAGGCGAGGCCAGAGAGGCAGGCCTCGTTGATGGGATAGGGTCGCTGCAGGCGGCCGTGGAGCATGCGGCCAGGCTCGCAAACCTCACCGAGTACGTGGTTGAGGAGATCCAGCCCTCGATGAACGTGACCGGAACCCTCTCCTCACGGGGGAATGGGACCGCCCTGGAGGACCTAACCCTAGAGGACCTGAACAGGGTTCATCCTCCACCGGCGGTCTACTACCTATACCTCCCCCTGATAGGGGGGGCTCAAACCCCCTTCCTCATATCCCCTGGGGAGGAGCCCCAGCTGAATGTCTCCTCAAAGGCTGAGGGGGCGAACGTGGTGGTCGACCTAAGCCATGGGAACATGATCTCGGCCTGGGAGCTCGAGATTCTGGCCGCGGAGCTCGCGAAGAGGAATATAACCCTTGGCTTCGCCTCCAGGTGGGAGGATCTCGACTCCGCCCTAGGGAACGCCTCGACCCTCATAATAGCCGCACCAACCCTGGAGTACTCCCAGCGGGAGGTTGAGAGGATATCCAGCTTCGTCGGCGAGGGGCGCCTCCTCCTCCTCTTCTCCGACCCCTCCTCCGAGTTCACGAGCGTCTCCTCCCTCCTCGGCCCCATAAACTCCGTCGCCAACAGGTTCGGCCTATCCTTCGCCAAGGGATACCTCTACAACATGGAGGACCACTACGGCTTCTACAGGAACATCTTCGTGAGGGGGTTCTCGAACAGCTCGCTGACAGGCGGGCTGAGGAGGATCGTCCTCTTCACCTCAACCCACATATACTCAGATGGGAGGGGCGTGGCCTTGGCCCCGGCCGGGACATACTCCTCCACCGCCGAGAGGGAGGGGAGCTACACCCCCATAGCCCTCGTGGAGAGGAACGGCACGGTCATCGCCTTCGGCGATATAACCTTCCTCATGGAGCCATACTGCTACGTGGAGGACAACCACCTCCTCATCCTGAACATCGCCTCCCTCATATCGGGGGTGGAGGTGAAGCCCCCAGAGAGGGTGGAGGAGGAGCGGAGGATCGAAAGGCCGGAGCTCCCGGTGGGGACCGAGAAGCTCTACAGGGAGGAGGTGGACGGCGAGGTCCAGGAGATGAGGTGGCTGAAGGTGGACGAGTGCACCATAAGGGTTGAACGCCCAAACAGGACGACCACCTACCACCTCGACGAGGGGGGGAGCCTCCTCGGATGGGAGTCCGACGGTATGGAGGTGGCCTACGATGAGCCGATACCCGAGGAGCCCTACCCCCTCACCGAGGGGGAGAGGTGGAGCTACGGAAGCCCCTACAACCTAACCATACAAGGGAAAAGCTACAGAGGATGGCTCAAAGGTGAGGGGGAGGTGAAGGGCTTCGAGACGGTGGAGGCTGGAGACGGCAGGAGCTACTTCACGGCGGAGGTGAGGCTCCTGGAGAGGGATGAGATAGTGATGGAGGGAACCAATATGACCATCGTCACCGAAGGGACCCTCTGGATCTCCTCAGAGGCGGGGCTGGTCAAGGGGGAGTACTCGACGAGGTATTACGTCGAGGGCATCTTGACCGGGGAGGAGGCCAGGAGGCAAAAGCTCGTCTCCATGAAGAGGGGTGAACAGCCTCCTGGAGGTGGATGAGGAGCGCCTCATCCAACCCCCTTCTCGGCCGCCCTTTCTGCCAGGTCGAGGACCGCGGCCACGTAGACCCTCGCCTGGGAGTTGAGGGAGTCTATGCAGACGAACTCGTCCGGGCCGTGGGCGTGCTCCCCCCTCGGCCCGAAGCCAACGGTTGGTATCCCGGCGTACCTGTAGAAGCGGCCGTCTGTGACCCCGGCCCACTCGACGAAGTATTCGGGTTCAACCCCCATCACAGCCCTTATGGACCTCTGGAAGGCCTTGACGAGGATGTTCTCGGGGTCTGTGTAGTTGGGCGGGTCGTAGATGTAGCCTCCCCCCTCATCCCTCTCGGCGAGGACCTCCCAATCCCAGTCCGGGTCGTCCCTCCCAGCCTCCTTTAAGGCCTCCTCCACCTCGGCCATGACCGTCTCGGCGGTCTCCCCGATGATGAGCCTCCTGTCAACCCCGATTATGCACTCCGCTGGAACCTGGTTGAGGGGTCCCCCTCCCCTTATGGTGTTCACGCTGATGACCGGGTATCCTATCCAGGGGTGGAACCTCTCGATCCCCTTCTCGAGGGCTAGGACCGCCTTTGAGGCCTTGGCTATGGCGTTTATCCCCTCAACCCTAGCGTAGGCCGTGTGGGTCGCCCTCCCCCTGAACCTTATGTGGAACTGGAAGAGGCCCCGCTCGGCCATCCTCACCTTCAGGTTGCTCTTCTCCCCTATCACCACGTAGTCGGGCCATCTCAGCCTTCCCATCTTCATCTCCTCGATCAGGAGCCTCGTCCCCTCTCCTCCCCCCCTCTCCTCGTCTGGGACGAGCTGGATCCCCACCGCGCATCTCGGCCTCAGCCTCTCGAGGACCTCCAGGGTGTGGATCATCACGGCGCATGAGGCCTTCATGTCCGAGGAGCCCCTCCCATATAGCCTTCCCTCCTCCACCCAGGGCTTGAAGGGGTCTCGGGACCACGCCCAGGGGTCTGGAACCGGAACCGTGTCCAGGTGGCCGTTGAAGACGATGTATGGGGAGCCCTCGGGGTTTATGGTCGAGAGGACGATCGGCCTCTCCCCGGAGCCCCTAAGCTCGACGGGGAGGCCTGAGGCCTCCAGGGCCTCCCTCGCATAATGGGCGACCCTCAACTCCTCCCCGGTGACGCTGGGGATCTCTATCAGCTCCTTAGCCAGTTGGAGGATCCTGCCCTCGTCTATCATGGATATGGCATCACTCAACCTCGAGCTCAAGGCAATCACCGATCCGCTCAGCCATAGGCCTCGAAGGTATATTAAAGGTTCTTGGCATCGAGAACCCGTTCACATTTGAACATCCCGATAATGGGTTGGGTCACCGTTCTAGGCCTTCGAGGCGTGGAGGCTAAGCCGTCGGCCCTTCGACTTCGGGGTTCTCAGAGGCACCCCGCCGGTTATCCTCCCCCCTCCTGCTTAGACGCCTGCTGAGGCTGGCTGAGATGCTGCCTATCGCACCTCCCCCTCCCGTGAGGAGGCCCGTGAGGCCGTTGGGCTCTAGGATGAGGGTGAGGATGATGGCCAGCATGGGAACCAGAGGCTCGTAGCCTCCTATCCAGAGGCCGAAGGTTTTTATGAGGAGGCCTGGCAGGACCGTCTGGGCCATGGCGAGGATCAACCCCCCCACGATGGCCCCGTAGAGGCTCTCCAGGCCTCCAAGGACGCTTCCGGCCATCACGCTCATGAGGAGCTGGTCAGACCTGTCGAGCCTCGTCGGGGACCAGAGGCTCAGGACGGCGCCGGCGAGGGACGATGTGGCCCCGGTCAGGAACCAGGAGGCGAGGTGGACGTGGGAGATGTTCACGCCCAGGGACTGGGCGAGCTCAGGGTTCTCCACGGTCGCCCTGAGGGCTATGCCGAACCTGACCCTCGTGAGGAAGTGGTGGAGGGAGTAGACGAGGGCGGCGCTGAGGAGGGGGGCTGCGAAGAGGACGGCTGGATATCCCCAGAGGCTGTAGTCGTAGGCCCTGAGGATGAAGCCTCCAGCCCTGAAGCCGTGGGCCATCAGGACCCAGTAGGAGTATATGTAGAGGACGGCGTTCAGGATGAAGGAGAGGGCGAACATGGCGAAGGAGAGCATTATCCCGCTGGAGCCCGCCCTCTGGAGGGGCCTTATGACGGCGAGGTAAACCGCGATGCCGAGCCCCCCTCCGAGGAGGCTGGTGAGGGGCCATGAGAGGTATGGGTTGCAGCCGTGGAGGCGGACCATGGAGTAGGTGAGCATCGACCCCACCGATGCCAGGGAGGTGTGGGCGAAGTTCGGAAACCTCTCGAGCATGTAGGTGAGGGTGAAGCCTATGCACAGTATTATCAGCATAGACGCGTAGATGACCACTCCCATCACGATGGGGTTCAGCATCCAAGAGCGATGGGGCCAACCTTTAATAAATCCGATCGTGGCTAGATTGGCCTCATGAGGGGCGTTAGAGGCCTCAGGCCCGTTGGGATCCTCGTCTCCGTGGTCATATTGGCCTCGGCCTCCCTCCCCCTCCTAGGGGCGCTCTTGAGGTTTAAGCCTCCCGTGGAGCTGGAGCTCCTGCTACTATTCGCGGTGACGGCCCTGAGCCACGCGACCATAGTGGCCCGAGACGTGTTCATCCCCCTCCTCCTCTCCTTGGCCCCCAGGCACAGCCCCTTCGCCCTGGGCTTGGCATCCGGCCTGGGGGGCTCCCTTGGAAACCTGGCCCTCTACCACCTCGGGAGGGGGTTCACATCATCTGCCGGTGGAGGCTGGCTGGAGGCTTGGATGAGACGGTATGGCCTCCTCGCCGTCCTGCTGGTCTCAGCTACGCCCCTGCCGGACACCCCGGTGATCCTCCTCTCAGGCTCCGGGGGCCTCCCCATGGGGCGGGTGCTGCTGGCCCAGTGGGCTGGTAAGTCGATCCTCTACAGCCTTGGGGCTATGGTTGGGGGGTTCATCCTCGAGGGGCTCTCCGGGGTGGTGGGAGGCCCCTACGCCTCAGCCCTCGTGGTCGCATCCTCCATAATCCTGTGCATACTCGCCTCCTGGATGGGTGGGAGGGAGGGCCTTTACAGGCTCCTTAGGAGGCTCCTCCCCTAGGCCCTCCTGATCCGCTTCAGGAGCTCCCCCGCCCCTAGGGTGTTCGCGAGGTCCCCGGCCTCAAGCCATCCCCTCCTGGCCACGGCCACGCCTAGGGGGAGGAGCTCCATCTGGCTTGGGGTGTGGGCGTCCGAGCCTATGTATAGGGTTGCCCCGGCCTCCTTCGCCCTCCTGCTGTCCAGGTCGTTCAGGTCGAGCCTGTCTGGGAAGGCGTTTATCTCCATCATCACCCCCAGCTCTGAGGCCTCTTCGAGCACCCTGTCCAGGTCTAGGGGGTTTCCCCCCCTCCTGTTGATTATCCTCCCCGTCGGGTGGGCTATGGCTGAGACGTGGTCGTTGTGGATGGCCCCTATCATCCTCTCGGTCATCTCCTCCAAGCTCATCTTGAATCCCGAGTGGACCGCCGCCACCACGATGTCGAGGTCTCTCAGAACCTCGTTTGGGAGGTCTAGGCTCCCGTCTCGCCTGATGTTGCACTCGACCCCCTTGAGGATGGTGAAGCCCTCAAGCCCCTCGTTGAGCCTCTCTATCTCCCCCATCTGCCTCCTCAGCCTCTCCTCGTCTAGGCCCCTCGCAATCCCCAGCCCCTTCGAGTGGTCGCAGATGGCGATGTACTCCAGCCCCATCCCCCTGGCCTTCTCGGCCATCTCCATTATGGTTCCCGTCCCGTCGCTCCACGTGGTGTGGAGGTGGAGGTCCCCCCTCACCTCCCCGTACCCAACCAGCCTCGGGAGGCTCCCGGAGGCGGCTGCCTCTATCTCCCCCCGGTCCTCCCTGAGCTCCGGCTCTATCCAGCTAAGGCCTAGGAGGCGGTATAACTCGGCCTCATCCTCCCCCGCGATCCTCCTCCCCGACTCCCTCTCGAAGAGGCCGTGCTCGCTCAGCCTGAGGCCTCTATGCCTCGCTATGGACCTGAGCCTCACGTTGTGCGCCTTGGAGCCGGTGAAGTGCTGGAGGGCGGCTCCATACGACTCGGGGGGGACCACCCTCAGGTCCACCTGGACCCCCCTCCCAAGGATGACGGTGCTCTTGGTCCTGCCCTTGGAGATGACCCTGCTTATGTTCGGCATCGATGTGAAGCGCTCTATCACCTCCCTGGGCCTCTCGGAGGAGACGAGGATGTCGATGTCTCCAACCGTCTCGGCCATCCTCCTGGCGGATCCGACCGCCTCCACCTCGATGGCGGCGTCAACCCCCCTGAGATGGGTGGTTATCATCCTTATCAGGGGGAGGATGCCCCCCAGGAGGTGCCGCTTCTCCTTCTCCCTCCTCCTGTACTCCTCTATGGCCCTCAGGATCTTCTCCTCGCCCCTCGCCCCTAGGCCCCTGAGGCTTCTCAGCCTCCCCTCCCTCGCGGCCGCCTCAAGCATCTCTATGGAGGTGACCCCCAGCTCCCTGCTCAGCCTCAGGGCGGTCTTTGGGCCTATCCCCTCTAGGCGCATCAGCTCTGGAACCCCTGGGGGGAGGACCTCCCTGAGCTCCTCAAGCAGCCTGCAGCTCCCCCTCGTCAGGTACTCCTCGATGATGGAGGCGATGCTCCTCCCCACGCCCGGGAGGCTGGTGAGCTCCCCCCTAGAGTGGAGCTCCCCTATATCCTCTTGGAGGG
Source organism: Candidatus Bathyarchaeota archaeon (assembly GCA_037439685.1). GTDB lineage: Archaea > Thermoproteota > Bathyarchaeia > TCS64 > TCS64 > JAGTRB01. The sequence goes on along the minus strand of JBBIVO010000055.1, from coordinate 3,048 downwards.
AGGCTATCCTCTGGGCCGCGGCCTTGAAGGCCCTGCTCCTGAAGGGGTCGCCCATCGCCTCGTAGAGCTCGCCTATCTCGCCTAGGAGCTCGGCAACCTCTACGTTGAGGCTCATCCAGATCGAGGCTCCCCTCACACCTTTAAATCTGGAATGGCGTGGGATATGGGTGAGGCATCCGAGTTGAGGGGCGAAGTCCTCGGGCTTGTCAGGGAGGAGGAGGTCGTCGAGCTCGCCTCCGAGCTTGTGAGGATACCGAGCTTCACCACCGAGGAGACGCCGGCTGCGAGGTTTATGAGGGACTACTTCGAGGATGAGGGGTTCGAGGTGGAGATGCAGGAGGTGGAGCCGGGCAGGATGCAGGTGGTGGCGAGGCTGAGGGGAGGGGGAGGCGGCCGGAGCATGATGTTCAACGGCCACCTGGACATCGACCCCCTAACGGAGTCCTGGAGGTGGGACCCATTCCAGCCCAGGAGGGAGGGGAACAGGCTCTGGGGGGCGGGAGTCCACAACATGAAGTCCGGGGTGGCGGCCATGTCGGTGGCGGCCACGGCGGTCAGGAGGTCGGGCCTGAGGCTCAGGGGAGACCTGATAGTCGCATGCGTCGTCGGGGAGCTCCAGGGAGGGGTTGGAACCCTCCACCTCCTCAAGAGCGGGGTGCGAGCGGACATGGCCATAGTCCCGGAGCCCTACGGGGTCGACAACATACTGACGAAGTGCGTCGGGGTCCACCAGTTCGCCATCAACACCATAGGGAGGAGCGAGCACATCAGCAGGATGGAGGAGAGCGTAGACGCGATACAGAAGATGGTGAAGGTGATGGAGAGGCTGAGGAACCTCAGGTTCGACGTCAGGGACCCAGACCTCCCAGGCGCCCCGAGGTGGGTGGTGGGAAGCATAATAGGGGGGAGGGGGAGAAACCACGACCTTTCGGGGCCCTACAACATACCGGACTTCTGCACCATAATAGTCGACTTCAGGTATCCACCGGGCCTAACCCCTGAGATGGTCAACGCCAAGGTGGTCGAGCTCCTGGAGGAGATGAGGAGGGAGGACCCAGAGTTCAGGTACGAGTTCGAGTATCCAGTGAACCCGAGGTTCAGGGTTGCGGCCACCCCCATGCCCCCAATGGGCGTGAGCCCAGAAGCCGAGGTGGTTAAGCTGCTGAAGGAGAGCCACAGGGAGGTGACGGGCTCATATCCGAAGAGGGTGGGGGCGGTCCCCCCCTACAGCTACTGCGGGAACGACACGGCCCACCTAGCCCTGGCCGGGATAGAGTGCTGCCTATACGGCCCCAGGGGATACCCGGAGGAGGTTGAGAAGCACGTCAGGATAGACGAGATGCTCACCTGCGCCAAGAGCCTGGCCCTAACCGCAGCCAAGGTCTGCACATCCGAGAGGGGACGGCCAGAGGCGGGCTAGAGCGAACCCCTTTTATCTCATCGCCGTTATCGGTTTAACGCGAGATGGTAGAGATGGCCGTGCAGATACCCTTGACCCCTGAGGACATATCCGAGGGGGTTGACCTCGACTTCAGGGAGGTGGAGGAGCACTGGAACGTCTATGAGCTGGAGGACGGCTCCATCCTCAAGGTCAAGCTCATCCTCATAGGCGTCAAGAGGCTTAAGAGGTACAACCCTGATGGGACGCCCATATACCTCATAAACTCTCAGAACGTCGTTAGGGTTGTCAAGATCCCCCCAGACCTCAGGGCCAAGCCGAGGGAGCCAAGCCTCAGGCCCCAATGAAAGCCGTAAGGGTGCTCCATCCGCGGGGTCGGCCTCTACGGGTGGAGGGGCTCTGGGAGCCTCCTCGATCCATAGGCCGATGCCTCCCATAGGTCACTTTGGAATACATCTTTTTTAGATATATTTATATGGGACTAACCCCCCCATATGGGAGGGGCATGAGGGAGGAGGTGAAGATCCTGCTCGTGATCGTTGGGGTGGCGGCCATCATCTCCACCCTATCCTGGCTCATCCCGGGCTATTGGGGATCCGATATGGGCCCTCACATGTGTGGCTGGTGGGGTTGGCCAATGGTGTGGTGGATGCCCCTAGGCTTAATCGCCTTTTGGGTCTTTGTTGGCCTGGGAGTATACCTCATCGTTAGGGGTTTGGGTTCGAGCGGCGCCGATGTAGACAAGGCAATGGAGATATTGAGGGGGAGGTATGCCAGAGGAGAGATAACGCCTGAGGAGTATGAGGAGATGAGGAGGAGGCTCTCCTCGAAGTGAGAGGAGCGAAGGCCCTGTGGCCCTCTCGGGGGCTCCTCACCCTCCCTCTACTCCTCCTAGGCATCGCAGGCCTAATCTACCTGGGCCTTCCCACCGAGATATCCACGCGTCGAGGAAGGCGCCACCCTCATCGCCCAGAGATATCTGGCATCCCTAGGAGACCCAGACCTGGCTATAGAGGAAGCTGAAAGAGCACCCCCTCCAGCAAACCACAAGAGGCCTATGGCTTCCAGCCAAAAGCAGCTCACGTAATCAGCTCTTTTCCATATATCAGTTTTATTTCTTTTTGTTTTGCTATTGTTTTTAGTTGTTCCAGTATTTCTTTTGTTGTGTTTGCCACTGCTAATATCTTTATTTTTGCCTTCTTTTTGTATGTTTTTTCTGCTATCTCTATTCTTTTTTGTAGTTTTTCTATTTCTCTTCTTGTTTCGTCTAGGTCTGCTAGGTGTAGTGTGACCTCTCCTACTGTTAGGGGTTCTTCACTGAAGATGTTTATCTCGTAGGCTTCTCCCTCATGTATGAGGGTTCTCCTCCCGACCTGGGCGTCTGGGTATCCCAGGTCCTCTAGGAGGAGCTTCACGAGGGAGGCGGTGTAGTCCTCTAAGGTTACGCCAAGGGCCCTGCCGAAGCTCTCGAAGGAGGCCCTCAACCTCCTCTGCTCCTCCCTCAAGCCCCTAACCTCCCCCCAGAGCCTCTCCTGACCCTCCCATAGCCGCTTCTGACCCTCCCAGAGCCTCTCCTGACCCTCACGAAGGCTCCTAACCTCCTCCCAAAGCTTGTTCTGACCCTCACGAAGGCTCCTAACCTCCTCCCA
>JBBIVO010000054.1:3387-10959 GCA_037439685.1 Candidatus Bathyarchaeota archaeon | reverse complement strand
GTCTCTAAGGAGAGCCGAGCATGTCGGGGAGGGGGTGGATAGGCTCGTCACCCTGGATCTCAGGGCCCGTGGGGTAATCTACGGCCTCTACGAGGCAGCTCGGATGCTATCCTCTGAGCCCCTGACCCTGGCTGCCGCGAGGAGGATCCTGGAGGCCGCCGGGGCTGGGGGGAGGGTCCTCATCGCGACGGGCTTCATCAACGTGCCCCCAGGGGTTCAGGAGACGGATGGCCCACCCGGGGCTGCGGCCCTGGCCAGGGCCCTCTCCATCGGATTCGATGCTAAACCCATTCTCCTGATCGAGGAGCCCTCCGTGAGGTTCTTGGAGGCCGCCCTTAAGGGGATCGGTATGGCCTTCTCCCATCATGGGAGGCCCGGAGAGCCCTCGGCAGCCTCTACCGCCTCTATCCTTGGCCTCCCAGTAGGGTCGGGGGAGGGGCTGGCCGAGGCCATCCTTGAAATGTATAACCCCTCCCTCGTCATCTCGACCGAGAAGGCTGGGTGTAACAGGCTCGGCGAGTACCACAACATGAGGGGGATGAACATCACCGACTTCCACTCGAGGTTGGAGCCCCTCTTCGAGGAGGCCAGGAGGAGGGGTATCCCCACCTTCGCTGTTGGGGACGGAGGTAACGAGGTGGGGATGGGAAATATAAGGGAGGCGGTTGAGGACATAGTTCCATATGGCAGGGTCTGCCAGTGCCCCTGTGGAGGGGGGATAGCCGCTGCCTCTGAGGCCGACCTTCTGGTCGCCTCCGCCGTCTCTAACTGGGGATGCTATGGGATAGAGGCGTGCCTCGCCCACCTCTTGGAGAGGCCGGAGGTCCTCCACACCCCTGAGCAGGAGGTGTCTATGCTCGAAGCCCTAGCCGCCTCTGGGGCCGTGGACAGCGTCTCGAGGATGCCGGAGCCCTCGGTCGACGGCATCCCGAAACCCCTCCAAGCCTCCGTTGTCGCTCTCCTAAGGGCCCTGATAGGGGTTTAGGGGCAACAGCCTTCGAAACATCGGAGCCCCTCCACATCCTAAACTAGGTTTTCCCTATATCTTTTAATCCTAAAAAATAGGGACCTTTTCTATAGTGCATCTTCCTTGCTTGTATCCTATTCCTCTCTCCACTGGATGTAGATCCTCATATCCTCCGGGGTTGATGATGGGAGGGTTAGATCCTTCATGGTCCAAAGCCCGGGCTGGGCGTTCAGCACCTTCGGGATCATGTTGAGGACCATCCCAACGGTTCCCAGATCCCCGTGAACCCCTCCAGATATCTTCTGGTTTATGCTCGGGACTCCCTCTATCGAGACGGCGTCGTACTCCTCCTTGACATCGGCGTGGGATATGAATTCGAGCGTTATCAGGCTCTCTCCTCCCCTTAACCCGTGGGCGACGCTCTTCAGGCCTGCAACCTGCCCGGCCTTCACGGTCGTGTAGGAGGTTACGATCTCCCTCTCGGCTATGACCGCCTCCGGTGGGAGCTCCTCGATCGTGTCCAGCCTCCAGCCAAGCGCGTCCGCTATCATGGCTATCGACTCGACGAGCCCGACGTGGCCCGTTATCTTCCTCTCCTCTATCATCCCCTTGAACTCCTCAACCGTCAGCCCTGTCCCAATCTTCTTCTGGTATGGGATCCTCCTCTTAGAGGAGTCCATCATCCTCGTCACCTTTATCCTCTTCACCTCCTGGCATGGGGCCGTGAGGAGGATGGGCAGCGTGTCCATTAGGTAGCCTGGGTTTATCCCCGTCCCGAGTAGGGCGACTCCACACTCCTTGGCCATCTCATCCAGCTCCCTCGAGAGCTCGGGATACCTGTAGTAGGGGTAGGAGAGCTCCTCGCAGGTGGAGATCACGCTCATCTCTGCCCTTATGCAACAGGCAAGCTGTGGGCATACATCCCTCAGGTAGGAGGAGGTGGCGTGTAGGACCACATCGGCCTTGACCCTGCGGAAGAGGCCCTCAGGGTCGTCGGTCACGGTGACGCCGAGGACTCTCCCGAGCCCCAATACCTCCCCGAGGTCCTTTCCAACCTTCTCCTTAGATATGTCGACGGCGCCCACAACCTCGAGCCCCTTCTTCTCAAGAGCGGCTCGGGCTATGCTGCCCCCTATCGCCCCTACACCATATATTATGACCCTAATCTTGTTATCCAAGCCTCTCTCCAAACCTTACGATTCGACATCCATCTTAAAATTTTCGATTGATGCGCTCCCTCTCAGGGAGAGAGCGTGATTAGGCTGAGGGCTTCCCCATCCGTTTTAAAGATGTTAAAAAACCTCCAGTAGGGTGCCGTATCCTCTTATAGGCCGGTTGGAGCCGCATCCCCTGAGCATGGCCCATAGGGTGGCTGTATTGCTTGAGATCACCGGCCTTCTAAGCCTCTCTTCAAGCTCTCCGATCACCTCTGCCGTGGGAAGGTTCGTGCAGCTTATGAATATCCCCTCAGCCTCATCCAGCCTCATCCCCTCGACGAGCCTCTCGACATCCCCTCGGCTCAGCCTTCCTATCTCCAGATTGTCTCTGATCCCCAGGCCCCTCATCTCCACCACCGTGAAGCCGTTCTGGGTTAGGAACCTCTCCTCCAGGATGTTTATCTCCTCTATGTAGGGGGTTGCCACCGCCACCCTCCTCACCCCTAAAGCCCTCAACGCCCTGATGACCGCTCCGGCCGTGGCGACGGCGGGGACTCCGGAGGCCCTCCGAATCCGCTTCTCTATCATCTCTTCATGCCCCTTCCCCCTGAAGAGGCTTCCACTGGTGCATCCGAACCCTATGATCTCCACCGAGGCGTCCGCGAGCTTCTCAGCCTCCTCCTCAACCCCCTCCTCCATCCTCGTCAGGCCTTCGACGGTGACCATCCCCAGCCTAAGGCGGGCCGTGTGGACCGAGAAGCCCTCCGGGAGGATCCTGTAGAACTCCGGCTCCATCGTCGTATTCGAGGATGGTATTATCAACCCTAACCTGGCCAAGACCCATCAGGATGGATGATCAGCTTGCAGGTTAATAGGGCTTCTTCGGTGCCGAGTTGAGCCGACGGCATTTATGGGCTTGGTGCTCACCCTTATAGCCTCCATCCCTAATCTTATCTCAAGGGTGGACACGATGGTCGTCGAGGTGGACGATACCCGCAGGGTGCGGGCGTCAGGCAGGATGGGGCGACCTCGTGGGCGGCGTAGTCATCGTCTTGAGGAGGGTGGAGACGGGGGAGCACTTCGTGGGTGAGGTTCCGATCCAGCTCTTCAGGTGCGACGCCTTCAGGGAGCAGCTCTACCTTAGGGAGGCCGCGGAGATCGTCCTGAGGGGCCTCTCCCACCTCAGGGCGTCGAGGGAGGAGCCCATCCGCACCTGCCATGGCTACATCCTCTCAGAGGCGAGGAGGATGCTGGCGGAGAGGGGTTATATGGTTGAGGATGTGAAGATCCGAGGGGAGACCCAGGAGATGGCGGAGAGGGAGTTCATAAGGAGCCTATCGAGGCTTGGGATGGGGGATGAGCATCACCTCAGGAGGATCAGGAGCTTCAAGGGCTTCCTAAGATGGGTCATGGAGGACCTGGAGGGCAGGGAGATATATGTGAAGACGGGATGGCCCTCATGGCCAAGGATTAGGGGGGGATCCGGCTTTAGCCCTTAGACGCCTCTCTCCCAGGCTCTCCATAGCCATACCAGCATCCCTCGTCTCTGAGCATCAACACCTTAGGGAGAAGACCCGGGTCATTGGCCTGGTGGCCAGGGCCTCAGCCATATTCAGGGTTGAGGAGATATACATCTACCCAGACCAGCCCGACGAGGCGCACCTCATACGCCTCATCCTGAGCTATATGGAGACCCCCCAATACCTCAGGAGGCTGCTCTTCAAGAGGAGGCCTGAGCTGAGATACGTGGGCGTCCTTCCCCCCCTCAGAACCCCCCACCACCCCTTAGAGGATAGATCCTCGAGCCTCAGGGTTGGGGAGCTGAGGGAGGGGGTGGTCCAAGACGAGGACGGCGGGGCGTTCTCGGTTTATGTGGGGGTGGAGAGGCCGGTGAAGGCGACGGGGAGAGCCCCCTCCAAGGGTGGGAGGGCCACCTTGAGGATCGTCGAGACCGAGGAGCCCCGAGGCATCTTCGTGGGGAGGGGGGAGATAAGGGAGTATTGGGGATATGAGGTTCACATATCCAGGCGAGCCCTGGGCGAGCTTACCCTGGAGGGAGGGTTCGACCTGGCCATCGCAACCTCCAGGAGGGGTGAGCCCTACCCGAGGGTGGCCGAGGGCCTGAAGGAGAGGTGGATCAGGTCCAAGAGCGCCCTAGTCGCCTTCGGCTCCCCACGCCAAGGCCTGGAGGAGCTCCTCTCAAGGGAGGGGAGGAGGGTTGAAGAGGCCTTCCACCTCAACCTGAACATGATACCCGACCAGGGGTGTGAGACCGTCAGGACCGAGGAGGCCATATACGCGACCCTAGCCATCCTCAACCTCCTAGACCACGAGGGGGTTTAGGGGCTGATCTCGGCTTGAAGAGGGATGAACTCCAGATAGAGTCCGAGCTCAAGGGTAAGACCCTCCTCGTCTACATATACCTCCTGAGGAGTAAGAGGCCTTCCATCGGGGTTAGGGAGGTACAGCGGGCGCTGAGGTTCAGCAGCCCAAGCGTGGCGGCCTACCACCTGAACAAGCTTGAGGAGTTCGGCCTGGTGGAGGGCGTGAGGGGCGAATACAGGCTTGTGAGGGAGGTGAAGGTTGGGGTCCTGCGCCACTTCGTCACCCTAGGGGGCCTCATGCTCCCCAGATACCTCTTCTACGCCGTCCTCATGACCTCCATGCTCCTCACCTACATAGCCCAGTTTCCCCTAACCCTCTCCCGCTACTCCGTTGCCGCCCTCATGATGGGCGTCGTCCCAACGATAATCCTATGGTATGAGACCCTTAGAACCTGGAGGCAGATGCCGGCTAGGATCTGAGACCAGGCTGTTGAAAGTCAGGGTTTTGAACCCGCCCCTAGATAGCCATACTCCTAAGCGGCGGCCCTAATGGAGGGGGGCGTAAGAGGTCTCGGATATATTCCTTCAGATATAATCCCTCATACCTGAAAGGCGGTGTTCTCTCCTCCTCGCCTGAGCCTCTAAGCCTGATGATTTCTCGATGTCTGGTATTCCCCTTACGGCTGGTTTAACCTCGCCCGCCATGGGCTTAAAATTACAGGGGTTTTTACAAAGCACGTATACCTTATCCCCCCTCAGCCTATGTGTGAGCTTGTACTCACAGCTGAAACACTCACATGCGGAGAGAATCCCCCTCGGGATCCATTCCTCCTTAATCCTCGGAGCCATGAGTCGAAAACCGAAAACAACTTTCCCGGGTGATGATATATTTCTTTTGGATCCTCTGGGAGTCGATCATCGACGTGTTGAGGATTTAAACCTTAAACCCTATTTTTAATACGTTTTTAAATCGTCCAAAATTTATGGTTTGGCTGTTTAAAACCCTTTATTTTTCATATCTCCCTGGGAGCAGGGCCGTTATCGAACGGTATAAAAATCATAAGGATTAGCCGGCCTAGTTGATTAAAGGGGAAAACGAGGAGGATCTCTCAAGGAGAGTAGTGCTCCCAGCCTTATGCCGAGGATCCTCTATCCTTCGGAAATGGAATGTGATAACAAGGTATCGCGGCTTAAGGCGACAATTTAACCGTTTTACACCCCGTCTAAGAAGCCTGTTCGAATTTCTAGTCTTTTATAGTGAGGGTTAGACCTTATCTTGGGCAGGGCGATGTTGAGCTGCTGGGGAGGGGCGATATCTTCGAGGTGTCTTCTAGGATGAGGGTTAAGGCCGTCCTCTACGCCCTAATGGGCCTATTCATCGGGTTCTTCTCCATCTCGGTTATCCCACGCTACTTCGAACAGGTGTCTCCGGAGGTTCTCACGGCCGGGTTGGACTCCGCTGAGGGGGTGAAAAGGGCGGGGGAGCCTCCTACGGCTGCCTTTCAGCCGTCCGCCGATGGCTCGGGCTGGGCTTCCCTGATCGGGCTTTGGTCCATGGGCCTCCTCCTCTCTCTAGCCATATATCTCTTGGCGAGGGCTTGTGCTAGAGGCTGATGATGTTTTGGTACACCTCCTCCGCCCTTTCGAGGAGCTCCCCTTTCGAGGCCTCTAATCTGCACCCCATGGTCTCTATGACGGCTGAGGCCGCTGAGGCGGCCATGGAGGAGCACCATAATGGGTCCTCTCCCTTCAATCGCTCCGATAGGTATCCGGAGATGAAGGCGTCCCCGGCCCCGGTAGGGTCCGCCACCCTCTCCACCCCATAGGCTGGAACCGTGTAGCGCCTCCCCCCAACCATGAGGAGGCTTCCCCCTCCGCCCATCGTCGCCAAGGCGGCCTCAGCCCCCAGATCGGTGATCCTCTTCAGGCCGCGCCAGGGCTCCTCCTCCCCGGTGACGAGCCTCAGCTCCTCCAGCGAAGACTTGTATACCTGGACATGGCTTAGAACCTCCTCATCGTGCCAGCTCTGGGGTAGGATGGCGCCATCTGGGCCTATCCTCCTGGTGAATCCTTGGGGGTCGAGGGCGAGCCTATGCCCCGTCAGGGCTCTGAGAAGATCCCGTGGGATCTCCCCTATTATCGGGGCTATGAGAACGGTCTCTGGCAGGTTTAAGGCCTCCTCCACCCCTATCTCGTCGCATACGCTGAGGACCTTTAGCCTCCTCTCAGCCCCCCTGTAGTCGAGGATGAACCTCGTGGTCCTAGCTCCCCTTGAGATCTGCCTCTCTGCCTCGACGCCCAGGCCTCTCAGCTGCTCCATGAGGTCCTTGGGCATGTCCTCCCCAATCCTCGTCACCGCCCGTGCGGCGACCCCCAGCCTCTGGGCGATGAGGGATACGTATGCTGGGGGGCCCCCGAGCTGTGTTCTGCACCCCTCGGGCGTGAGGACGTGGTCTATGGCCACGTGCCCCAGGACGGCGAGCTCCAGCCCCATCTCAGCCTCTCTCTAACCGGCCCTTCGAGGGTTGAATGTTGGCCCTTCGGCCGAGCCTCCCTCCACGGCCCTAATGGATGATGCTCTTCCCGTCGTAGTCTAGGAGCCTCTGCCGCTCCTCGTCTATCTCCCTCTGGATGAGCTCAACCTCCTCCCTGGAGAGGTGTCTGAAGCGCCCTTGGGCCATGAGGTAATCCTCTATCGGCCTGGCCTTAGGCTTAACCGTCAGCCTCAGTATCCCATTCTCGACCTCGTAGAGGGGCCAGGCCCAGGTCTGGACCCCGAGGCGGACCACCTCGACGCCCTTGGCCGGGTCGAACCTCCACCCTGTGGGGCAGGGGATGACCGTGTGGATGTACTTGAACCCCCCTATCCCCTTGGCCTTCGAGAGCTTCGCCTTTAGGTCTCCTGGATATGCCACCGAGACGGTGGCGAGGTAGGGGATCCTGTGCTGGGCTAGGATCATGGGGATCCTCTTCTTCGGCGTCTCCTTCCCCCTAGGGGTCGTCGTCGTCCAGGCCCCGAAGGGGGTTAGGCCGCTCTTCTGGATCCCCGTGTTCATGTAGGCCTCGTTGTCGATGCAGACCTGGATGAGGTTCTCGTTCCTCTCCGCCGCGGCTGAGACCTTGT
>JBBIVO010000054.1:1451-3377 GCA_037439685.1 Candidatus Bathyarchaeota archaeon | reverse complement strand
GAAGCTTATGTCGGCTGTTGCCCCATCCCCCGCGGATGATACGACGGTTATGTCTTCCCTCCCCCTCGCCGCTAGGGCTGCGGCTATCCCAGTTGCTCCATCGGCCACGAAGGAGAAGTGGATCCCGAGGGTTGGGACGAGGATGTTCCTTATGGCGCAGTAGGCGCAGGGCCCATCTCCATATATTATCGTCTTCGGCCCAAGGGCGTCTAGGGCCATCCTCCAGAAGAGGGGGCCTCCGCATCCTGGGCAGCAGGCGGTTCCAGCCCTTATTAGGCTCCTCTTATAGTGCTCGTCGAAGAGCTTCGCCGCATCCATCTACATCACCTCCCCGAGGTCGATGAGCTCCACCCACTCCACCTCCTCCTCAACCCTCCCCCTGTCCAGGGCCTCGAGGACCCTCTCAGCCATGTACCTCACCTGGCGCATCGTGACGTCGCTCCCTCCCAGCCCCGCGTGGAAGTCCAGCAGCAGGGGCCTGTCATCCATGGTGTAGAGGGCCCTCGCCACATCAGCCGCCACGATCCCTCCCCCTGCGGAGCCGTAGCTCGTGTTCCTGTCCACCACCCCTATCGCGTGGTACCTCCTCGCCATCCCCCTGAGCTCCTCGGAGGGGAAGGGCCTGAAGCATCTCATCTTGACCAGCCCTATGTTCTTCCCCTCCCCCCTCATCTCGTCTATGACGTCCCTCGCGGTCCCGGTCATCGAGCCCATCGTCAATAGGACCGCGTCCGCCCCCTCGCATGAGTACTCCTCGAGGAGGCCGTCGTACCCTCTGCCGAACCTTGCCGCGTACTCCCGGTCCACCTCCTCTATCACCTCCTTGGCCCTCCCCATCGCCCTCTGGACCTCGTATCTCGCCCTGGCTATGTTCAACGGCCACTGGGGGCGCCTGTAGTCCTCCGGCATCAGGGAGTAGAGCTCATGCCTGTAGGGCGGCAGGAAGCCGTCCACATCCTCCTGGGCTGGGACCGTGACGGGCGTGGCCGTGGCGGAGACGAAGTATCCTTCGTAGCAGACCGCTACGGGCAGGTAGACCCTCCTATCCTCCCCTATCCTGTAGGCCTGGATTATGGTGTCTAGGACCTCCTGGCTGTTCTCGCAGTAGAGCTGGATCCAGCCGGTGTCCCTCTGGAGGAGGGAGTCGTTGTGGTCTGGGCGGAGTCCTCCCAGGGGGGCCAGGGCCCTGTTGACTATGCACATAACTATGGGGAGCCTCATCCCAGGGGGCATCCAGAGGGCCTCCTCCATGTATACGATCCCCTGGGCAGCGGAGGAGGTGAAGACCCTCGCCCCGGCCGCTGAGGCCCCTATCGCCGCGGCCATGGCCGTGTGCTCCCCCTCGACCTTTATGTACTGGGCTCTCATCTCCCCGCTCGCTATCATCGAGGCTATGGCGCTTATCAGCTCGGTCTGGGGCGTGATGGGGTATACGGGTATCACCTCCACCCGGCTCAGCTTAACCCCCCAGGCCGCCGCCTCGTTCCCCTCCATCATCCTCGTGAAGCTCATCCCTCCTCCCTCACCATCTCTATGGCGTCTACGGGGCACTCGTTGGCGCATATGCCGCATCCCGTGCAGAACCTGTAGTCGTGGATCACCCCCTCCTCGGTGAGGAGGACCGTCCCCTCAGGGCAGAAGGTCTGGCAGTTCCCGCACCTTATACACCTAACCATATCCACGACGGGCCTGAAGGCCCTAACCACCCGGCTCATGGGTGTACACCCTCACCTCCTCATATCCCCTCCTGCAGGCCTCTACGTTGAGCTCCCCGGTCCTTCCGGGGAAGATCCTCCTTATCGGCTCCTCGAGGGAGTCTAGCCTCACCCAGCCCGTGGCCCTGCTCACAGCCCCGAGCATTATGGTGTTGGTTATGGGTATGGGCCTCTTCCCGAAGAGCTCGGCCGAGATGGCCGTGGCGTCTAC
>JBBIVO010000054.1:1195-1439 GCA_037439685.1 Candidatus Bathyarchaeota archaeon | reverse complement strand
CGTCTACGGTCGCCACCCTCGAGAGCTCCACGCCGAGGTCCAACCCTCCCGGGTCCCTTGGGTCGTTCAAGACGGCCATCCCACCCCTCTTCAGCCCCTTCCTCACATCTGGGAGGCGGGTGAGGGCTGGGTCTAGGACCACTATGGCGTCGGGCTCATAGACCCCGCAGGTCCTCCTAATCGGCTTGTCGTCGAGCCTCAGGAAGACGGTGACGTCTCCCCCCCTCCTCATGGCGCCGTAGAT
>JBBIVO010000054.1:0-1139 GCA_037439685.1 Candidatus Bathyarchaeota archaeon | reverse complement strand
AGGGCCCCCAATACCGCGCCCTGGCCTCCCATCCCGTGGAACCTGACCTCTATCAACCCAACCCCTTCTATTTGAAGGCTCAACATTATCTGTCCAACCAGTTGATAAGGCTTCCCTATCTGGCCCTCGCCCTCGGCCTTCAGCCTTGAAGGGGTCAGCCGAGGATGGTTCCCTCACCTCGGCCGAGGGGTTTCCATCTCGGGATGATAGGCGTATTCACTTGGCCTTCATCTTCCTGGAGAGGGCCTCCTCGATGACCTTGGGGATCTTCTCCAGCAGGTCTGTGGGGAGGATGTGGTAGCCCTTCTCCTCGTATACGGCGTCTCCCGCGGCCCCATTTATGAAGGCTCCGGCCACTGCTGCCTCGTAGGGGCTGCATCCCATGGCCATGAGGCCTGAGACGACCCCTGACAGGACGTCGCCTGTCCCTCCAACGGTCATCCCCGGGTTTCCCGTGAGGTTGTATCGCGTGTGGAGGCCGTCGCTGATCACGTCTATGTTCCCCTTCAGCAGGATGACCGCCCCAAGCCTCCTCGCCTCCTCCTCCACGGCCCTCCCCCTCTCCCAGGGATCTTCAGGGGCCTCCCTCCCCGTCAGCATCTTGAACTCGCCGGGGTGGGGGGTTAGCACCGTGGGCGTCTCGAACCTCCCACCCGTCTTCGAGTAGGCCTTTATGGCGTCGGCGTCTAGGAGGAGGGGCAGCCCCAACTCCTCTGCCCATCCTATCAGGGTCTCGACGGCCTCCACGGTATCCTCGTGGAGGCCTAGGCCGGGCCCAGTGGCCACCGCGTCCACCCTCTCCATCTGGGGCCTGAGCCCCTCTAGGCTCTCGGGGGTCAGGTGGCTCCCCTTCAGCCTTATGGTGGCGAGGGCTGGGGAGAAGCCTGCGATTATGGGGGCTGCGGTCTCCGGGGCTGCGACGTATGCGAGGTCTATCCCGACGGCGTATGCCCCTAGGGCTGTGAGGGCTGGAGCCCCGGTGTAGGTCTCGCTTCCCCCCACGACGAGGAGGTATCCATAGTCCCCCTTCCTGGAGCTTGGGGGGCGGTCCCTCGAGGCTAGGTAGACGTCGCCCGGGCCTGCGAAGAGCTCCGCCTCCGGCGGTATCCCTATGGGGCTGACCAGCAGCTCCCCGAGGA
>JBBIVO010000053.1:0-11285 GCA_037439685.1 Candidatus Bathyarchaeota archaeon | reverse complement strand
AGCGCTCGACACAGCATCGGGGATATCCAAACACCTCTCCCATCTCCCTCACCCAGCCCCCATGGAACTCCTCAGGATAGGCGAGGTGGACCCTCTCGAGGCTTGGAGGGGGGTGGCGGAGGATCTCCTGTCTAATCCTCTCCCTACCCTTCATAAGCCCCTCCAGCCTCTTCTCGACTGCCCTATCCCTGAATAGGTATAGCTCCCTAACCGTCGGCCTCACCTCGAATAGGAGGGTTCTGAGCCTCAGCTCCCCCGCCCACTCCAGGTGGCCCCTATACTGCCTTGAGGCCTCCACCACCTCTCTGTAGGCCCTCCTCATCTCCTTCTTCAAGGCCTCTATAGCCTTCAGCCTCTTCCCATGGTCTCCAACGGAGCCGAGGCGGCCCATCTTGGGGAGGATCCTCTCGTCTATGGATTTAGCAAGCCCCTCGGCTCCAGGGAGCTCCGCCGGAAGGGTTGTGAGGGAGGAGGGCCTAAGGCCTAGATATACGAGGAGATAGTTCTCAACCTTCACCCTAATCAACAATCTCGCATCCGAAATCAGCCTCCGTATCACATCCCCTTCTTTCTCAGGCAATCGATCTACCCTCCAAGGGTTTGAACCCTCTCCATGTGAGAAGAGATTTATTGATAAAAAAAGGGGTTTGAGACGGCCTCTAGAATGGGACTAGGCCCAGTACTTGTAGTAGGAACTGGGCTCTGCCTGAGAGCATAGCCATCCTGAAGAGCACCGTGTTCCCGTAGTAGGCCCCTAGGCCTATCATTATTATCCATCTTCCCAGCCTAGTCGGATATGCGAGGGGGCCCCTATGCTCGAATGTTAGGAGGAAGTACATAATGGCAAGTATTGTACCAACCCCTATGTATACGTAGTTGAACCAGGCCATGGGGTCGGCCCCAGGTTTTGGTGGCGTTATGGTGGTTATGACCTGCTGCGTGATGTTGGGTATTATCGTCGCGCTCATTCCCAGCCCGATGCTGGATCCGACGAGGATAGCGATGGGGTATCTGCTAACCCATCGATAGTCGCGGTGTAGGATGAGGTACATCATTAAGCCCAACAGTATAGGGACTATGTAGTAGAGTTTTCCAGCCATTAGGGGCGTTATCGCAAGCCTCTTCGTCGTTTGGATCGCTGTGATAGCGGCGATGGCGAGGCTTGTCCCTATGAAGAAGTGCTCCGCAAACCTGAAGAGCTGGTTCTCCTTGTAGAGCGGGTAGCTATAGACCATGAGCATTAATGCTAGAGCCGTCCAGATTCCGAGGATCCCATCTATTGTTGTCGGGTAACCCATACTACCTCTTCCCCCTAGTTGCCAGATAGCCTATGTTTGCTAGGAGGACCGCAACTATGACGAGGAGGTGGGATGTGTTTATGGCGTCCATCGTCACCGTCGCGTCTCCAGGCTCCCCTATAAGCTTCTCCAGCTCCGCTCCACCCTTAGCTCCTCCAGTTAAGCCGAAGAGGATCCCAGCCTGCCAGTGGGGCTGATAGGCGGAGAAGTTCATGGCTATTCCGATCTCGGCGGTAGGCACTCCGTGAGGAATGCGCCACTGCCTGATGTAATAATCGCAAACGTCGCCTGTATCACTGCTTATCACCATGCTTACCTCCTTGGCTGAGTTCACCCCCTTCATGATCGGAAGCTGATCAATTGGGGTTCCCTTATAGTCCGCTGTGAAGATCGACCTTATATTTGTGGCCAGCTGGGCTACTGAGGCCTCAGATCCCGCATAATATCCGAGGTGAACATAGTCTACGCCATAAGTCAGGCCTTTAAATGCGGGTGCCTTCTTCACTATCTCCTCAAAGGTCATATGGCCGTCGACAAAGGTGGTCCAGTAGATTATCTTGGCCTTCTGCTGTATTAGGATCTTGGTGACGGCGACGAGGGATGGGAGGCACTCCGGCCATGCGCTCACGCCGCTGGAGATGTTTACCACCACCACGTCCCCCTCCTTAAGCTTCCTCATCCCCTCTACTAGGCTTATACTCTGAGGCCCGATGGATATGGGTAATGCCAGAGGTCTGAGGAATGGTATTGCGAGGAGGATGAAGAGCGTCCAGTAGATTATCCTCCTATCTATCCTCTGCATCCTATCCCAGATGGACTCTTGGCTCATCCTCCAGCCACCTCCCCGTAGAAGCCCCTCTCCCTGCCGAGGAGAGTCCTGAAACCGAAGGCGAGGATCCCGAAGGCGGCAACTATCAGAAATGTCCTCATAGCGGGCATCTGCCCGATGTCATTGAACCATCTTCCTATCACGGGTATCTGAACCCATATGACCTCACCTATCGGAGCGTTCAGGAGCATGACGAAGATCCCGGCTATCAGCAGCAGAGCCGCATCTATATTCCTAGCCCTGAAGGCTCTATAGGCGGCTGAGGCTATGTAGAAGCCCGTGATGGCGTACCATGTCTGGCCCAGGGAGACATAGGCGTTGTCGAATATCCACTTGTAGACCGGGTTCGCTGAGGGGTTATCTATATTCGTCAGCCCGAGTATCGTTAAGAAGGCGAAGATGAAGATCAGAAAGGCGCTGTGGTACCATATGCCTGGAGCCCTTCTGCGAACGTTTCTGCCATGTACACGGATGATGTTAACTGCGCCCAAGGTTAGGGCCATGGTGGAGATGATCGTCGCCCAGGTCTTAAGCTCCGCCGCGGCCGACTTTATCTCAGGAACGGCCAAGAAGTAGTCAGCTATCATTATGAGCACGACGATCGCTGTTAGAACATATACTACCTCTCTCCTAACCACTTCGGCCATCTCATCACCTCTTAAGGATGTCGATCAGGAAGGGAACCCCTGCGAAGCTTATTATGAAGCCTACGATGAGTAGAACCAGTAGGAAGATCTTCATGATGTCTTCTCCTCTAATACAGCCAAGTATCCATGGATCTCGAGATATATCGGCACTCGCTGCGTAGAGTTCTTCAGATATGAGGCAATAGTCGCATGTTGCTATGAGGAAGGGCATCTGATGGGTGTTCGCAGTCCCGGCTATCTGCAGCGCGCCTATGGTGTTCCCCCCCTCACCCATCACAACGGACTCGTAGTAGAAGCCTCCCATGAGGATGGTTGATGCCGGCCTATCCCTCTGCATGAAGCCGAGCACGGCGTTCAAGTATGGAGACTGGCCCGACTGGAAGTTTATCTGGAGGGGGTCGAACTCCTCAGGTTTACCCTCCTCTAGGTAGGCGGTTCTGAGGGTCTCCTCGACGAGGGGCAGTGAATCTTGAATGCATGTAAAGTAGTATAGCTTCACGCCGGCCCTTACCGCCAATCTCGCCACATGGCTCAGGATGCTTATGGAAGCGAGCGTCTGAGGCCCTTGGTCAGGGTTGCTGAGGGTTGCCATCGCATAACCCGACGTGTATAGCATAGGTTTGCCCATCTCCGCGCATCTTCCAACGGCCTCCGGTATCGCCGCGACGGCAGGGAAGGTCCTTATGGGTATCCTCCTCCCTCTCCTTGCCATCTCTAGAAATATGTAGAAGAGGGCTACTGTAACTATTAGAACGATGAATGCTGCCTGTCTTCCTGCAACTATCAAGTTTTTCCCTCTCTTCCCTCTTTCTCACCTGTCCAAGGTGTTCCACCATATCTGTCTACATGTTGTTAAGCCGGAAAGCCACCGAGGACAGGCTAATAAATGAAAGGCCCTCACTCTTTTTAAAATTTTCGCCTCCTTAAGGCTTAAAACCAGCTTTTATTGGAGATTCAATATCTGTTTTGATAAAAAAACTCCACTATAATTCTCTATATAATTATCAGTGTCGCTGGGTAACATTCGATTTCTCAATTTATTTTTAATATTTCTCCTCAAAACATTCGATTTTCTCCGGATAAGATCGAGGAGATCTTTTGATTGAATCTAATGCTGTTCTCTATGATCTGGTTTTCGGTCTGCCACTCTGTCTCATAGCCTAATCGGGACTCTGCTGATAGCCCCTCAGCCAACCTTCTGAAGCGCTCGTAATAGTCGTAGAAATTTCGGAATCTGACCCTAACTCCGAACCCCTTGGGTCTGAGGTGCCTCGGGGATGCGGGCTCTAATACCAAGGGATTGCACGTGATACTCGCCAGGGGGTGCCCCTTGACCATCGCCTCGGCCAATTTGATGGTCTCCTCGAACTTCTCGGGCGTCTCCCATGATAGGCCTGTGGCGAAGTAGGCCTCCACGAGAACTGCCTCCTCCTCTGCGCCTCTAAGCCATCTGAAGAGCTCGTCGTTGGAGTATTTGAACCCCTTGTTCCTCATCCTAACCTCTTCCGAGCCGGCCTCCGGAGACACTGTTAGGGTGGAGTATAGGGGGTTGAAGGTGCGGCCGAAGTCTCTGATGAAGCCCTTATCCGAGAGGGACCAGAGGAGGAACTGGGCGCTCATGTCGACCCCCTCCCTCCTGATCATCTCGAAGAGTTCATGGTAGTATCTCCTCTCTGGAAATGGGTCGAAGTCCATGTATACGGAGTCTATCCCCAACTCCTCGAATCGGGAGAGGGTCTCCAGTACCTGCTCCCTCGGGTGGAATATGGGTTCAGGGCGTCCTGTGATGAGCTGCTGGGCCCTCCTTCCCCCTCCGCAGTATGAGCAGTCGACAGAACATCCCCTTCCCAGCGGGAGCCATGTGTGCCTCTTCACGCCGACCCTCCACGGTGCTGGGTCTAGGTCTCCTGACTGGGATATGAGCCTACAGTATCTCTCATGGTTGTGTAAGAGCTCGAGGTTTGTGTAGTCTAGATCTCTTAGGTTATCCTCCCCAGCTATGAACTTCCTTCGACTTCTCTTTATAACTCCATTCTCCCTGTAGATCAGGTTTGATACCTCGCTGAACCTTCTATCCTTAAGATGCTTCATAAGCTCTAGGAGGGGTTTCTCAGCATCTCCGCGGATAATTGTGTCGACGCATTCGAACCGGTTTAGAATCTCCCCTGCGAAGAATGATGCTGTGAATCCCCCTAGGACCACATGGGCGTTGCTGTTTTCCTTGGCTATCTCCGCTATCCTGATGGCGTCATAGGAGTGGACGAACCAGTGGAGGTCTATCCCGACCACCTTAGGCTCATAAACCTTGAAGATATCCTCGACCCTGAACCCCCTATCCTGGATCTGCTCTATCCCCGTGTGGTATACTGCAGAAGGGTATCCATGCCTGTTTAAAAGGTCTGCGAGGGCTAGTGTTCCTAGGGGCATCACAAGGAATGTTACCAGATCCCTCCCATTTGGGCTGCTTGATCTGCAATGGGTTGCTGGATGAATGAATAGTATATCCAACTCCTTCAATGCTCCACAACCCTACGCAGTAGCGTGATCCTATGGACGACCTTAAAGCTATGCTCCCCTAGTACCCTCTCCAAGAATCCCTGCCCAGAATCCATATATCCTAACTCAACTGTTTCAATGCCCCTGCTCCTCATTGCTTCGGTTGCCGCTGAGAGCAGGTGGAGGATTATCCTCTTCTCTCTTGTCCTGAACCCCCACTCAAAGACCTTACCGGTCCTGTACATCCATCTCATAGGGTGTTGGAAGAAGAGTAGGTGGGGGGTTCGAACCCTCTCCAAGGCCTCGAAGAGGTTTGGAGACCATCTTAGGAAACCGTCAACCCTTCTCTCCCTGGATCCCCATCTTCGCCCCCACATTATGTATGCTGCCCCTTCATAGAAGGGAATATTTTCACCGGGATTAAAGGTGGCATCGGCCATGGATAAGGCATAAGATCTTATAGAGAAGGCTTTACATTTTCTCTCTATATCCCTAAACTCTGAGGGGGATGCATGAGATATATGTTCATTCGATCCTTTTTCGATGTTTAATCCCTCCTCAAAATCGTCTATCTCGGCGTTGAGGCATTTTATCTCCTCAGCAACCCTGAACCCTCTCTTCAAGAAAAAGGCTGGCTCCAGCTCAACCAGTGTTGCCTTATTCAGGTCATAGAAGAGAGGTGATAGCGAACTCGGGAAGGATACTGATCCGGAAGCTTTGTGGACTTCAATGTCCATCGAGGTGCAGCCTAGAGAGGAGGCAAGATGGTATGCTCTAGAGAGCAAAATTTCTAGAGCCCCCTCCTCATCCCCTAGTAGAACCGGGTGTGTAAGATGGAGCCTCCACCCTCCATTATCATCGACATATAAGAAGGCTAGGCTGAAGAGTCGACCTGCTTTAAGGCCCCCCGGAGATCTCTTCGAAACCAACAGGGGATAGGCCCTCTGGAGGTTCAACCCTCTAAATGTGACGAGGTCTGAAAGGGCTCCTAGAATTAGGAACCTTGAATCCGCTCCAACATATATGAATGGGGCCCTCCTTAAAACCTTTATCGGAAGACGAAGCTCCATCTCAAAGCCTGCCATCAAAGATATGAGGCATGAAACATCCTAATAATCCATTTCAAAGCCCTCCGACTCGGTTTAGATTGAAATGCTCCTCAACCTTCCGCTGCTTGATCTTCGTTCCCGAGAACTCCTAGTCCCCAGAACACCTTAATGCGACCCTAAGACGGTTTAAGAAGGGTCATAAAGCGGAGAAAACTCTTAAAGTTCTACAGGGTAGCGTTGGATTTTAGAGGTGCCCCTTTACACCCCATCTTTCGAGTTAATCTGCTGAGGCCTCTTTATCTTGATAACTTAAAATATATATGTCTTTTATTTAGCATCTTATGAACAAAGTTTTATGTTAAAGAGAGATAAATATAAAATAACTGAATAAAGATAAGGGTTAATCGCCTCTTTGTCTTTTTGATTTAAATGTTTTGGTTGTGGATGAGTTATCGTGTTAACGGGTTTAAGGTTTCACTCTTCTATGATCTCCACGTTCGCCCTTGGAACCGTGACCACCCTTCCGTCCTCCAGGGCGACTTCAAGGACCCTCACGTCGGACTCTGTCTGGACCTTCTGCAGCTCCACTGGGAGGCTTACAACCTTCCCTATGGCTCCGAAGTAGGGTTGGCGTATTATCCTCACCGGCGTTCCAGGGACCATGCCGGCTGAGAGCTCTTCCTTCGACGACTGTTCGAAGAACTCGTTGTGGGGTATTATTATCTCCGGCCTCATGACCCCCGCCCTTATCTGGGTCGCCCCGTTCACCGCGGCTAGGTATCCCTCGAAGCTCTTTAAGAGGTCGAAGGTCCTTCTGGACATCTTCATCTCGCCGAAACCCTCGGTAACTATCAGGGTAAGCCCCACCTCCTCATGTCCGGTTATTGCTACCCCTATCTCCTCCCCCATGAAGACGGTTACGTCCTTGTGCTTTACCCCTCCTACCACTATGCATGAGACTCCGACATCCACCGCCTTTCTTAGGGCCTCTAGGGTGACCATGGAGCCCCCCACGAGGACCTTCCCCTTGTCTCCAGCCCTAATCTTGTCGGGTGTCAGCTCTTCCTCGGGAGATTCGACCGCTATCCTCACCTCGCCGTGGGTTTCACCTCCTATGCCGAATATCCCCTGGATGAAGGCCGCATTAGTCTCTATGACCGCCCCCTCCCTGGGGAGGACCTCCACAACCTCTCCCGGGATGTATGCGTCGACCTCGACTGGGACTGGGAGGCCTCTGACTATGACCTGTCCAGTGACATCTGAGATGGACTCTATCGTCCCGTCTATTGGGGAGGGGACCCTCTTCTTTATCAGGCCGAATAGGGCGTTGTAGGCGGCTATGGCCTCGTCCTTGGCCACCTTATCCCCGAGCCTCTTAGTCATGTATCTTGGGAGGTCCTCAGGCTCCACGCCTAGGAGGAGGCCAACCTTTACTATCTCGGGATCCCCTGGGATCTCTGTCCTCGCTATGATGTCGTGATGGTTGACCTTCTGGCCTGCCTCAACGAAGACCTCTCCTGGGATTGGGAGCCTCCTGGTCTTGTCGATGGTCATAGCCCTCTTGACTTTCAGTCCCGGGGTGTAGGCATAGGCCTCTTCAGAGACCCCTTCTTCCTGTTTCAAGGTTTTAGCCTTCATCTCATACCAGCTCCCTGAGTTCATCCAATGGGTAAAGCTCGATGGCCTGCCACCACCTCAAGAGGAGCTCCCTCCTCAGGCCTTCATCCTCTGGGAGCTGGAGGGGCCTCCCCCTAGCGTCCAAGAGCAATCCAGCCACCCCCCCCATCACCTTCTTCTCCAGCTTGTGGCCTGGGCCCATCCCAACGTCGAAGCCCCTCTGAGGGGTGATCACCGCCTCGGCATCCTGCCTCTCAGGGAGGTTTATGCGCTTGATCTCTCCGAACCTCACCTCCTCCTTTATGGTCTCGCCGTCAGGCATCTCCAGCTCTACGGTCATCACGGGGTCTCCAAGCTTCCCAACCCCTGCTGGGGCTATAACGGTTCCAAGCCTCACCAGGCAGTCCTTGTCGAAGATGTTCCAGGCTGCCTCCCTATAGACCGTTGAGAGGACTCCTAGGTGGGGCATCATAAAGACGCTGTCCTGGAACATCTTGGTGACTCCCTCAGGCTGGAAGGCGTCTGTCAGGATGAACATGCTCTGGATCCTCCTCGGGGCGTGGCTGAGGAGGCCGCCGGTTCCCGCTATGATGTCTATTATCATCATCTTTATGTAGGTCTCCTCCAGCTCCTGCTCGAACATGTCTGAGATGGTCCTCTGGACCTGTATCCCCTTCAGCCTTGTCGCGATCGTCTTGTGATGCTCAAGCCCTAGCCTTAAAGCCTCCCTCGCAACCGAGTGCTCGACGATAAGGTCCTCCAGGGTCTGGGGTATGGTCGTGGGCCTTATCATCTTGTTCATGAGCCTGTTTGCCACCTCCTCCTCGTCTATCTTGAATGGGAGCCACCTCACTATGTTTGGGAGGCCCGCCGACTTCATCACGTTGGTGACGCTGTAGCTCATGCCGAGGTTGGCGCTGACGCTCCTGACGAATCGGCCGTCGACCACGGAGTATACATTGGTTGTAGCTCCACCGAGGCCTACTCCTAGGACATTCTCTTTGTATACGCTGGCTATCAGCTGCATGGCCATCCCCTCACCTGCCGGGGTTGGCATTATGGGCACATCGGTCCACTTCATAAGCTTCGTGTAGCCAGGGGCATGGCTCATGACGTGCTCCATGAAGAGTTCGTGGATGGCCCTCCTAGCGGGCTCGGTTTTCTCAACCTCTAGGACGGGTCTGATGTTGTCGACGAGGGTGAGGGCAAACTCGGATGACATAAGCTTCTCGATCTGGGCCTGTAGAGCCCTGTTACCCGCGTAGACTATAGGGAGCTGGTATCCAGCGCCGAGCCTGGGCTTTGGGCCTGCCGCCTTTATGAGCTCGGCTATCTCAACCACATGGGCCGTGGCCCCGCCATCCGTCCCACCGGCTAGGAGTATCATGTCTGGGCGGAGGCTCCTTATACGCTGGATCTTCTGGTATGGCTGACGTCCATCATCCCTCGCGATGACGTCCATCACTATGGCCCCTGCTCCTAGGGCAGCCCTGTTCGCGCTCTCAGCCGTCATCGTCTTGATGAGCCCAGCCACCATCATCTGGAGCCCTCCTCCAGCGCTGCTGGTCGTGCAGTAGAGGTCGACCCCTATCTTGCCGTCGTAGGGGACGGCTATCCCGCTCCCATCGGGGGCGAGGATCCTGTGGCCTGTGAGCTCCTCAACCTCCCTTACCGCGTTTCTAACCCCTAAGGTCACATCCTCATATGGCGCCTCCACCGTCGTTGGGGCCTCCCCAGCTATCACGAACCTCCACTCTCCAGACTCGTTGGAGAAGAACCTAGCCTTGGTGGTGGTGCTCCCAACGTCCGTCGCCAGGATGTACCTCATCTCCTCCTTAGGCTTCCTTAGGGTCGCCATCGCCTTTCCCTGCATCTATCACTATAACTTAGCATTAAGTTTTTCTAAAGACCTCTAGAATCCGCGGGGATTTTCCTCTGCGGGATCCACGTCAACCGTCTAGGATTATCAGGGGTATCCTCTCCCCCCTACGGTTGAAGACCGCCGTTCTGGAAGGCGAGTAGGGATATGCGAAGATCATCATCATGAGGCCGAAGAAGTTGTTAAGGTCCTCCGGAGAAGGGGCCAGCCCCTCAGAGGGGTGGGAATGGGCGGTTCCAAGGATGGAGAAGTCTATGGGGAGGAGATGGAGAGGAAACTCCGCGAACCCCTCCCCGGAGACGGCTAGGGGTGGGATCAGGAAATCCTCCAGCTCCGCGCATCCTCCCCTCAACCTCCCCCTGAGGAGGAGCACAACCTCCCTCGGATGCCTCTCCCTGGCCAGTTCGAGCATGGCCTCCAGGAGCGACCCATCTAAAAGGGCTCTCACGACCCTCCCCACAAGAGTTAATTAGAATAGCCCCTTATTAGAGGATCTAACCAATGGTCAGGACGGTTCTTATAGACTACGATGGAACCCTCCATGACGCCGATGCGGTTCTTAGAAGCAGCCTTGACGGGATCTTTGGGCTTGAGGGGGATGAGCTCTACCACATCTACCTCTACGAGATCCATCGGGGCATGATACATAGATACCATCCAGAGAGGCATGATGACCTTATGTTCCACTGCAGGCTCCTCTTCAAGTATCTGAAGAGGCCCTTCGATGCCTCTACCGCGAGCCTCTTCTGCAGGAGGTTTATCGAGGCGGAGGAGAGGGGTTGGAGGGATCCCATCTACTTCGATGATGTTTTACCAGCCCTTGAGACGATGAAGACGGGTGGCTTGAGGCTGTTCCTCTCCACGGGAAGGGATGCCGAGGAGAAGGCGGCAGCCCTAGAGAGATATGCCGGGGTGAGGGTCTTCGAGGGGTCCTTCAGCGAGCCTTCCATAGGCCACCTGAAGTCGAATCCAGAGTATTACCTTAAAGCCCTGAAGAGGTCTTGTTCAAGGGCAGAGGAGACGGCGAGCATAGGAGATTCGCCCATGACGGATATAACACCAGCTAAAACCGTGGGAATAACGACGATCTGGGTGAACAGGAGGGGGGAGCCCTCCCCAAGTCAGGAGGAGCTTAGACCTAGATATGAGACGAAGAACCTTCTCGAGGCTGCAAGGCTGTTGACGTGGCCGAGAAGCCCATAATTAAACTCGGGCTTAGAGAAGGGCCTTTTTCGCTTCTTTTATCACCGAAAAACGATTCGTCTCCATTAGATGAGCTGCTATCTATATGCTTCTACATCGGAGGTTTTTCTCCGCTCTCTCGAACCTAAAATCTCCATCCTGGGGTCTACTCCCATCATCGGCCTAAAACCAACCCGTGGAAACCCTTAAACCCGGATGTCGATGATTAAAAATGGGGACTTTCTAGACCCCTCTTCTTTAATGGGGCAAAAAGGGTAAGGTTATATC
>JBBIVO010000052.1:7329-11307 GCA_037439685.1 Candidatus Bathyarchaeota archaeon | reverse complement strand
AGAGCCTGGATCAAGGGGAACGTCTTGGAGCCTAGGAAGGCGGGTCTGAACCTAGAGGGGTTAAAGGGAAAAAAATTGGAGATCGGGTTCTGTCTAACCTGGCTCTTTCAGGGGCTAAGCCGTCTCTACAGTTATGTCTAGCGAGTCCCCCTTCTTTATGTTCTCCGCTGCCTTGATCTTCTTTGAGAAGTCCCCTATCTTTACGAGGAGCCAGAGGTTTGTCTTCTCCCCCTTCTTCTTGGTGGTGTCAGCCGTGGCCTCAAGGCTTCCGAGCTTTGACACCGTGACCTTTAGCTTGGTCTTATCCCTCTCCACGTCTGACTCTAATGTGAACTCCTTCCTCCTCTCGGTGTATGTGAAGAGGTCGCTTAGGCTCGCCTCCGTTCCAGCGCTCACATCCTTGTCCGATGTCAAGCTAACCTTTCCGACCACAGGCATTTTCAACACCAGTTGGGTGGCAAGGGATCCAAATTTATAAACCTTTCGCGTGATCAGCCCCTTTTCGAGGTTATAGGACCTGCTGGAGCTCTTAAACCGAATATTAAACCATCTCTGTCTTCATTATAGAAAATTGCCAATTCATATCTGAAATAATCTCTCTAAAACGAAGCTCATATTTAAAACTTCGATTTAACCCTCATATCGATTAGAAACATTAATGTTTAGATATGGCCTTGCCCTAAGTTGATGGCTTGTTGGTGCGGCCGCCGGGATTCGAACCCGGGACCTTCTGCGTGGCAGGCAGACATCTTAACCAGGCTAGACCACGGCCGCTCAGCTTTACATCAGTCAAGGGCGATATTAATCTTGTCGTTTAGAGGTCGATGCCTGCTCCATGGGGCAGCAGGGCTCCTATTGAGAGCCTTCCAGGCTTAGGATCTCCCCTGTATGGGGTTAAGGCTCATCATTATATCGATCTTCCATCCCTTATTTTATGGGATGTGCGAGTTCAAGGTCTTTTTGGATGGAGAGAAGGTCATGGAGGATGTTATCCTCGCCAGATGCGAGGGGGATAAGGTCATGCTTCGAGATGTTATAGGAGAGACCGCCGTCTTCGAGGGTGTGAGGATCTTGGAGGTTAATGTCACCACCGCAAGCCTCATCCTTCAACATCTCCAGAGGCCTCGCCTAGTTCGGTGAAGCCTATCTCGCCCTTCAGATACCCCTTTATTAGGCCGGGGAGGTCGACTATCCTCTCCCTAACCTGCCTCCAGCTGTCCCTATCCCTGATCGTCACGGTCTCATCCCTTAGCGTCTGGTAGTCGACGGTCACGGCCAAGGGGGTGCCGGCCTCATCTGAGCGGGCATACCTCCTCCCGATGGAGCCCCTCTCGTCATACTCGACGATGAGGCCAGAGCCCTTTAATAGGGCATAAACCTCTTTGGCCTTCTCTGGGAGTCCATCCCTCGCCACGAGGGGGAAAACTGAGACGCTGATCGGGGCGATTGAGGCTGGGAGGGCCAGTATGCTCCTCTCCCCCTTGGTACGGAAGGATGCCTCTAGGGCTATGTAGACCAGCCTGTCTAGGCCGAAGCTGGGCTCCACAACGTGGGGTATGAACCTCGTCCCATCGCTCCTAAGCACCGTCATGTCAACGCCCGAGTGCCTCTGGTGGGCTGAGAGGTCGTAGTCTGTCCGATACGCGTGGCCAGCAACCTCAACCCACCCCCAGCCTTCAAGGTAGACCTCATGGTCGAAGGTCTGGATCGAGTAGTGGGCCCTCTCCTCGGGGAGGTGCTCCCTGAAGCGCTGCCTTTCCTCGGGTATCCCCAGCATCGTGATGAAATCGCTTGATAAGGCCATGAAGTATGCCAGCCACTCGGCTTTGATCAGCCCTTCGGATCTCGCCTCCTTAAGGGTGGCCCTCATGGCCTCCCTCTCCCCCCTCTCCTGCATCCCCTCCGTCAGTATCGCTATCCCCTTCCCTTCAACCCCCTCGAGCCATGGGCATGAGGGGTTCTGGGGGTCGAAGAAGAGCTCCACCTCCATTATGGTGAACTCCCTAAGCCTAAGGAGCCCTCGACGGGGGGCTATCTCATTCCTGAGGACCTTTCCCACCTGCGCCAAGCCTAAGGGGAGGCTCCCCCTCGCCTGCTGGGAGCAGCGGCGGAAGTTTAAGAACATGCCCTGGGCCGCCTCGGGCCTCGCATACCCTGTCTCTCCACCCCTCGCTCCTATTTGGGTCTGGAACATCGTGAGGAAGGCCACGGGGGGCTTCAGCCCCCCGCCGCACTCCGGGCATCTCACCCTTCCCTCCCTCACGAGCCTCTCGATCAGGGCTCCATCGATGCTTTGGGTTGACATACCTAGCTGCTCCTCGATCAGGTGGTCCGCCCTGCCCACCCTCCCGCACCTTGTGCATTCCAAGACATACTCCTTGAAGTGTTGTAGATGGCCTGAGGCCTCGAATACCCTTGAGGGGTTTATTATGGGGTCCTCGATCTCGTGGAATCCGTGGCGTCTGACGAAAAGCTCCCTCCAGAGCTCCTCTATATTCCTTTTAAGCCTCGTTCCGAGATTCCCATAGGTGTAAAAGCCTCCGATGCCGCCGTATATCTCGAAGGAGGGCCAGAAGAAGCCCCTCCGCGAGGCTATCTCCAGGACCTTCTCGTGCACCTCCGCCATAGCCTACAGCCCAAATGCTGATCGGGGTTGAGAATATAAAGCTGTCAATCCGATTTGTGGCTCTCAGATAGGGAGGGTTTCTTGAGCCACTCTAGGGTTGATACCGAATCGGGTCTGTTTAATTCCTTTAGCCTTCCGGCTCTATCGATGGTCTGAACTTGTAGCCATACTCTATTATCCCCGAGCCCCCGTCCTCCCTGATCCTGCGGAATGTGGCTTCCACCCTCATACCCACCTTGACCTCCTCAGGCTCGACGTCCACCATCTGGGAGAGGATTCTAACACCGTCATCGAGTTCGACCAAGGCGACCACATAGGCTGCGAACCTCTCATAATCCCTGGGGGGGTTCCTGATGACGGTCCAGGATAATATCCTACCTCTATCGCTGAGCTGATACTCCTCGAGCTCCCTGGAGCCGCATCGGGGGCAGATGGACCTCCTCGGATAATAGAGGGCCCTGCACCTTACACACCTCTCCCCTATAAGCCTGTATCTGTACTTGGCCTCCCTCCAGTACCTTGGGACGCTCAGACTATCTCCTCCTGAGGATGGTTATGGCGCATGTTGACCCCACCCCTCCAAGGCTCTGGGCTAGGCCAACCTCTGCCTCGTCCACCTGGCATCTTCCAGCCTCCCCTCTGAGCTGCGTCGTGACCTCCGCTATCTGGTACAGCCCTGTGGCCCCGACGGGGTTGCCCCTAGCCTTCAGGCCTCCAAAGGTGTTTAGATGGGGCCCCCCGCCGTTGGCCGACTCCCCCTCAGTCACCAGGGATGCTCCCCTACCCTTATCGGCGAACCCCATATCCTCGAGCGAGATTATCCCCGTTATGGTGGTCTCGTCGTGCAACTCCAACACATCCACATCTCTCCTAGAGAGGCCGGCCATCCTGAAGGCCTTATCGGAGGCTCGCTTCACGGCCTCGAAGGTTAAGATGTCGGCCCTCTCGGTTAGATGGTTGAGATCCGTAGAGGCGGTGTAGGCCGCCACCTCCACCTCTTCGCCATCCCCTTCGGAGGGCTTGAGTATGACGGCCGCCGCTCCATCGCCGACACCGCAGCACTCTAGGACATGGATCGGGTCGGCCTCCATGGGGGAGGATAGTATCCTCTCGAGGCTCAGCTTGAAGGGGTACATGGCGTGGGGGCACCCCTCCGCATGCTCGTGAGATCTGACAGCCAGCATGGCAACCTCCTCCTGCCTCACCCCGAACCTTTCAAGGTACTGGCGGTATATTATGGCGTTCAGGCCGAAGTTGGTTATGCCCGTGTAGGCCGTGTAATCCTGATCCTCGGGCATAGACAGGAAGCTCACCACCTCCTCAGGAGAGGCATCACTCACCTTCTCCCCCCC
>JBBIVO010000052.1:0-7296 GCA_037439685.1 Candidatus Bathyarchaeota archaeon | reverse complement strand
CGTAGAGGCCTGAGGCGACGGCTTTAACCCCCTCCTGAAAGGCGGTTGCGCCGCTGGCGGCCCCGGCCTCCACCGTGAGGGCTGGAACCCCCACCACTCCAAGGGCGTCAGCCATCATAGCCCCCAAGTTAAGCTGCCTCTGGATATATGGGGCGCCCGAGTTTGAGGCGTATAGGGCCTCGATTTTTTCCACTCCGGCATCGTCGAGGGCCTTGGCCGCTGCCTCGACGAAGAGGTCTGCTAAGGACTTCTCCCAGTGCTCTGAGACCTGGGTTAAACCCACCCCTGCTATGGAGACCCTCCTCACCTGAGGATCTTCCCCCTAAGCTTTATGTAGGTGGAGTAGTCGATGTAGCGCTTACGGCTTATGAATAGGGAGACCGGCGGGTCCTGGTTGGCGACCCCGTCTCTCTCCTCCGCTACGAAGCTGAACGCGTCGCTTCCGGCTCCGGAACCGTATGAGACTACTAGGATTCTATCGCCGCCCCTTGCCTGATCTAGGGTTGCGGCTAGGCCTATGGGGGTTGATCCGGCGTAGGTGTTGCCAATATGCTGGACGAGTAGTCCAGGCTTGATGGCGTCCATCCCGAAGCCCAGCATCCTGGCGGCCCTCACTGGGAACTTGACGTTGGGCTGATGGAAGACTGCGTACTTGAAGTCGCTGGGCCCATAGCCCAGCTCATCCATCAACCCCCTAGCAGCGCCTATAATGTGTCTGAAATATGCGGGCTCTCCCGTAAATCGGCTCCCATGTTTTGGATACACCTCAAAGGCTCTACGCCAGAAGTCTGGGGTATCGGTGACATAAGAGTAGGACCCCTCAAGGTACGCCAAGGTCTTCTCAGACCTCGGGCCGAAGATGAAGGCTGCTCCTCCACAGGCCACGGTATACTCTAGGGGGTCGGCCGGCCTGCCCTGAGCTGTGTCTGCCCCGATGGCCATGGCATACCTCACCATCCCGCTCGAGACTAGGGCTACACATGTCTGGAAGGCCTCTGTTCCAGCCTTACAGGCGAACTCGTAGTCTGCGGCGGCCACCTGGGGCGTCGCCCCTATCGCCTCAGCCACGATGGTTCCGCAGGGCTTTACGGCATAGGGTTTAGACTCCGTCCCCACATATATGGCCCCCAGCTCCTTGGGATTTATCCCCGCCCTCCTCAACGCGTACCTCGCACACTCGACCGCGATGGTTACGGCATCCTCATCCATGGCCGCGACCGCCTTCTCCTCGATCGGCGGCTCCCCTCCCCAGACTCTGCATATCTCGCTGGTTCTCAGCCTTCCCATCGGGATGTAGGCTCCATAGCCAACGATGCCGACAGGTCTAGAAGGCTTCATGGACTAGACCCCTGAACGGTGTTGTTGGTAGGGTTTTCGTCAAACCCTATTTAAGGAATTCGACAAAAGATAAATCCTTATTCGACGATCGTCGAACATCGGCCTCCGGAAGGCCTCGCTAGGGGATGTACTAGGGGATGTACAATCTTCCTATAGACCTCAGGCTTTTCATCGATGCCCTTAGGGTGTAGGGCCTCTCGAAGGGCTTTATGCCTCTCCAATCGTCCCCTAGGACCTCTATCCCCTCAGGGTTCATCTCCCCAGCCCCCAGCCCATGAGCCCTCGAGATGTGGTTCACCTCCTCCGGTCTGAAGCCCATCATCCTCGTTATAAGAGAGTCCACCTCGACGGGGTTCCTTCCAAAGACGATCAATCCTAGGGGCCTGGGGCTTCCTATCACCGGCCCGTTCCCCTCCATCGCCATCATCCCATCGACCACTATGAGGTCGTGGCGGATCAGCCCTGCCAGGTATGGGAGGATCTCGTCCAAGAGGCCGTGGAGCCTGCTCTTCTTGGGGGTCGCGATAACCCCGAAGAGGTTCTTTATGGATAGGGTGACCAGGGTTGGGCCGCACGTCTTTATCTTCGGCATATTTATGAAGTAGTCGGCCTCTAAAACCGTCCTAGGTATCTGGATCTCCCTTCCGGCAACCCTATGAACCTCAAGGTCGTCCCTTGTGAGGTTCACAAACTCCACGTCCAGCTCCTCGAGCTTTCCCATGAGCCCACAGTCTCTTAGCCTCTTCTCGGCGGGCCCATCGATATTGTCAGACTCTACCACGGTCACCCTCCCGGCTAGGGGCTTGATCCTCTCTATCATCTCCTCTATGAGCCCCTGATCGGTCAGGACCATCCCATAGGGGTTCTTGGAGTTGCAGATATTCGGCTTTATGACGACCTCCTCCCCCCCCTTAAGGTCCAGGCCGCCAATCAGCTCTAATCCTCTATCTATGGCCTCCCTTAGGCTTCCTCCAACCTTTACTACCGCCACCCTGCCCAAACTTTCCCCTCCCATCCACCATTAGTCCCGCAATTTATTTATATATTATTCTTTTTTGAAATATCTTCAATTTTATTCATAACTTTTATCATCTCTATCTCTTCTTCTAGAGTAATTCTTGGATCTTCTTCCCCCATTATCACTTTGTATAAATGACGATATTGACCGACAAAGGAGGGGTGCCTCGCCCTAAGAAGTTCGAGATATTGACCTATTCCCCTTCTAATAATGATCTTCTTCTTTATATTTCCATGTTCCATGATGAAGCTATATGGAGATCTGAACAGATCTGCCTTTATAGTTCCATTAGAACCTATGATCTCTACCTTGAACTGAGGTATTAGCTTCGTCCAGCTCATGAAGCAATCGAGCTTTACATCCCTATCGGTTCTCAAGGCCAGCCTCATGTTGTCGACGACCTCATATCTTTCCCTCCACCCCTCCACATATTCGACCTCCTCTGCCATCCCCGCCACCCCGAGGGGTAGGGAGAGGAGGTGGGGCAAGATATCCTCAATTATATCATAATCCCTCTCGAATCTGAAACGAGTCTTAGCGCGATATAGTCTAAGGTTGTTCTCAAGCCTCATGAGAACCCTCTCAATCCTGCCCAACTCCCCTCCGCGGCATAGGCCCTGCGCCGCCTCCCAGCAGGGGGTGAAGTTATAGTTGTGTACTGGGAGAACGACGAGGCGGGTCTCCTCCTGAACCCCCTTAATCTTCATAGCCCCATCCAGATCCAGTGCCAGGGGCTTCTCGCAAAGTACGTGCTTCCCAGCCCTTAGGGCCTGGATGACCATCTCCTCATGGCAGCCTGGGGGGGTGTTGATGGCCACGACATCGACATCTGGGTCTTTGAGGAGGTCAAGGTAGTCGATGTATCCCCTCTCCACACCGCAAGCCCGCAAGGCCTCCCTAAGCCTCTCCCTGTGACTATCCGCCAAGGCCATTAGGGTAAACTCCCTGACCTCCTCTATCGCCTTAAGGTGGAACATCCTCGTGGCCGTGCCGCAGCCCACGATCCCTAAGCGAAGCATATCGAGATACAACTATTGAGACGATAACGCTTTAATCGTTTTCCAGGTCACCTGGGGATGTGTGGGCATATCGAACCGGTCGATAGGGCCTAGCTCTTCGGGAGGTAGCCCTTAAGGGCCTCCCTATATCCATAGTGGAAGCTGAAGGCTGAGGAGAGGAGGACCTCGAGCCAGTAGGTGACAAGCCTCGTTAGGAGGGATATGGCTGATGCCATCTGTAGAGGTATTCCTATAAGGACCAGGGCGCCTGTCAGGCCCGCGTCTATTATGCCTATCCCGCCGGGTATGACGATATTCAGCTGCTGGATGAACTCGATGACCGCATAGACTAGGAAGACCTCCACCATATCCAGCCTCTCCCCCAATGAGAGGGCCACCAGGTATGTCGCGATGGAGCCTGAGCTCCAATGCAGGGCCACCATGATTAGAGCCACTAAATTTGGGAGGATCCTAGACTTAATGGAGTTCACCGCCTCCTCCATCTCCCCAATGAGCCTTTGAATCCTCTCTCCAACCTCACCGGGTCCCTTAGGGCCCATGGGAAGGAGCCTCAAGAGCCCCTCTGGCAAGTGGGAGTGGATCCACCTTAGAAATCTGGGGGAGAGGAGAGCTAGGAAGAGGATGCTTGAGGCTACGGCATAGAGCACG
This sequence comes from Candidatus Bathyarchaeota archaeon, assembly GCA_037439685.1. GTDB lineage: Archaea > Thermoproteota > Bathyarchaeia > TCS64 > TCS64 > JAGTRB01. The sequence continues at coordinate 3,273 of JBBIVO010000052.1, read as the reverse complement.
ACGAACGAGATGAGGGAGGCGTTCAGGGGTATCCCCCCTTTACGGGCAAACGTGATGATGGCCGAGGAGGCTATGAGGACCCCGAAGGAGACGTTGTACATGGATTTATGGACGGCTAAAGAGGCCACAGCCCTTCCAAGCCTCGGGTTCCCATCCTTGCTTATGAGATGGGCCCTTATTATCTCGGAGCCCACGGGGATGGGTATAAGCCAGATGACGAAGAAGCTCACGAAGGTGGCCCTTATGGCCTCCCATAGGTCGAGATCCGCCCCCATGCTCCTCAGTATGATGTACCAGGAGATGGCGAAGAGGAGGAGGCCTAGGTTATTCACTGCCACGGCCAGGATGAAGGGCTCTGGGCGGAATCTGCCTACCTCTAGAAGGATGCTGAATGGGTTGGAGAGGGCGAGGTATAAGACGAAGAGGATCAACCCCACGGAGATGAAGATCAGGCGGGGTCTCCTCCCAAACACCCTCAACCACTGCAAAGAAAGGCCATTTCACAAGATAAAAATCTTGATCATCTTCAACGCCAAACATCGACCCGAGCATTAAGACCGCGGGTCTAAAGCACCTGTTCAAAAATGTAAATTTCACCTCTCAAAAAATCTTTCACCCTCAAACCATAAGACCTCATTTTAGATAACTCGCATAGATATTCCATAATTTTATATTCTTCAATCAATTATAGAAAGTCTCTAATCTTCTAGGAACGTACTTAAATCCTCCTTTAAAGTATCAAATTTAACCTGGGTTAAAGATAGGCATCGAGTTCCTAGAAGATTTTAAAGGGGGGAGGGCTATTTTCTATGACTTCCTTGAAGGCGACGATCAGGCCTTTCAGAGAGGAGGACCTAGAAGAGATCATCCGGATCGAGAGGCTATCATTCAAGGACCCCTGGCCTCCGACCCTCTTCAGCTATATGTCGAGGAAGGCTCCAGACCTCTTTCTGGTGGCGGAGGAGGAAGGGGCTGTTCTAGGGTATGTGATAGGCGAGTTGAAGGAGGTCATCCTCAGCGGACTCCCCCACAGGTTGAAGATGGGCCATATCGTGAACATAGCCGTGGCGCCTGAGAGGAGGAGAAGGGGGGTAGCCTCCATGCTGATGGAGGAGGTTGAGAGGAGGTTCTTGGAGAGGAAGGCGACGAGGGCGACCCTTGAGGTTAGGGAGTCCAACACCTCGGCACGCATATTCTATAAGAATCTCGGATATGAGGAGACGGGGAGGGTTAGGGCCTACTACCTCGACGAGGATGCTATAATCATGACCAAGAACCTAATTTAGCGGCATCGATTATTTGATCATTGGGGCTGGAGTCGATTCCTCAAGCTAAGGTATGGTTTGGTTTATATCCCCCTTCTCCGAACTCGGATCACTGGAGCGCTCAGGAGACTTGATAAGGATAGCTATTGCTGGAGTTGGGAACTGCTGTTCAGCCCTAGTCCAAGGTTTACATTACTACAGGTCGGCGGAGAACCCAATAGGCCTCATCCATAAGGCCGTAGGAGGCTACAGGGTCTCGGATATCGAGGTCGTAGCGGCCTTCGATATCGACCGTAGAAAGGTTGGGAAGGATCTCTCAGAGGCTATCTTCGCAAGCCCTAACATCGCCCCCCGCACGGTTGAGGTCCCACGCCTCGGGGTGAACGTGTTGAGGGGCCCGATCCTAGACGGCCTCGGACCCCTTACCAAGGGTCTAGTGGAGGTGGAGGCCCTTGAGAGGGCTTCAAGCATACCCGAGGATCTCAGGAGGTGTGGGGCAGACATGCTCATCAACCTTATCTCCGGCGGCGCCGAGCAGGCCTCTAAGTACTACGCGGGCGCCGCGCTAGAGGCTGGATGTGCCTTCATAAACGCGACCCCAACGGAGATCGCCTGTGACGCCTCCTGGGCCCAAAGGTTCGAGGCGGTTGGGCTCCCGCTCATAGGGGATGACCTTCTAGACCAGGTGGGGGCGACAGCCCTCCACATGGGAATACTGGAGTTTCTGAGTGGGAGGGGCGTCCACATAGATGAGAGCTACCAGCTCGACGTGGGCGGTGGGGTGGAGTCCCTCGATACGCTCGAGAGGACCAGAGAGCTCAAGAGAAGGGTGAAGACGGACGCCGTAGCCTCATCGGTTCCCTACAGCTTTCCACTGGTCTCAGGCTCAACCGACTACGTGGACTTCTTAGAAGAGAGGAGGGAGAGCTTCCTTTGGGTGAAGGGGAGATACTTCTCAGGGGCTGAATTCACCATGGATATCAAGCTGACGACAAGGGATGCCCCAAACGCCGGGGCGGTGCTGATAGACGTGATCAGGGCGACGAAACTGGCCATGGATAGGGGGCTCGGAGGGGTCGTCACACCCATATCGGCCTATGGATTCAAGAGGAGCCCCAGAAGGCACCCCCTATCAGAGGCCCAAAGGCTCTTCAGGAGATTCATAGGGGAGTCCGGTGGCTGATAGTTGAATATCGTCTTCATAGTCGGAACCGCGGGCTCCGGGAAGTCTGAGCTCACGGGCTCCTTCACCAGCTGGCTCGAACGTCAGGGGGAGGATGTCATCTCGGTTAACCTAGATCCCGGGGCCATCACCCTCCCCTACTCGCCGAGCGTCAGCGTGAGGGACTATGTTAAGGTGGAGGAGGTGATGGAGGAGTACTCCCTCGGGCCTAACGGGGGGTTGATGCTAGCCTGCGACATGATAATAGACGTTATCGACGACATCTATATGGAGATCCAGGAGTTCGTGCCGGAGGTTGTCCTGGTCGACACCCCTGGCCAGATGGAGCTCTTCGCCTTCAGGGATACCGGAGCAAAGATAGCTGGGAGGTTTATGGAGGAGTCTAAGGCCATCCTCTACCTCTTCGACTCGGTATTCTGCCGAGACCCCCTCAACTACGTGATGAACATGTTCATAGCCTCAGCCATCAACACCCGCTTCTTACTACCTCAGGTCTCAGCCCTCTCTAAGGCCGATCTACTATCGGAGGAGGAGATCGAAGAGATAGCGGCGTGGTCTGAGGATCCCCTACTGCTGGAGGCGGCTATAGCCTCAAGGCTGGAGGGGATGGATAGGATCCTTAGCCAGGAGATGATGGACATAATAAACAGGATCGGGATGGAGTTTAGCCCGACGCCGATATCCTCGAGGACCTATGAGGGATTTGGCTGGCTATACTCTGAGCTGACGAAGATCCTGACAAGGGGAGAGAGGTTCACCCAGTGAAGGGGGCTTCAGGGTACAAAAATTATACATAAAACCCATCCCCGCAAGCGAATTTATTGG
>JBBIVO010000051.1:1462-11345 GCA_037439685.1 Candidatus Bathyarchaeota archaeon | reverse complement strand
GGCTCTGGGAGGAGCAGAGGAGGTTGAGGGCCTCCTTCGAGAGCTTCGGCAGGGCCCTAGGCGTCACCCTGGAGGACTACACCGCCTCCCTCGTGAAGCTCCTCCTAGAGGACCTGGGATACCCAGACGCCCAGGTCGGGAGGAGAACCCTCATACATGAGGGAGAAGCCTACGAGATAAACATCTTCTGCGAAGAACCCCTAACAGTGGGAGAAACCACACTATACATAGGAGACCTAGACGAAGCAAAAAGAGAAATAGAAAAACTGCAAAAAAGAATAGAGATAGCAGAGAAAAAGTATAAAAAGAAAACAAAAATAAAGGTTTTTGCAGTGGCGAACACAACAAAAGAAGTATTGGAACAACTAAAAACAATAGCAAAACAAAAAGAGATAAAACTGGTATATGGAAGAGAGTTGTTAATCTAATGCCCTTTATTGATTTTAATTTGTGAATGTGACCGTGATGGAGATGCTTCTGAGCTAAGGCTGAAGGCGTCCTCGGTCAGCCTATACCCTTCTGACCCTATTTCGCAATGGTAGCTCTGCCTGAGCCTCTACGATATAAGTGGTGAAGGATAAGGTAAGCTGGAACCCTTCGAGGCTTTGGACGTGTTTATAGGGTTGTCGATGGGCCTTCCAGCCTGAGGGGTTGGGCTTCAGCGGCCAGATCCAGTCCTTAAAGTTATTTAGTTTGATGATGTTGGGATAGTGTGATGTGGTATGGAGAAGGTGCCCTATATCGTAACCCCCCCTCCAGGGCCTAGGTCTAGGGCCCTGCTGGAGGAGAGGAATGAGTATGTGATCCCTGGGGTTTACCTGGTCTCACCCATCGGCATAGAGGAGTCGAAGGGGGCTGTGGTGAGGGATGTCGACGGGAACCTCTATATCGACTTCACCTCTGGGATAGGGGTGGTCAGCCTAGGCCACTGCAGGGAGGAGATAGTCGAGACCATATGTAGCCAGGCGAGGAGGTATATCCATCAGTGCATCCACGTCGCCAACTATGAGCCTTACCTGAGACTTGCTAAGAGGTTGACCGAGATAACGCCGGGCTCCTTCAAGAAGAGGGCCTTGATGCTTAACAGCGGAGCTGAGGCTGTTGAGAATGCGGTTAAGATCGTCAGGCAGTACACTGGGAGGCCTGGAATCCTGAGCTTCGAGAACAGCTTTCATGGGAGGACCTACATGGCGATGAGCCTGACTGGGAAATGGGATCCGTACAAGGTTGGATTCGGCCCCTTTGTCCCAGGCGTCTACATGACCCCCTACTCATACTGTTACAGGTGCCCCTTCAAGCTGGAGTATCCAGGCTGCGGAGTGGCCTGCGCGCATCATATTGAGAGGACCCTATTGAAGACCCAGGTGTCGCCCAGAGAGCTTGCAGCCATGATAGCGGAGCCCGTCCAGGGGGAGGGGGGCTTCATAGACCCCCCGGCGGAGTTCTTCAAGGAATTAAAGAGGATCTGCACGGAGCATGGGCTTTACCTTATAATAGATGAGATACAGACGGGCTTCGCAAGGACGGGGAGGATGTGGGCGATAGAGCACTATGGCGTTGAGCCCGACATAATGGTGATGGCCAAGGCCATAGCCTCAGGCCTCCCATTGAGCGCCGTCGTGGCGAGAGATGAGCTCATCAGGGATTCTTATCCAGGCTCCCTTGGGGGAACGTATGGAGGAAACCCCATAGCCTGTGCCACAGCCCTGAAGGTCATAGAGATCATCGAGAGGGAGGGGATAGTCGAGAGGGCCTCCGCCCTTGGGGCGAAGCTTAGGAGGCGCCTAGAGGAGCTGAAGGAGAGGTACGAGATGATAGGGGATGTGAGGGGTAAGGGGCCTATGCTCGCGATGGAGTTCGTGAAGGATAGGAGGACGAAGGAGCCCCATCCAGAGGCCGTAAACCAGATACTGAAAAGCTCCCTGTCAAGGGGGCTCCTCCTCCTGAAGGCCGGCCTATACGGAAACTGCGTCAGGCTGCATCCCCCCCTAACCATCGAGGAGGAACTCCTGGAGAAGGGGCTCCAGATAATCGAGGCCTCGATTAAGGAAGTCTCTTAACGAGTCTTATCGACCCCTATTTTATACCGATTTTAAGCTTAGCTATTTTAAATGAATATACGGCACAATAATGAACCTATAAATGAAGTCATTAGGTTATCACTCTGATAATTAGCCATAGGGCTATATCGCCTATGAAGACCGAGGCGAGGAAGCCGAGGGTTATGAAGAGTATGAAGGGTAGGGTTTTCGAGATCCATATCTCAGAGACCCCAGCCCTCCTAAACTCCTCCAACACCCTCACGGCCTCCTCGTCTCGCATCTTGAGGGGGGAGAGGAGCCTCCTCCCATCCACCCCCTGAGCCTCGAGGGGGTAATGGAAGGGCGGTCCTCTCACGGAGCTCATGCTCATCTTGGAGCCTGAGATGAGGACCATCAGCTTCCTCCAGATGGGCTCGCGCCGATGCTCCTCAAAGAGCCTAGAGCCTTTGAAGGCCGAATAGAGGTTCCTAATGAGCTGGAACGGCGCCATCGAGGCGCCGAGGAGGGCTGAGTTGGAGAGGACCGTGAGGGGGTATATCTGCGAGACGGCTCCGAGGAGGGGCTCGACAGCCCCGGGGGGATATGGCTGGAGCAGTGATAGAACGGCGAGGGCCTTGAAGTCAGCCCCGCCGAAGAGGCCAAGGTAGCCCATCAGGTATGAGACCGCGGTGGAGGCCAGAACGGTAACTCCCAGGCCGAGGAGGGTGGCAGATCCCCGGTAAACCTCATAAATGTCCATGAGGAGGCCAAGAGCCCCGAAGATGAGCCAGGTCGCGTCAGGCACCTCCCTCTCCAGAATGTCCCTTAAAGATGCGTAGGCGAGCATCGCTAGGGCTAGAGAGGCCCTGATCAGCCCCATCATAACCGGGTGACCCATCGAATAGAGGGAGGGAAGAGATATAAGAATCCCCTTCAACTCCAAAGGATAATAGTTTCAAATCCTCCAAAGGATTACAGATGAAGATAGGGTTCCACGTCTCCATCTCCGAATCCATCGACCTAGCGGTGGACAGGGCCCTCTCCCTAGGCTGCGACACCTTCCAGATCTTCACCAGAAATCCTCGAGGCTGGAAGCCCAAACCCCTCGGGAGTGGGGAGGTGGAGGCCTTCAGGGAGAAGAGGTCCAGGGCGGGCCTTGAGCCAGTATACGCCCACACCCCCTACCTGGTGAACCTGGCATCTCCCAGGAGGGAGGTCTATGAGAGGTCGGTGGAGGCGCTTAAGGTCGACCTGGAGAGGTGCAGGGCCCTCGAGATCCCCTACCTCGTGACACACCTCGGCAGCCACCTAGGCTCCGGCCTCCAGCTAGGATTGGGGAGGGCCATCGAGGCCATAGATAGGGCACTTGAATGGGTTGGGGATGGAGCCGTCATCCTCCTAGAGAATGGGGCGGGCTCAGCCCATCAGGTCGGCTCAAGCCTCGAGGAGCTGAAAAAGATACTGGACGGGGTTAGGCGGCCTAGCCAATTGGGGGTTTGTCTCGACACATGCCACACCTTCGCGGCGGGCTATGAGCTCAGAGAACCGGAGGGATTGGAGGGAACCCTTGAGAGCATCGAGGAGCTTATAGGCTTCGAGAGGCTGAGGCTGGTCCACCTGAACGACTCCAAGGGAGGCCTCGGAAGTGGAGTGGACCGCCACGAGCACATAGGCCTAGGGGAGATAGGGGAGGAGGGCTTCAGGCTCATCCTGAGGAGCAGGCTAGCCGAATCGCCGATGATCCTAGAGACGCCGAAGGACGAAAGGATGAGCGACGCGGAGAACCTAAAGAGGGTGAGAATCCTAGCCTCATCTTAACCCTGCTTAAGATATTGGATGTACGGTTTATGGTCAACCAAGCCTAATCCTCCTCCGCATGGGCCTCCATAGGCGCCCCATCGGCCTTCAGGAGGAGGTAAGATAGACTGGTCTGATGGCCTCTGAACCTCCCTGGCTGAGGCCTATTCTTTATCACCCTCAAAGCGGTCCTGGCATACTCGTGGAGGGTCCCCTCATGGAGGTATGGGAAGAGCCTCCTAGCCAAACTCAATAGGGGATCCACCGTCTCTATCTCCCTATTCCTCCTATGGGCATCCTCGAGGGCGCATCTGACCAGCCTCTCTATATCCGCTCTTCTACCATCAACGTAGACCATGACCTGAAAGTCCAAAGAAAAAATAATTTTGTAATTTATAAATATTTCGGCAAATAAGCGAAAAAAATTTCGTTTAAAGTCTGAAATATTAAACCGTGAGTTTAATTCTTCCTCTTTCGAACGGATAAAATATGGCCTTTTAATCCAAAAAAGGAATAAAAAGGCTTTTAAATTAATTGAATCCTCTTTAATGTCCAATCTTTCAATTTATATCAGGTCCCTAGAAGGGCCTCGAGGAGGCGCTTAAAATATGGGAAAGTTAAAATCATCGATTGAAGCATATTCAACAAAGCCCCGGTGGCTTAGCGTGGCCAAAGCGTCTGCTTGGTATCCAAGGGCCGAAGAGCAGAAGATCGCGGGTTCAAATCCCGCCCGGGGCTTTTAACCAAAAGTAGAAAACACCTTCTTCCCAACCTTTAGAGCGATGGCTAGGCAGTGATCGATCTACCGTAAGCTGAGAGGACCATGGTTATGCAGTACCATCAGGACGCCGGAGGAGCCGTAAACCTCAGTACGATTTGAGGGCGGCTGGGCCGATAACAAGAGGTATGGCGGGGTTCCTGAGGACGGCCACGACGCTGGCTGAGCAGGACATCCCATACACAATAACAATTGTGAAGAAAGAGAACAGTCTTAAAACCTTAAGGTTCAGGGATCCCAGGACGGCGCTTCTAACAGCCACAAAATACGCTTTAGAAGCCGTTGAGGTGGACTACAGCTTCATCCACGAGCTGGTTGGCCCAAGCCGCAGAGGAAGGGATAATTCTACTGAAGGTTATTGGACAGGATCTGCTTGTAGAGGATGAGGATCCTAAACTGTTGAAGCCAATGGACGCCTTTGCGGTTACATGCCTCATCGGAGACCTAATGTGGCTAATGGACATTTATGAAAGCCTTAAGGCAAATGATAGGCGGTTAATGGTTCACATTCCCGGCAGGATATGGCTGGACAGTCCAACCCTCGAGCAGGCTTTCATAGACTACGAGAGGCAGATGAGGCTTCTCGCAACACATAAAAGGCGGAGAATAGAAACCAAAACAGTATAGGAGGCCGGGCTTGGGCATAACATATATTGAGGGGGGAGTTAAGGGGCCTTTAGGCGTGAAGACACTCCGATTCCTAGTGGACAGCGGCGCAACCTACACCGTGCTTCCTGAAGAGGTTTGGAAGAGCATAGGGCTTAAGCCGCTACGGGAGCATGAATTCACGCTGGCAGATGGAAGTGTTATTAGGCGGAAGGTCTCGGAATGCCTCATCTCCATCCCCAGGGTGAGGGCCACACTCCTGTTGTCCTCGGCGAAGCCGAGGACCACGCCCTGCTAGGTGTTGTGACGCTGGAGATCCTAGGCCTGGTATTCAACCCCTTCACGAGCACGCTACAGCCTATGCGCATGCTCCTCGTTTAGAATTCGGAGTAAAAGGTTGATTGCCGCTTCCCGTTTAATTCGATTGGCAGGCTATAGCTACAATCACACTTGATTCTCTAGACTGGATTCTAGCAATCCTTAAGAGGAGAGCCGACTCCGAAGGTAAATCCAGGGTGACTCGCCAGCGACGCCGTCTTCAGCCATTATGGCATCGATGATCCGAAGATCAGTATGAAGCTCACATGAAGCTTTGTAAAAGGTTCATTAGGGAGGGGTGAGGAGCTCCTGGCGAAGAGGGACTATCTTCAGGCATCCGAGAAGTTTTGGATTCAGCCTAAGATGGTTAAGGCATTGGCGGCTGAAAGGGGCTTGTTTTATATAAGGTTGAATAAAATAGATGAGTGTGGTGGGATTCTTTGAGGACCACTGTTACCATTATAAAGGCTGATGTTGGAAGCCTCGCAGGCCACTGCCTCGTTCCAAAACCTCTGATAGAGGTTGCCGAGGGGAGGCTTTCGGAGGCTGTAGGGACAGGCCTCATCAACAGCTTCTATGCCTTCAATGCCGGGGACGACCTGGAGCTCCTGATGGTCCATAATAAGGGGGAGAACTGTGAGGAGGTCCACCGCCTAGCCTGGGAGACCTTCAAGGCGGCTGCGGATAAGGCTGGCAGATTAAAACTTTATGGTGCTGGGCAGGATCTCCTGAGCGACGCCTTCAGCGGGAATGTCAAGGGGCTCGGTCCCGGAGTGGCGGAGATGGAGTTCGAGGAGAGGAGGAGCGACCCCGTCGTAGTCTTCGCAGCCGATAAGACCGAGCCCGCCGCCTTCAACTACCTCCTCTACAGGGTCTTCGCGGACCCCTTCAACACCGCAGGCTTGGTCATCGACCCCAAGATGGCTGAGGGTTTCGAGTTCGAGGTCCTGGACGCCATGGAGGGCAAGACGGTCAACCTGAAGACCCCTGAGGAGTCCTACAGCCTCTTGGCCCTGATAGGCACCACGGAGAGATACATGATATCCAGGGTTTGGAGGAGCGAGGACCATGAGATCGCGGCCGCCTCCAGCACAACCAAGCTCTCCCTCATCGCCGGAAAGTATGTGGGGAAGGATGACCCCGTCTGCCTCGTCAGGGCGCAGGCGGGATTCCCAGCCCTTGGCGAGATCCTAGCCCCGCTGCTCCACTCGTACCTGGTGGCCGGCTGGATGAGGGGGAGCCACTGGGGCCCCCTCATGCCCGTGGGCCTAAAGGACAGCAGGTGCACCCTATTCGACGGCCCTCCGAGGATAGTCGCCCTGGCCATACAGGTAGCCGATGGGAAGATAGCATCAGACGATGAGGGGAGGCCCCTGGTGGTAGACCTCCTCGGGGACCCCGCCTTCGACAAGGCGAGGTGGGAGGCCCTAGAGCTCGCATCCCACCTGAGGAGGATGGGAGAATTCGAGCCCGCGAGGCTCGGCCCCAGCGCGATGGAGTACACAACCCTCCCACAGGTGTTGGAGAGGCTCGAGGGAAGGTTCAAGAAGCTTAGCTCCCAACCTTAATCGAGGCCTCCCCAAGGCCCTCCATACGACCTGGATCTATCTCAACCCCACACCTTCGGGGGAGAACCTGGAGGAATCAGCCTCATAAAATCGGGCGATCGGCCCCTAACGCTAGAGATAATTCTTTATTTTAAGCATATAATTTTAAAATTAAAATTCAATTATTTCAAAACTTTTTGATCGGTGATTTCCCCCTTGAGGCACTCTCTCGACTCCATTTTATTTTTTTCTTCTCATGTATAGGTAGAGGATCGTCATGATCCCTATCACGATGGCTATTATTATTGCCAAGATTGATGTTTTGACCTCAAGGCCTAAGATGTTTATTGTGGGCTCTGGGGGAGGTTTTGGGAGGGCTGCTGCGATGATACTCCTCTCAACCTTCGAGGCCTGATATCCAGGCCGAGAGGCCTCTATGACCAGCCTCATCCTCTCCCTCGTCTGTCTGATGACCCCCCGGGCATGGCCGTAACTGTCGGTTGCCTCCTCCAAGGCGATGGCCTCACCCCCCTCTATCACCCAGGCAACGGAGGCATTCTTCACCGGATGGCCTCTACTTGAGGCGATCACCTTAACGGTTATGGTCTCATTGATCAAGGGACTGGAGGGGGCCTCCACGCTCAGGTTCATTGGGAGGCTCACGGTGCTTACCTTAACCCTCGACGCCTCCAGGCCATGGGCGTGGGCTACTATCTCAACATCTCCGGGGAGAAGGGTCGAGTTGAAGGACACCCTCACATAGCTCTCACCCCCATGAATGATGGCTGTGGGAGGAACCAACCCTACGAGGCTTGAGGAGGAGGCCAGATAAACCTCGATATCCCTCTCCATGGCCATCGGGACTCCATCCCCGCCCTGAACCTGCAGCGCGAGGATATCCCTCTGCCCCCCATCTGCCAGGATCACGGGAGGGGCTGAGTAGATGGAGAGCCTTGAAGGGGTTGGCCCCCTAACCTCTAGGGTGGCGAGGGAGGGCTCAAGCCCCTGAGCGGCCGCGGCTATGATGGTTCTGCCCGGCTTGAACCCCGTGACGAATCTGGCTGTTGTATAATACCTTCCAGCCTCTATGGAGACCATATGTTTCTCCACCCTCCCCACATCGAGATTCGAGGAGGAGAGGTAGACGTAGATGCTCTCCAAGGCCCTGGTCGGGGAGCCCCCCGCGTCTAGGAGCTGGATGGTTATGGAGTCATGGGTCGAGCCTCCAGGCAGCAGTATCGATGGGCTGAGGGATAGGGAGAGCCTCGCCGGGTTCTTCCCGGCGACGGTGGCTGAGACCTTAACGCTATCCGGCGTGAAGCCCTCCGACTGAGCGGTTATCGTTGCTGAACCAGCCCCGCCCATGGAGGAGAAGGGGACACGCCCATAGCTCTCCCCCCTATTGATGGTCAGGGAGGTGGGATGCCTCAGGATGCTCATATTCGAGGAGGTCACGGTGACCTCGACCTCAGATATCGCCGTTATCGGGGTGCCCTCCGAGCCGACGAGTTGAACGGTGATGGTTCCATTAACCCCATATTCTGATGGCAGGGGATTCGGTGAGGCATACAGCCTCAGGGCGTAGGGTGGGGAGGATGAGGAGTATGGGTTGAAGGTCATTAGGGAGGCCGACCCCGAAATATAGCCAGAAGCCGATGCGGTGATGACGGCCTCTCCAGGTCTGCGAGTGGCCTTGAAGATGGCAACCTTTAGGTATTCCCCCTCAGGTATAACTATCGGGCTCTCAACGGACCCCACCTCAAGGTTTGAGGAGGATAGGGAGACCCATATATCGCGGGGTGCTGGCATAGGGTCTCCCTCGACGCTTTGAACCTGGATGAAGATGCATCCATACTCCCCACCATCTGCAAGGAGGCTTGGGGGTGAGGCGAATACGGCGAGCCTGCCCTCCTCAAGCCCCCCAGATGTGAAGCTATGAGGACATGATGATGCGATGATCGTGAGTATGATGATGAGGAGCCTCCGACCTCTCATAAAACCCCCTGGAATGGCTCCAGGGGGTGAAACCTCTACTCCTCGAGAGGCACCCATCCATCTATGAGGGGAGTTCATCCCATCCATCACCATCAAGTCTGAGGATCATGCCTCTAAAGCTTTACTAATCATCCACATCTCCATGGTAGCATGAACTTGGTTTCGTCAGTGCTTCCTGAGAAATAATCTGAGATGATAATTTTTATGGGTTTGCAAATTCAGGTTTTCCTCACAGCAGGATATAGGATCCAGAGGAGTAATAGGATGGCTGAGAGGGCAAGCCCAGCCGGGGTCCTAAGGAGCAGTATGGGCATCCCAAGATAGGGCATCTTCAAGGAGAAGACGCCCCTCACCATCTCTGCCGGCAGCCTCCAGGGATCCTCTGAGGGGAGGGCGTCCCCTTTAGTCCTGAAGTAGAGTCGTCCCCCCTCCATCCAAGCATCGACGACTCTGTGAATCGCCGGTGAGGGCGTGTAACGGTCGTAGGGGGGAGGGACATCGAATATTATGATATCTCCAACCCTCAAACCCGTCGGGTCAACCCCCCTGACGAGGATCAGGTCCCCCAGGTTCAGGCTCGGGGACATGCTGTTCGAAGGGATCACCATGAGGGGGGTGAGGGTCCCGGTGAGGAGGCCCCCAAGCAGGTAGGCCTCCAGAAACGTTAGGATGGGGATCGCCACCTTTAGGCCTCTCAAGACGACCGTTCTCCCAATCCTCGGGGCTACATCCACCCCCTCCTTCAAGGGAGGATCACCCTCTAGGTTGGCCTCCTCTATCATCATGGATCCGCCCTCCCCCCTCCCGCCAGGGGCAAGGCC
>JBBIVO010000051.1:0-1398 GCA_037439685.1 Candidatus Bathyarchaeota archaeon | reverse complement strand
CAAGGTAGAGGAGGCCCCCAACCGCAGCCCCCATCAAGCCGACATAGGCAAACAGGCCCTGGAAGGGAGCGCTACTTCTAGTCAGTACCAAGGCTAGGAGGGTTAAAAGGCTAAAAGAAGAGGCCATGCATGTGGCGCTGAGAACCCTAAAGAGCCTCAAAACCCTCAACTCCAAAGAAAAAGGTTTGTTAGAGCTCGACGGCCTCGGCCGGCTCAACCGAGCAGTACAGGGTTATGCTTACCGAACCGGTGCTAACGGCGTATCCATAGAGCTGAAGATCGATGGTCCAATCGGAGGCTGTGGAGAGTCTCGTTGTGTTGAGCAGGATCTCGGGGCTGGTTAGGGTTATATAGCCAGTTACATCCGTCGGTCCATCCACTGTTACCCTTATTATCAGGAAGGAGAGCTTATTTCTTATCTCTGGAGCATTCACCAACATGACTCTCACATTCCTCTGAACACTTGTTAGATTGGCGTTATGTTCTATGGTGAAAACGTCGTTCGCCGTCTTCGTGAACCAACCTAGGGTAGGTATGGATTGGCTTATCGTAACATCTGATTTTGAAACTGTTGCCATATCCTCCACCCTTATGGGGCTTATGGATGCTATGCTCGTGTACTGGGTTGCCCAGGCAGCCGATGCCCCCACTACGAGCAGCGCCATTATGGCCAGCGCTAAGGCCTTCTCCCTCGATCTATCCATTCCGCCCATTTTCTCTGAAATGGGAAAGCTATTAAAGACATTTTAATCTATTATGGATTAATAATCTATATTGTTAATCAAATTTTATCTTTGGTCTTTTTCCTGCGGTCAATTAATTCACGTGATATGAATCCTAAGGGGTGGAAGTCAACCTATTTGAAACTCTCATTTTAAAAAAATTAACTAAATATTTCCTTATTTTCTAAATGATTTAAGGCTGATACTCCATGAAATAGAAAATAAGGGGTTGTTCTATCTTGCTGTGTACCATTCTATCTTCTTCGTCTTATATCCTATCATCAGTATCAAGATTATCAGCACCAGAAATGCCGTCGTATACCAGATGACGTCGGGCCTCAGCATGTCGACAAGGCGTCCTATGACGAGTTCGAATCTGAAGGAGACGGTCTGGCCGTAGGTCACCCCGAAGGCGGTGAGGAGGAAGAGCCTTCCAACCCTGTTCACATACCTGTATGGCCCCGTGGACCTCGTCGTGAATATGAAGTAGGCCGCTGATGTGATGGTTCCCACGATCATAACGATGTTCTCTAGGGTGTTCCACCGAAGCAGTGTGGCCTGGATCTGCTGGATGAAGTCGGCCATCACCGTCGTCCTCATGGCAAGCCCCATCCCAACCCCTAAGGATAGGACGATGGGGTATCGGGAGCGCCAGGCCCATCCGCGTCTAAGCCTG
>JBBIVO010000050.1:8766-11441 GCA_037439685.1 Candidatus Bathyarchaeota archaeon | reverse complement strand
GAGTATACCCCAAAGGCCTCAGGAAGGCTACTCATAAGGGGTGTATATAAGGGACCAGAGGTGAATGAGGCATCTGAAGAAGTGATAGAGGTCGAGGTCAAATCTCCCTTCACCCTAATCACCCCAACCCTGATAGCTATAGGAATGGCAATATCCGTAACCCTTCTCCTTCTATATAGGAGGAGGAAAGCCCCATCCACAGCTGGATCGAGGGAAGGCGCATAGCTCAAAGGGAGGATCGATAAAGGCTTTGATGGCCAATTTTTACATTTCATAGATCTTCAAATAAATGAGCTTTCACCTATCAAATATTATCTGTTTTATTTTTCATTTAATTTCATTGTCATTTTCTCTCCATCCTTCACCTTCGTGAAGATCTTTGGATCTCCTTTAACCTTCCCGAAGACGTTTACGGGCTGTAGGCCCTCGGCCCCGAGTCCCGCTGAGGGGTGTCGGGCCGAAGAATATGAATATGGCCTCCCCCGGGGCCAATATACGACGTCTCCGATGTCCACAACCTCATGCGGGTTCTCCTCCCCAACCCTCAAGTATGTCTCTTCTCCCCCACCTATACGCCACCCCCTCCAGGGGGAGAGGCCGAGATGGCCTCCTCGGTTCTCGGGTTTCTCCTCATAGGGGCTCTACCTCAACCTCACCTATGCTCCTTGAGCTTATCCTTACGGCGGGCATCTGTTCTGACCCAAGATCCGCTGAGGATTGTGAGCCCCAGCCCTCCACTCCCCCGGATGAATCCCCTTTGGTACTCTCCGTATCTTAATGAAATTACGAGGAACTTGGATCGAGCTGGATTAATAGCTTCTTAGCAGCGGACTAGCTTAACATAATCGTTCAAACTTTCTTGGATCTGAATAGCTCTTACTGGGGTTCACCATGTTATCTTTACGTGCTCATTCTCAGCCACCGTTTGAATGTCCTTATCCCCTGAGAGGACCGGAGAGTCCCCCTCTTTGGCTATGGCGATGGTCACCGCGTCGCAGAGCGAGAGATGCCTCTTTATTTGAGCGGCTAAACCTCTCGCCTTTGAATTTGACCTCTGCTGCTATTAGGGTTACTCGATTTGATATCTCAACTGTGGAAAAATGTTCCTCTAGAAACTCAAGAGCTTCAGTGAGGGTTGTAAAGATCGGAATTCTACCCTCATAGAACTGTAGAAGGAATTCATACGTGATTAGAGGGTGAATTATCCCCTTTATCCTTCCTCCTCTAACATTTTCTAGGTATGCATCGGCTTCCGGTGTTATTTCGCCAGTCGCCTTCGCTATTAAGGCGTATGTGTCTATAACTACCGCTCTAAGCGCTTCTCCCAATCTCTTTCATCCTCATCTAACTCCTTCTCAGCCTCCTCGACCGTAGTTAAACCTTTTGCACACCCGTGAAACCTCTCCCAAGTGGTATCCTTCAGCAAAATAATTGCTCCCTCTTTAAGAGAGATCTCCAGCATGTCTCCTTCTCTAATGCCACCTCTCTCCCTAACCTCCTTTGGAATAACTATCGTGCCCCTAGAGCCAACCCTGCCCTTCATATGCTTCACCTCGTCAGAAAAGAATTTTATTCAGACTTATTTGTTTATCTGAGAAGCCTCGGGCGGGATTCGAACCCGCGGCCAACAGCTTACAAGGCTGCCGCTCTCCCAGGCTGAGCTACCGAGGCGCCCCATCTCGGGATCTTGACTTCCCAATATATTTTGGTTTCTGAGAGGCCGAACCACCTTAGAGTTTTTACGATGATACACCCGTTATTCCCTTCTCCGAGGCCTAAGCTGCTTCTTTGGCCAAGGCTTTTCAGCAAGGTTTATATTTGAGGGCAGAACCCTTTCCTCAATTCTATGAGCGTCGTTGTGACTAGGGTGGAGGGGATGAAGTTCAAGGCTGAGGCTGACGGCCTTGAGGTGGTATCTGGGAGGGTTGGGGAGGGGGCTCCCCTGGAGGGGATGAGCCCTGGAAGGCTTCTGGCCGCCTCCCTGGGGCTATGCACGGCCATGACCATTGCACGCTACTGCGATGAGAGGGGAATAAAGGCTGATGACCTCAGGGTTCTCGTCACAGCTAAGACGGATAAGGGTCTGGGAAGGGCTGTGGCCTTCGATGTCGATATAGAGCTCGGCGGCCCCCTAACTGATGAGGAGAGGGAGGGGGTTCTCGAGGCTGCTAAGCGCTGCTATGTGGGGAGGACCATAGGCGGATCTCCAAGCATAAATCATAGATTGATGGTGAGTTGAAGATCTTTTATCCTTTCTATTTAGATGCTGAATAGTAAATTATTGTTGAGTATCCTATTAGGTAGACGAATAGGGTCGAGAGTACTGGTAGGATCTGGTTCTTTATAGCTAGGATTATCCCGAGTAGGGTGAGGAGGGCCATCACCGTCTCTGGTAGGGGGGTCCCCCCCACGGGTTTGGCTACCCTTAGTATCCCCTTTCTCTCCCCGTCGATATTGTACTTTGGGGTTTTTTTGAACTCAAACCCTTTAGAGAGGAGGCCCTTCACCATCGATATGGTGAGGTGGGCTGAGAGGCCGACGCCGACTGCGGCTAGGAGGCCGAGGTATGGAAGCTTCTCCCTTAGGCTCATATCTTGAAGGATGACCGTGGATGAGTATAGGGTCGAGGCCCCTAGGGCGCCTAGGGAGAAGAGGATGCTGAAGGGTGACTGGAA
>JBBIVO010000050.1:6956-8753 GCA_037439685.1 Candidatus Bathyarchaeota archaeon | reverse complement strand
GGCTTGGAGGCCTGTTTAGGATGATGAGGAGGACCAAGAGGATGATGGTGAACATCATCAGGGGGAAGATGAGGTAGTTTGTCAGGTGCAGCGTGGACTCAAGCTTCTGGGTTAGGGTTAGATGTTTCGACCTCCAGACGCTCCCCAGCAGCCTCCTCGCACATTGTAGGCTTCCAACAGCCCACCTTGACTGCTGAACCTTGAAGTCGACTATGTCGATGGGGACCTCCCCGGGGACGACCACATCCCTCAGATACTTCGACCTCCACCCCTTCACCCTCATCCTATAGCTCATGTCGAGGTCCTCTGTGAGCATCTCTGGGCGCCACCCCCCGACATCTAGGATCGCCTCCGTCCTCAGGACCCCGCCTGAGCCGTTGAAGTTTATGACCATGGACATGGCGTCCCTCCCCGCCTGCTCGACCATGAAGTGGCCGTCTATGGCTAGGGATATCATCTCAGTCACCTGGTTGCAGCCCCTGTTCAGGTGGCCGAGCCTGGCCTGGACGAAGCCCAGCCTGAGATCATCCTCGAGGTGGGGGACAACCCGCTCCAGGAAGTCGGGGGGAGGGGTGAAGTCCGCGTCGAATATCGCTATGTACTTCCCATGAGTGTATTTGAGGGCGTTCTGGAGGGCCCCGGCTTTAAAGCCCCTCCTCTCCCCCCTCCTCAACACGTGGATGTTGAGGCCCTCAGCCCTGAGGCTGGCCGCCTCGGACTCTATTATGCTCGAGGTCTCATCAGTGCTGTCATCTAGGACCAGGACCTCAAGCCTATCCCTCGGCCACTGGAGCGCTGCCACCGACCTGAGCAGCCTAGAGACCACATACCTCTCGTTATATATGGGGAGCTGGACCGTGACCATCGGATGGTTTATTATGGGTTTCCCTCCCGCAGCCCTATACCTCAAAGCGCCGCAGAGGAGGAGGAAGCAGTTGTATCCGTGGGGCAACAGCAAGAGGGAGAGGACGAAGTGGAGGAGGGGGAGGGCCATCTCAAACAATTCGACGCAGCCCCTTAATCACCCTATAGATAAATAGGATCGCGGTTAAATAGTTTAGCTCTTAAGGGTCTTCTCATCATATGGTTTCAGCAGCTCCCTCTAGCCAGATGGCGGAGCCTCGCATCTCAGGTGGCCCTTCTCCTCCTCAGAGCCAGTGCGCCGATGAGGGCCGCTATCGCCCCCGCAGCCCCAAGGATGAGGAGGGGGTGCTCAAGGATCCCTAGGCCCCTCTGAGCCGGCTGGACCTGGATGGGGGGCTGGCTCCCCGCCTCTATTGGAACGGTCAGCGTGAGGTTGTAGGGTGTTCTGAGGTTGTCGAGGTAGCTGAGGTGTATGGGGAGCTCTAGGGTTTTATCCGTCGTGTTCTCCAGTTGAAGGTTGACGGTGAAGGTGGTTGGAAGGTTCGGCTCGATGTTCCCTATGTATACGGACCTAGGGCCGAAGACCCTTATTGGTAGGCCTTGGATGGCTGGGATGGCATATGCCGCGTAGGCGGTTGAGGTCCCAATATTGGTGACGGTGAGGGTTATGGAGAAGGCTGAGCCAGGCCTCGGATTCGATGGTATAACCGCCATGTCGGTTAGGGATATCTGGATGAGGCCCCTCAAGAGCATGTTGATCCTCCAGCTCTCGCCCTCAACAGCCTCCGACCCCTCCTTGAGGTAGGTGGCCGTGGCCGTCAGGGTGGCCGTAGCAGCGGTTGCCGTTGTCGGGACGTAGACCCTGACCTTCAGGGCCCTCTCCTCACCAGCCCCTAGGCGTTCGATCCTGAACCTGGCCTCCCCGAAGAGCTT
>JBBIVO010000050.1:0-6937 GCA_037439685.1 Candidatus Bathyarchaeota archaeon | reverse complement strand
CGTCTGGGGAGAGGTCTATCCTGAGATCGCTTAGGTTCGCGTCGAGGGCCCTTATCCTCAGCTGGAGCTCTCCGCTCTTCCCTATGGTGAGCTCCTCGGGCTCCGCCGAGATGGAGATCGGAGGCGTGGAGACCACCCCCCTCACGAGCAGGCTCACCCTCTGAGCCTCGCTCAGAACCGCTTTAAGCCCCTCATCGTAGAATGTCGCCGTCAGGATGAGGGCTGCGGTGGATGGAGCGGCCGGAGGGGCATATATCCTGACCCCTATGCTGAGGTTCCCCTTCGGCTCAAGGCTGCCGAGCCGGAGGATGGTGGCCCCAAGGATCTTCACCGGAGCCTCGGATGAGAGCTCCAGCCTCAAATCCCTCAGGCTGTGCCCCTTCAAGTTAAGGATGGTGACCTGGAGGAGGCCGTCCCTCCCCGCCGTTAGCCATTCGGGGCTAACGGAGTAGGAGAGGGAGGGCATCTGGATCAGGGCCTTGAGCCTCAGGTTGAGCCTCTCCTCCTCGCTCCTGTAGACCCTTAAACCCTCATCGTAGTATCTGATGGCCGCGGATAGGGTGGCGGTGGTGGAGGTGGCCGCCAGGGGGACGTAGAGCTCGGTCTTGGCCACCCTGGCCTCACCTGGGTCGATCCCCTCGAAGTAGAAGTGGGACTCCCCGAAGACCCTTAGGTTCGCGTCGGGCGCCAGGTCAAGCCTGACCTCCGAGAGCCTCTGGCCTCCGGTGTTCACCACCATTATCGAGGCCACCATGCTCTCCCCAGCCTGGAGCTCTACGGGCTCCATCCTCAGCCTGAGGGGGGATGTGGAGGCGGAGGGCCTGAGGTTGAGGCTTATGCTCCTGTTAAAGTCGTAGGGGGCGCTCCTGGGACCCAGACACGTGAATATGAGGGTGAGGGGGACCAGGCTGCCCCTGAGCTCCGGGGGCACATATATGCTGAGGCTGAGAGGCCTCGCCTCTCCAGGCTCCAACCTGCCGAGGCTGACCTCCCCTGGAAGCTCCACGGAGGCCATGCCCGAGTAGGCCCCCACCAGCCTGAGCTCGTCGGCCGCTCCATCCCCATCGTTGGAGACGGTGATGGTGAGGGCCTGGCCGCCCTCCCTAAGGGCGACCCCTGGAGCCTTCACCTCTATCCTAGGCCTTCCCGAGACCTCGATGTAAAGCTCAAGGGTCTCCCTCCTCCAGCGGGAGAGGGCGTCTATATAATACTCCAGCTCGAGGCGGGTGGGGTAGGCCCCTATGGAGGCCGCCCCTGAGATGGAGATGGGGAAGGAGAGCCTCACGATCGAGCCCGTTGAGACGACCCCGCTGTAAAAGGCCTGAGCCTTACTCCCCCCTCCAACCGCCGTGAAGCCGTTGGGCAGAGAGAGCTCCGCCACGATACTCTTGGTCGCATATGGGTGCTCATATCTGAGGACCACGCTGAGGGTGGCCGTATCCCCGGGGGAGACCTCCCTTGGAAGCCCCTCCCCCCAAAAAACCATGAGCAATTTGAAATAGCTGGTCTCCTGAGACCCCGCAGGGCAGACCTGAAGCCATGATAAAAGGGATAGGAGGATGAAAACCTCGAGACCCCTTCTCGAAAGCATCAGCCAATCCCACTAAAACCTCAGCATATAAACCTATCCTCCACGAGCCCCTGGGTTTCACCCTCATCGGGGTTCAACTGCCATAGATGTTGATAGACTATGTGAGCTACCCACGGCTGAAAGCCTGTGGGTTTCCTGCCTTCAATGATGAAGCTTGCGGGAACTTGTTCCCGTAGAGGCCTCATCTCGGCAGGCTACTTAGGGCTACCCCAGCCCCGCATCTTTTGCTGATATCCAGGGCGTGTCCAAAAATGTTTTGATAGACCAGTTTTTGACCATATTTTTCACCTTATCCTGTTTTCAGCCTTCTTCCTCAACCGGTCGAAAGAGAAGAAATCTACCTCCTTTCATCATTCAGCCTAGAAAACAGAATTTCGTAAGCAATTATTGGATATGCTCTCAAAAACGGCTAATTTAATATGCCATCAACTTGGTTGATCCATAAAGTTATAAAAAAGGGGGAGGTTACCCCTTCCTGGGGCTTCTAGCCTGCTATCTTCCTGGTTATCTGGATTACGCCCACGACCGCCGCTACCGCTGCGATCAGGGCCAGTATCACCGCGGCATATAGGGTTCCAGACATGGCCTCGACGGCTGACTTGGCTCCGGCTGCCGCTGCTGCGGCGTCGGAGGCGCCCTTCTTGGCAGCTGCCACGTCGCCCTTAATGGTGCTTGTATCGTTCTTCAGGGCCTCAACATCCGACTTCAGGGTTCCTACGTCGGTCTTCACCCCTGATATGTCGTCAGCCGTTAGGGGCTTTGAGGACACGGTGAAGCTCTTTAGGGCTGCGCCCGAGCCTTCATACTGTTCTGAGATGTGGCTGGCGCTGACCACGAGGGCGTAGGTTCCCAGCTTGGCGGTTGACGGGATGGTGAGGGTTATCTTGTATAGGCCCTTTCCCACCTTGCTCACCGTGGGTGTGATCGCTGTTGGGCCATATGCGGACGAGGTAAGGTTCGCATCTATCGCCTTCCCCTCGTATGATGCCAATACGTAGACCTCGGCTGTGTCGCCGGGGTAGTAGACCGCGCCCACATCGACCGAGACGGTTAGGGTTATGGTGGCCTTGGGTGGAACCATCGGTGCCCCCTCGAACTCGAAGCTTGCCTCGCTCGTTATCCCCTTATAGGCGGCCTTGACGGTCCAGACCCCTGACGGGTCGGTGTCCTTGAAGACCATCACGGTGGTGGAGTAGGTTCCATCCGCCGCTGGGGTTGCCTGTCCGAAGGCCTTAGGCTCCATCATGGGGCTGTAGACTATTATGCTCACATCCTGCCCAGGCTCTACCGGGGAGACGACCCCCCTGACCACGAGAGGCTGCCCAGGCTTGTATGATGGCTTGTCGGTCGTCACCGTCACGGTCACAGCGTATGCGTAGACCGGTAGGAGCATCAGGAGCATCAGCGCCGTCAGCGCGACTCCATTCCCTTTCAGGTTCATCTTCGTCGCCCCCAGGGGTCTATGATACCGTTATGGTGAACGTCGTTGTCGGAGCTAAAGCTGTCGGTGCGGTGAGGCTGCTCCAGACGTATAGGGTCACGGTGTAGGTCCCCGCCGGCACTCCTAGGAAGGCTACAGGGACGCTCTTCGTAGCTCCGGCCTTTATGTCGGCTAGGGTTGTCCCGAGAGCCACGACCCTGCCCTGGGCATCCTTCACCTGGGCTATCACATAGGTGCTCAGATCAACACCAACGTTGCTCTTCAGGGTGACCTGGACGTAGAAGGCAGTGTTCCTCGCCACACTCGCCACAGGCCTGCCCGCAGCATCCAGTAGGGTGGGAGCCGATGGGGTGAAGGTCCCAGTCCCGACGGGTGGAGCGGGAGGCAGCCCGATGGTGAAGACCGGCGGAATGTTCAATACGTACTCGTCGTCAACGGTGTCATAAAGCTTTATCTTGTAGTCTCCCTCCGCCAGGCTTGGAACCGTGAAGACGGTGGATGCCTTCCCCAGCGAGTCTGAGACTACCGAGCCGACGATGGTCCCTGGATTGTCCGCGTCTACATAGCCGAAGTAGATGCTGTATAGGGTGCGAGGCTCAAGGCCTTTGAGGTTGAGGGTGACCGTCTCACCCGCCTGCCCCCTAGTCGGGCTTATGGTGGCCGATGCGTAGAGGACGATGGAGCCATGCCCTGTGCTGGTGAGGTCGCCAAGCTGCGAGGAGGTTGATACGTGGAGGTACCATGTGGCTCCAGCCTCGATCGGGTTGGCTAGTTCAGGTATGGTCACCTTTACCCCTGCAGGGATCGCTCCGGCTGAGGTGCTCGTGAACTCTCCTAGGACATAGCCTAGATATGGGCCGCTTAGGGATGTGGCGCTGTCTGATATGGTTATGTAGTATAGGGTGTTGGGGGTGAGGCCGCTTCCCGTGAGGGTCGCCTCTGCTCCAACCGTGGTGGCGGTCGGAGTGACCGTGACCCCGATGCTGACGGTCAGAAGTAAACCATCTCCAGCAGTATGGTAGCTGTTATAGTCTGGTACATAGGCCCTATAGGTCTCCCCGGTGTACGTGTATCCGCTGCGTGGGGGTGAGTAGTACCTCGTCAACCCGAGGAGGGCTGACTTGCCTGTGGTGGTGTCCACTATGTCCACATAGTATAGTCCAGACTTGAGGGTTGGAACCGTGAAGGATACCGCTCCTGGGATGGTTCCATCTGAGGTGCTCGTGAAGGAGGCCACCTTCACGCCTCCAACCACGACGTTGTGAACGGTATTGGCCTTGAGGCCGAAGACCCCTATGGTCACCGAGCTCCTAAGCACGACAGGGTCTCCAACGGCCGCGACATTGGTTGTCAAGGGCTCGCTTATCGAGACCGTTGGGTCCCTGATGACGACCGGCTTGATGGTCATGCTCCTAGAGTAGGTGTTGTCGCTGCTTGATCCCTTAGCCACCACGGTGTGGCTCCCGCTTGGAAGCTTCGGGATCGGGTCGCTGATTACGGAGAAGTATCCGTCGGCCCCGATCGACGTGGTTGGAACCGTGAACCAGGTGAGGCCGCCGATGGTGAGGGAGATCGGCTCATCCGGCGCGAAGCCGTAGCCGGTTATGGTTAGCTTCTCCCTGTATCCCCTAGCCTCCACAAAGCTCATGAGGTATGGAAGAACCTTAATGGTCTGCACCGCTGCTTCAGACAGGGCCCCCCCAAACTCTAGGTCATGGTCACCGAACTTCCTCGCAGCGCCCGTTGGCACATCGTCGATGAAGGCCACAGCAGCCCCGTTCGCATCGGTCGTCGTCATCCCCTTTAAGGTCACCGGGCTTCCATGCCATGTCACCGTCCAGGCTGCGCTCGGGGTTCCGCTCACCGCTAAGAGGTATAGCGCCGACCTAGCCGAGCCGCTGTGCCTGAACGTCGACGCTGATAGGGTTACATAGGCTGGCCTAGCCGGGTCTGAGGCCATCAGGGCCCCAGCCAGGTGATAGATGCCCCTACCCCTTGCAGTCTCAAAGGCGTATTGGGCATCTCTTAGGGCTGCTGGGGGTATTATGTTCTCGGCTGATAGGCTGAAGGTGGTCCCGTAGAGTTCCACTGAGAGCTGGACCGCTGGGAGGTTGTCGAAGTAGGTGACTGCGACGGGCCCGAAGGCCCCTGTTGACGGGACGGTTATCTTGGAGTGGGTTGTTATGTATGATGCTGCCTCCGTCTTGATCTTGAGGCTGTTCGCCGGGATCTCAGTATCAGCAACCCAGTTCCTTAGCCAAAGGTAGACCGTGGAAGCTGCTACGGGTATTGAGACCGTCGGCTCAAGAACATCGTCGCTGTCGAGGTCGAAGGCTATCGTCGGCTTTATCGTGAAGCTCTTAGAGACGGTGATGCCGGATGAGGAGCCGAAGATTATGACGTTAACGGTTCCACCCTGCCTCGCTCCGGAGATATAGCCGAAGTTATTTGTGAGGCCGCTTGTGCATCCATCGGCGTTGACCGTGAAGCTTGTGAACTTGGTCGTTCCATCTGCGGCGGTGACTAGGAAGTTGGTGGGGATGATGCTGACCTCCTCACCTCCCTCGAATCCTGTGAGGAGGATGTGGACGCGGCTATTGTATACACCCGTCGAGGATTGGCTGTTCTCCTCTAGGACTAGTATGTCTGCTTTCACCTCGAATAGGGCTCCAGCGGTGGTTGTGGCCACCCCTCCCTCAGGCGTGTATACGGCGAAGATGTTGTACATCCCCGCCTTGAGCGAGGGCAGCCTGAAGACCGCCTGGAAGCTCCCGTTGGCGTCAGCCTTCACGCTGTTCGCGGCCGTGCCCTTTATGCTAAAGTACCTCAGGGTAACCTCAACGCCGGCGGTCGTATCGATATCCTCATCCACTGAGGCTATCCTTATGGTGATACTATCCTGCTCGGAGTCGAAGTTTGAGCCTGTGACCGTGACCTCTGTGGCGGCAGACCAGCCGCTGAAGGCGTTTGAGCCGTCCTCTAGGACTCCTCTGCCTGAGGTTGGCGAGACGGTGATGGTTGGCACCTGTGCCTCCACGGCGACCGGGATCGCCATGGCCACTATGGATACCGCCATTAAGGCTGTCAGGAAGATAGATAGCAGCTTCTTAGAGCTGTACATTCTCAATTTTCCCCTTTTTCCTTTTTGCGCCTTTCGCGCATGTTGAAGCGCGCCTCCTCGATATTTAAGCATATGTCTACATCCAAAATTTTCATGTATACTTTGTTCGGCTTTCTCCTCTGTTAATATCCATAGGAATGTCGGATTTGGGCCCCTATATTGGGGAGAAATTCCGGGGCCTTTATCTCTCCTCCGCCCTTGAAAGGTGCTTTAATCTTTCATCTAAAATTAAATGTTTTTCCTTAAGGGGAATCCATTTAAAAAAACCTGTTTTTATTTTTCAAATTTTATCTTTTTCTGTTAATTCATCCCTCCCAGCCTGTCTAGGTGTGGGTATCCTCCTGTACTCTAGGATGGCGAGGCCCTCTAGATAGTCCCTATAGACCTCCTCGTATCCCTGGGAGCTCATGAACCCTGATATGAAGCTGATGATGAGCTCAGTGGTATCCTTGGAGGTGTTGAAGGAGACTATTCTCACCTTAACCAGGCCGTCCTCGGCCTTGACCTCAGCCTCCTCGAGGCTCCATGAGGCCCTTAGGGCTCTTTCAAAAAAACCGAGGATCCCTTCCCCCTTCAGCCTTGCCTTGAGGTACTCCCCGTACCATCGGCCCTCCCCATACCATAGCCTCCTCAGCTCCTCCCCAGCTCCCTTGTATGCTTGGGCTACCAGGTATTCTAGGATGGAGCGGCTCACCTGGATGGTGCCGGCGTCCCTTTGAACCCCCATCAGCCCATGGAGGTCCACAGCCTCTCCGAGGGGAACCCCAATCCTCCCAGCCCTTAT
>JBBIVO010000049.1:0-11665 GCA_037439685.1 Candidatus Bathyarchaeota archaeon | reverse complement strand
AGTCTTCGTAGTGACTCCTAACATCTTGGACGCATCTTTTGGACGTAATAATTCTCCCACAAGTAATAAAAGTTATGAACAAGTATTTAAACCCATTCATTCTGAAGCTGTTAGCTAGGGCGAGTGAGGGGTAGACAACCTTTTATTCCCATCTCGAGTAGCGGGGCTCGTTCATTCGGGATACCTATGAACCCCTGGCCTGTAAATTGTTCCGTTGAAAAAATAAAGGTGGGGGATGAGAAGCCTCTATCTCTAGGGCTTCTCCAGATACAGGATGTTGTTCACGACTGAGGTCTTGATCTTCTCCCTCAGCTCTCTGGCCTCGATCCTCTTGTTCAGCTGGGTTCTAAGGTAGTTGGCATCTCTACCTTCTACCTTCACTTCCACTAGCCTGTCGTCTGACTTTAGGAAGGCGTCTATGATGGGGTCGTACTTGCTGCCTTTCCTGTATCTTCTAGATGGCTTCCTCTGTACGGGCTTCAAGGAATACTTTATCTCGCTCATATCCCTCATCACCACCATGAATTTAAGGCTTCCTCATATATAAGTTATTCTGTGTAGGCGGGGCCATCCTTAGGTTTGACCCGTTTGCTGTTTTGGATCCTCTGAGATTAGAGGAATCGACTCAGCCCCTTCTCCGAAAAATTCAGGAGCGGTTTTTGAGATTTTTATTCAGAAAAAATTTGAGGCTTGGCCCGCCCAAGTTTGAATAGTATTTATGTTTAAAGGGGGTTCTAGGTTGGCATCATTCAAATGAGGATTTCCACTTCCTCCGTCAACCCTTAAGGAGTTCAAGGGCCTCTTCCAGGATCGCCTTTATCTTGGCCACCGTTTCTGGTCTCATTCTTCCCGTAGTCGCTAGCATATCAATATCTCGGTGGCACGACGAGGCTATCTCTTTGAGTCTCTCGAAATCACCGTGGGACATTATCTTCGAAAGGCTCTCAAGATGGCCTATCTCAAGCCTCTTCTGGGTTAACTTCTCATTTAGGTGGTTGATATCCCATTCGTATGCCGGGGCCTTAGCTGCATACTCATCCTCGGATGCATCCCCTATCGCCCTTCTGATCTCGAGCTCTTCCATTCCAACCACTGCATTTTCAACGGCCTTCTCAAGGGTTGATATCTCATATCTGCCTCTCTCAAGGATCTCGTTCCGCCGATTAATCCATACCTCCCCCTTAGCAGCGTAGCTCTCCAGAAGCTTGTTCAAGTTAGCCTCCTTTATGTCCCCCTTCACCGCCAGGTCTACGAGCTTTAACTTCAAAGAGATGTTCTTCGCCAGGTTATCCATCACCTCCAATATAGTCGGGGCGATCTCAAGCTTCGCCGGTTGTTCCACCATCTCCAATGCCTCGATAGCCTCTTCCTCCTCTTTAACTGCCTCTGCCTGCATGGCCTCTTCTTTGGCGGCCTCCTCCTCTAATACCTCCGAGGTTGGCTTACCTTCCACTTCTGGAGAGGCCTCTATCAATTCACTTGTGTATAGCTCCACCGATTCAGATGATTCAGCTGTAACAGCCTCCTCAGTCTCAGGGGCCTCCTCTACGGGCTCACCCGTTGGGGCTGTAGTCTCTAATTCTATAGGCACCTTCTGAATGGCTCCAGTCTCCCATTCGACCTTTATCATGGCATCCTCGATCTTTTCCGGAGCCTCCTCCGATGGCCTTTCAAGGGCTTCGGGGGGTTCTACCTCTTCATTCTTTGTCGGGGTCTCGGCGAATTCGCTTGAAGCCTGTGCCTTCAGCTCCTCTTCCTGGGAGGGCTCCACTGGGGCCTCTTCCCTTACCTCTCTGTATAGTGGATACCCACAGTTAAGGCAGTAGAGCGTTTTGGGAACGCTTTCATGGCATCTTGGGCAGACGCTCATCTCCTCTTGGGAGCCGCTCTGCAACAACCTCTTCCCTCCTAATCCAGGATAGGCTTCTGCCGGGATGGAATTAATTTTTAAGAGCCCTCCATTTAATAAAACGTGTTAAATCGTCTTCAAAATTTTTATAAAAATTGAAAAAATATTTAAAGGAGCTGAGGGAGCCGTTGGGGTTACATGCAATATGAATCATAACAATACAAGGGATTTTAAGAATCATGTATTCATAGAAGGGGTTCTTTAATCTTGTGAAAATTTCACCCGTAAATTTCAAGATACGAATCCACATCCCTAGTAGATCTGAGTGTGGTGATGGGCACGAAAACGATAAAAGGGGAGCCCTTCAGAGTCACTGGGGTGGAGGGTGGCCCTTTCTGGGGAAGGAGCTCTCTGAGATCGTTAAGGGTTATGCCCGTGGAAGCCTGATCCTCCTCATCGGACAGACCGCCTCCACGGCGATCAACGCGGCTGGGGTCATCCTCCTCGCCAGGTTCTTAGGGGCTGAGGGCTATGGGCTAGTCGTCCTTGCCACAATCCCCGTCTCAACGGTGGCCCTTCTCAGCGATCTTGGGATCAGCGCGGCCATGACCAGGTATATCGCCCACTACCGGTCTGAGGGAAGGGAGGACCTGGTTTGGCCCATCATGAGGGCCGGGATCCTCTTCAACATCTCCATCGGGGCTCTCCTCTTCATATCAACCTTCCTCCTCTCGAGCTTCCTAGCAGAGGGGGTTTTCCACCGACCAGAGGTGGCTGGCCTGATTAGGGTGGCCTCCACAACCCTCCTCTCCAACACCCTCCAGGTGTCCTGTCAGTCCATCTTCGTGGGATTCGACAGAATGGAGCTCCACAGCATCACATCCATGACCTTCTCCATCCTGAAGAGCATCTTGGCCCCGGCCCTCGCCCTCTCGGGTTATGGGGTCTTCGGAGCCCTCATCGGAAACGCCGCCTCCGCCGCGGCCTCTGCGACGATAAGCGCCTCCATCGTCCTGAAGCTCTTGAGAGGACCTTCGAGGGAGGCCTCCTCAAGCCCCAATAGGACCTGTAGGATGCTCTTGGGGTTTGGATATCCCCTCTTCCTTTCAGGCCTCCTCACAGGTGGCATCTCCCACCTCTACAACCTCCTTCTGGCCTTGAACGTCGATGCCTCCATGATAGGTAACTACCAGGCGGCGTTGAACTTCTCAGTCCTGATAAACCTGTTAACGATGCCCATAACCACCGTCCTCTTCCCCCTATTCTCCAGGTTCGATCTGGAGGATGGGGTTCTCTCAACCCTCTTCAGGGCCTCTGTGAAGTACTCAGCCCTTATCGTCGTCCCAGCGGCCATGGGGCTCCTCCTCGTCTCGGACCAGCTGGTGGGAATAGTGTATGGAGGGGGCTTCGAATGGTCTCCCTTCTATCTCCGCCTCTACACCCTAAACTTCCTCTTCGCGGGCCTGGGCAGCGTGAGCATCGGAAGCCTACTTAACGGGCAGGGTAAGACAAGGATCACCTTCAACACAAACCTCATCTACATATGTATAGGCCTCCCCATGAGCCTACTCCTGATCTCGAGGATGGGGGTGACAGGCCTTCTCTTAACCATCCTCATAGCCTCGAAGCCCGGCATCCTCTACGCCCTATGGTGGATGAGGAGAAGCATGGGCCTCACGATAGATTGGATGTCCTCAGCCAAGATATACCTAGCCTCTGGGGTCGCATATCTCATCTCCCTGCTCCCCTTGAACCTCATCGAGCTAAGCCTATGGGGGAAGCTATTGCTCGGCCTCCTAACCATGCCTCTAGTCTACTCCCTCCTGGTGGCCCTGATAGGGGTCTTGGAGGAAGCGGATATGAGGGCCCTAAAGACGATGGCTGATGCCCTTGGACCCCTAGCCTCTCTTCTCAAGCTCCTGATAATCATCCTCGAGATCCCGATGAGGAAGAGAAGGTCCTCATAGAAATAGGGGTCGGGAACACCCTTCAAGATGAGACCCGTGAAAATGGAACTTTAACTATTAAAAATCCAAAGTCATCCATAGTTTCTATCTCTTTTCTTTTAATTATTGCTAATTTGACAAAACTCTATTTGGTCTAGTGTATATGTTCATCCTCTTCCCCCTAGCGAAGCAGACTAGGGTGATCTCCGTAGCCTCAGCTGCTCTGATTCCGGACTCTAGAGGCCCGGCTATCGAAGCGATGAGGGGTATGCCTCCTCTAGCCGCCTTCAAGGCTATATCGCTTGATATCCTTCCAGAGGATGCTAGGAAGGAGCTCTTTAGGGAGGACCCCTTGAGGAGGGCAGAGCCTATGGCCTTATCCACCGCATTGTGCCTCCCCACATCCTCGGCGAAGGCTATGAGATCCCCCTCAGATGTGCAGATCATGGCTGAGTGGGTTCCACCCGTCCTTCGGAAGGTCTCTCCGAGGCTGTGAAGCTCTCGAACCTTCTGAAGGAGCATAGCGGCTTCAAATCTAGCCTCGGATCTCACCTTCAGGAGCTCCAGCTGATCTCTCCCTGGTGCCGGGGAGGGCGCTCCGCATGCCGTTAGGATGAGATCCCCCCTGATCCTGCTTATCGTGTCCAGGTCTACCCTCCTTCTCGTCTCAACCCGAACCTTGAATGGGGTTACCTCGATCTCCACTATATCATCAACGGAGTCTATCACCCCCTCTGTGATGAGATGCCCAGCCGCCAGCTCCCTCTTCATAGTCGGGGAAGCTATTAGGGTTCGATAATACTCGTCGTTCACGAAGAGGCATATGGCCTCGTCGGCTGCAACCTCATCCTCGAGGGATGTGAACCCCCATTCAAGGTCTAGCCTATGGACCATAACCCTCCTAATCGACATCTCAGCGGAGTATCTCCAATCTCCATTGGTGTCGCATCAGGGAGATAAAAGGGTTGGCTGAGGGCCTATCCCCTGGTCGAGTATGTGATGGCTCCCAAGCCCACCTCTATGCGGGAATGGATCCGATCAACATTCGGTCTCAAGAGTAGAATCTTAATGTCCTCGTAACATAATCCGCGGTTTTAAAAATCCCTCTACGTGGATGGATGAAATAGAGGCCCTTTGCCTCATGAGAACCCTTACATGACTTTCAAGAACGGTTTAAGGGAAGGATTTAGCAAGTATCTGATGGAGAGACGATCGGCTGGAAGGATGGGATCGGTGGTATGAGGGTTGGGATCAGGGTGACCGGCGTGGTTCAAGGCGTTGGTTTTCGCCCCTTCATCTACAGGATTGCCGTTAAGAATGGTTTGAGAGGCTATGTGAGGAACATGGGCGATGCAGGCGTGGAGATACTCCTCGAGGGGGGCGAAGAGGAGATAGAGGGCTTTCTGAGGGACTTGAGGGAGAGGAAGCCTCCGCTGGCTAGGGTCTATGAGGTCATCGTCTCGCAACTAGGAGGCGGAGACCGATTTGACAGCTTCAGGATCCTGAAAAGCTCAGATGAGGAGGGTCTCTCTGGCTCTGTAATACCTCCAGACGTCGCCATCTGCGAAGAGTGCTTAAGGGAGCTTAGGGATCCTGAAAACCCGAGATACGACTACTTCTTCATCACATGTACGGACTGTGGGCCGAGGTACACCATCATCGAGGGGCTGCCCTACGATAGGGATAAGACCTCCATGAGAGAGTTCTCCATGTGCAGCCTCTGCGAAGGCGAGTATAGAGACCCCCTGAATAGGCGTTTCCACGCCCAGACCGTGGCATGCCCGAGGTGCGGCCCAAGGGCATACTTGACGACGGATAGAGGCGAGTTATTGGAATGTAAAGACCCGATCCGGGAGGGCGGGGCTCTCCTATCAGAAGGCCATATAGTCGCTGTGAAGGGGTACGGCGGTTTCCATATAGCGACGGCCACTACGATGGATGAGCCCATCACGAGGCTTAGAGAGGCCAAGCATAGAAGGCAGAAGCCCTTCGCCATAATGGCTAGAAGCCTCGAGTCGGCCAGCTCCTTCGCCGAGATAGGGGCGAGGGAGGCTGAGCTCTTAACCTCCTACACCCGCCCGATAGTGCTTCTGAACAAGAGTGAGGGCTATCACCTCTCAGAGCTCATCGCCCCAGGCCTCCACAATATAGGCGTGATGCTCCCATATACCGGGTTGCACTACATGCTCTTCGACGGGATGGATGAGCCAGCCCTCGTCATGACCAGCGCCAATCCACCCAATGAGCCCATAATAAAAGAGGATGACGAGGCCATTAGAAGGCTCAGGGGAACTGTCGACTACCTCCTCCTCCACAACAGGAGGATCATACAGAGGTGCGACGACTCCGTGGTACGACTGCACGGCGAAAACCAGGTTTTTCTGAGGAGATCAAGGGGCTACGCCCCTGAGCCCATCCTCCTTAAGGAGAGGGCTGAGCACTGTTCAGTTGCCCTAGGAGGCGAACTGAATAACACGGGTTGCGTCCTGCTCGGAGAGAGGGCCTTCCTCACCCAGCATATAGGGGATGTCGAGAACATGGAGACGAGTAGGTTCCTGGAGGAGGCCACGAAGCACCTTATCTCCTTGACCAAGGCAGAGGTCGAGATGGTCGCCTGTGACCTTCACCCAAGGTTCACGGCGACGAGGCTTGCCGAGAGCCTCTCAGAGGAGAATGGCTGGAGGATGGTTCAGGTTCAGCACCATCAAGCCCACATCGCGTCGCTGATGGCTGAAAAAGGCCTCAGAGAGGTGATCGGCATATCCTGCGACGGCTACGGCTATGGATTGGACGGCGAGGCGTGGGGAGGGGAGATAATCTACTCCTCGTGGGAGAAGCCCCAACCCGAGCGGTTAGCCCATCTGCAGAGGCAGCCCATGGTGGGCGGAGACCTGGCCACAATCTACCCCTTGAGGATGGCCGCCGGGATGCTCTTCGACGAGGTGAACATAGATGAGTGGCTCCTACAACACAAGGGGCTCTTCCCCCACGGGGAGAGGGAGGTTGAGGTCATCCTGCACCAGCTGAGAAGGGGTAGGAATACGACCATGACCACCAGCTGTGGAAGGGTTCTAGATGCAGCCGCAGCGGTTCTGGGCATCTGCTATGAGCGAACCTATGAGGGAGAGCCTGCCATGAAGCTGGAGTCTGCCGCGGTCAAGGGAGAGGACATCCTGGGGCTCAAACCCATAATTAAAGGTGATGTCTTGGAGACCTCCCAGATGCTTTTAGAGGTATATGAAAACAGGGATAGGTACTCTAAGGCTGACCTTGCATACTCAGTCCACTCATATGTAGCTAGGGGCCTGGCGGCGCTGGCTATTGAGAAGGCCCAGGAGCTGGGCGTGAAGGAGATCGGCTTCACGGGAGGGGTTGCCTGCAACCAGATATTAGCCCATATAATGAGGAGGATGGTCGAGGCCTCGGG
The DNA here is from genome assembly GCA_037439685.1 of Candidatus Bathyarchaeota archaeon. Lineage (GTDB taxonomy): Archaea > Thermoproteota > Bathyarchaeia > TCS64 > TCS64 > JAGTRB01. The sequence goes on along the minus strand of JBBIVO010000049.1, from coordinate 4,443 downwards.
CTTGAGCCTCCTAGTCCACGAGTCAGTCCCCCCGGGCGATGGGGGGCTATCCCTCGGCCAGGCAGCGGTCGCCAGCCTCTCATCTCGCTGAGCATCTCTCAGCAAAACAGATTTATCCTCGTCAGGCCTTCTAAGTGAGCGGCGATGTGCCTAGCCATTCCAGCGAAGATTCTAGAGAAGAGGGGAAGCATGGCACAGGTGGATTTCGGCGAAGGCGTCCACAGGGAGGTTGACATAACCCTCGTCGACGCCGATGTCGGGGACTATGTCCTGGTCCACGCCGGCTTCGCCATACAGGTAATAGGCGAAGAAGAGGCAAGGGAGACCCTAAACCTTTGGGAGATGATCCTAAAGGCTGGAGAGGGAAGGAACTCGAGATGAGGGGAAGGGTTATTGCTCGATGGTTGAGGGGCTGAGGTTCAGAGACGCGACGATAGCGAGGCGGGTTGTTGAGAAGATCCAGCGCCTCGCAGGGGGTTTTCAGGTCAAGATCTGCCACGTCTGCGGGACGCATGAATGGGTTATAACCCACTACGGGTTGAGGAGCCTCCTGCCCGAAGGTGTAGAGGTTATTCCAGGCCCTGGATGCCCAGTCTGCATAGTTCCAGCCTCGGAGATCGATGAGGCGGTTCAACTGGCCTTAGATGGGGCTGTCGTCGCCTGCTATGGAGATGTTCTGCGGGTTCCAGGCTCGAGGGCCTCCCTCCTCGACGCCAGGGGCGAAGGCGCCGATGTACGCGTCGTCTACAGCGTAGGCGACGCGGTCAAGATGGCTGAGAGGGAGCCTGAGAGGCAGTTCGTCTTCTTCGCCATAGGCTTCGAGACCACCGCTCCCTCAACGGCGGTTGAGGTGGCTAGGGGGCCTCCGAGGAACCTGAGCTTCCTCGTCTCCCATCGCCTCATCCCCCCGGCCATGAGGCTCCTGGTGGAGATGAGGGATCTCAGCCTCGACGGGTTCATAGCCCCAGGCCATGTGAGCACGATAATAGGGCTTGAACCCTATGAGGTCTTTCCAAGGGCTTATGGGATGCCAACCGTTGTCGCGGGCTTCGAGCCCCTGGACATACTCTTCGCCGTCTACATGATCCTAAGACAGCTGGAGGAGGGGAAGCCACGACTGGAGAATGAGTATGGCAGGGCGGTTCATCGCGAGGGGAACTTGAGGGCCCTAAGGCTGATGGGGGAGGTCTTCGCCCTCGAGGATGGCAGGTGGCGTGGCCTAGGCGTCATCAAAGGCTCCGCCCTAAGGCTTCGAGAAGGCTACGGGGAGTATGACTCTAGGCTTAGGCTGGGGGTGAGGATCGAGGAGGGCGTCGACGTGAGGCCTGGATGCAGATGCCACCTGGTTCTAATCGGGAGGGTTAGACCCACGGATTGCCCCCTCTTCATGAAGGCCTGCACGCCTCAAACCCCAGTGGGGCCATGCATGGTTAGCATGGAGGGCACATGCAGGATATGGGCTGGGGCTGGAAGTCGAGCCGATTCCTAGCATATTCTGGGTATCGGATCTCCGAGGGGTCGGCCCACTATCCTCCTTCCCCCGACGAGGGTCTGCATGGCCACGCCCTTAAACTTGGAGGTGGCCTCGCCGATCATCTCAGCCTCCCTCCCCTCCTCCGTGTTTCTTAGAAATTCCAGGGCCTCTTCAGCCATCTCCTCCACAACCCCTATCACCACCTTCCCCTCATTCCCTATCTCCAGGGGGTCTAGGCCCAGCATCTCACAGGCGGCACGGACATCCCCTCTGATGGGGATCCTATCCTCGTGTATCAATATGCCCACTCCTGACTTCTCGCTGAGCTCGTTCAAGGCGTCGGCTAGGCCCCCCCTCGTCGGGTCTTTCATGGCGACCACGCCTCCAACCCCTCCGAGGAGGCCTTGGATCAGGCGGTTCAGGGGCTTAACATCCGATCTTATATCGCTCCCAAAGCTCAGCCCCTCCTGTGCCGATAGGACTGCCAACCCGTGGTCGCCGATGGTTCCGGATAGGATGATCTTATCCCCCTCCCTAAGGTTGGAGTCCAGGATCCATCTGGACTTGAAGCCCCTTCTGAACCTCTTCACTACCTCGAGGTTCCTCTCGAGGCTCTCCGTCCTCCTGCCAACGCCTGAGGTGTTTATCACACACCCTCCCAGGCTCCCCCTCTCAACGACCTTCGTATCCCCCGTAACGATGTTTACCCCTGCCTCCTGGCAGAGCCTCCTCATACTCGAAAGGATCCTTTCAAGGTCTCTGAGGGGTAGCCCCTCCTCTAGGATGAAGCCGCATGACATCGCGTAGGGCTCCCCTCCCAGGACAGCGATATCGTTCACGGTCCCGGCCACGGCTATGCAGCCTATATCCCCCCCGGGGAAGAAGAGAGGCCTAACCACGTGGGAATCGCTCTTGAAGACTATATCGCCGACGACGGCGGCGTCATCTAAGGCCTCGAGGGGCACCTCTCCCCCTCCAGCGCATCCAAGGTATTTTAGTATATAGTTTTTAATCAGGCTGTGCATGACAATTCCACCAGCGCCATGAAGCATAGTAATATGTTCGCCTTTATCGTTCAACAATATTTGCCCCCACAAATAAACAACTCTTTATTAAAATATCTTTCTGTTGAACGGTATCATAGAACCCATGGTAGGTTCAAGCCTCCTTGAAATAGGGTTTCGGCAGGGATCTAAGCGTTCACACGAGGAGGCTCAAGGTTATGGATATTAAGCAACTAGGAGATTAAGGGTTTAAACTCGAAATGATTTTCATCGCCCTATATTAAGAGTTAAACTGACGGCAATAGATGATAAACTTTATATCCTACCCACTCCACATTACATTTAAGGCGAAAGGGGGTTTGGGAGTAGATATTTTTGAGGCGAATCCCCAAGCTCTGGATAGAAAAGTATCCAAGCGTCTGGAAAATGTATGAAGCGATAACAAGCCCGAGGCGTATAGGCTCTTCTGGAACAGCTGAAATCTACATTCATGGGGTCAGGCAAAGTTTCTCAGATTGAAGGATCTGGAAGAAGCCCTCTTAAAGATAAAGAGTGGATAGATTGATGCTCTTTCATCAGGTTGACAGGTTCATAGATTATGCCCTAGAGAAATATGCGCATAAGACTGTCCGGAACTAGGTTTAGGGAGAAGAAGCGCTCCTCAAGCATTTACATGAAGGATGGGAACTCGTGAAGGAGCTGAATCATAACAAATATCTCTTAAAAGCCTATTCTCGACTTTAACTGGAGAGCGATTTTCCCCCGGCAAATTCCCTCTTTTTTCTGTTTAACCTAAGACTTGGATCGCCTTGTCGTTAGGTTATTAGGGGGTGAGCGATTCATAGACTTATGCGGGTGTTTGGATCATAAAGTTTGATCTGTTCGCCGCACTATTCAAACGAACTTATCCTAGAAACTAGGGCAAACATAGGTTACTAGGCGTCCTGAGCCTAGATCCATCTTAGAGCGCGCCAGTTCATAACGAAAATCATGAATCAACCGTTTTCTTTTAAACTCTTCTAAATCTGAGAAGCCTAAAAAATGGAAATTTATCAAGCCAATAAGTCTTACTTCAAAATTTTCATCAAATTCTTATTTTCGCTTACGTGCTGGCGCGCATGGTAACATTTCTAATGTTTTCATCAATCACGCTTATAAAACTTGTTAAGAGTGTTGATATGTTGCGGCACTCTGCGACTAGATTTTGACATCGCTCTTAACTAAAAATGTTGTGGCTGGTCTTTTTTGAGGTTTGTTCATGGATGCTTTATATTTAAGCCTTAACTTGGAGAAGGGAGCTTGAAAGATGCTTTCTAGAGGCGGAAAATGGCCGAATCAATCGACCCTAAATGGGCAAAGCAGCCAGCCACAAAAATCTTATTTAAGAGCGTCGACGAATAATGTCGAGATATTTTAGAGTTATCTTTACCAAAAATTAAATTAGAAAGGAAAAAACTTGGGCTCATCCCCTTAAGTTGTCGAAGAGAGATCCCAGCATTCCCGAAGGTTTCGCCTATGTCTTCAATTATCCTTTTTCGGTCGATGTCTTCAACGTTGAAGCATATTATGTTTTGCTGCGACTCAACCGTAACGCTTTTGCTTACAAGACTCAGTCTACTCGCGACAAGCCAGAAGGGACAACAGTTTCTTCCCCCCTCTGCGGCCAATTTTAGTCATATTTTGTCAAAATGGCTCTTTCTCTCCAGCCAATGTGGGTACAATCCAGCCCGATTCTTTCTACGTGTAAAAGGCTACCGGCATGTTGAAGTGGTTTAAGAAGGCTGATCCCTTTGTCCCATATATGCTTGTTCCTTCAAGCGTTGTAATTTGAGCCCAGCTTGACTTCACAACAGCTAAAGTCCCGCTTTCCATTTCCATGATCACTACATTATTATCATCCCCTCCCGCATGTTTATCCAAGATCATTACAAAAGCAGATATACGTTTAATTTTCCAGGGCCTCCA
>JBBIVO010000048.1:11010-12169 GCA_037439685.1 Candidatus Bathyarchaeota archaeon | reverse complement strand
ATAGACGGAGGCGGCGTCCTCAGGAGTTGTAGAGTTCACAACCCTCCCCAGATTCTGCCTCAGATCCGTAACCTCGAAGGCGCCCCCCTCGTCAATGGGGGACATCCCGGCTGCTACGGCCATGGGTGATAGGAGGATGATGGTTCCGAGGAGGGTGTTGCCACCACCCTGCCAGGAGAGGACATCGGCCGTGCAGTCCCTTATGATCTCTCCTATGGCGACGCCTTCTAGGGGCATCTCCCCTCTTGAGACCCCCTCCCCCCTCAGGGCGGCGAGCCTGAAGTATGGGGCTGCGGCCACGGCAGAGGCCAGGAAATGGGCGGGGGTGGTTCCCTCGAAGCCCACGACTAGGTTCACATTTCCTGGCTTATCAGCGCTCACTTCGAGGAGGATGGCCAGCTCCAAGCACTGGGCGATGCGCGTTGCCTTCTCGAAGGGTAGCGGTCTCAATCCTCCTCGCCTCCTCACATACTTGGGCAGAAAGGTTTATCAATGTTATGTATTATTTAACATTTCGATATAAAGTGTTACATAGAGTTGGTGGAGGGCTGAGGCCGCACCCAAGGACTGTTGTCATCGCGGTGACGTCGATGTTCGCGGCCTTGGACGTGGCACTGGGGGCGATCCCCGGGTGGTGGATAAGCTGGGCGGCCATCATCAAGCCCTTACATGGCATAATGTTGGGCCCAACGGCCGGCTCATGCGCCGCGATCCTCGGGGGGTTGATTGGGAATTTTATCTGGCCCCAGACCGCGGTCTTATCCCTTTTCACATGGGTGCCCGGGGTTTTAGGGGCCTTCGCCGCCGGCCTAATGATCAAGGGCGGGGGGCGAAGCCTCTGGGCTATTGTCGGGGTGATGTATATCTTCCTCATAGGCGTCTTCTACATCCACCCTGTTGGGAGAACCGTGGCCCTCTGGGCGCTATACGACAAGATTGTGGCCTTGGCCCTCGTCTTTCCAACGGCAAAGCTCGTTGAAAGGGTGAGGGGGGTTGGATCCTTAAACATTAAATGGCTCGCACCGGCCTTGGCCCTCATCTCATTCATAGGGACTGAGATGGATGACATCACCGGGAATGTCCTTTTCATGCTCCTCGAGTTGTACAACCTCTTCGGGATCCCCGTCGAGGCCCTGCCACCCCTCTATATGGGAGGGGC
>JBBIVO010000048.1:913-10991 GCA_037439685.1 Candidatus Bathyarchaeota archaeon | reverse complement strand
GCAGAGGGTTTCTGTGGCCATTATAGCAGCCCTCGTCGCCACCCCCCTCTTCAAGGTTTTTGAGGGGAGTGAGGCCCTCAGATGGCCCCTCACATGAGATCAGGAGGGGGCTGGAGGCCTATGGTGAGCCTCAATGAGAGGGCCCTTAAGGTGGTGGAAGAGATGGTTTCTAAGGCCGATGAGCTGGGGATAGGGGTCTCAAAGGCCCCATGCGAAGCAACCGTTGTGGACTGCGGGGTGGATGTGAGGGGGAGCGTCGAAGCCGGATTGTACCTGGCCAGGATCACGGCGGGAGACCTCATCAAACTCAGCTTAACGGACATTGATTATAGCGGTTTCACCCTCCCATCCCTACACGCCTTCTCCGATCATCCTGTGGTTGCAACCATTGGAGGCCAGCTTGGAGACTGGGAGATAAATTATGGGGCCTATTTCGCGATCGGCTCAGGCCCTGCTAGGGCCCTGGCCCTAGAAAGGAAGATCCCGTCGGCGGTTGGCGCAAAGCGGGATAGGCTCCGCGAAAGGGGCCTGGTGACATATACTCCGAGGGAGATTGAAAAAATCGGGTACTCGGACTCATATGATAAGGCTGTCATCGTTATAGAATCCAGCGGAGCCCCGCCTGACGGGGTTTTGAGGTCGATTGCAGAGGCATGCCGTGTGAATCCAAGGGATCTTTACGCACTTGTAGCGCCCACCTCAAGCATCGCCGGCTCTGTTCAGATAGCGGGGCGTATCATCGAGGTCGAGATCCATAAGCTTGGCCTCATTGGATTCGACTTTACACGCATACTCTATGGCTCGGGGACCTCCCCCATAGCGCCTGTTCATCCGAACCCATCAGTTGCCATGGGGAGGGTAAATGATGCCATCAGATATGGAGGCTCAACCTATTATATCGTGGATTTCGATGATGATGAAAAATTGAGGGGTCTTGTAGATGAAGTGCCTCCAAAAGACAATAAACCCTTCATTCAAATCTTCTCCAGGAGGCTTCTACGACATAGAACTGGAAGCATTTGCTCCTGCCATGATCTCAGTCACAAACATAAGAACTGGAAAAACTTTCTCTGCGGGGTGTTTGAAGACCAGCATGTTGAGAAGAACCCTTGGGATGAGTTAGCCCTCAAATGGTTGGAGCAGGCTTCCAAGAGATGGCTGCGTGGAGAGCCTATTTTGAGAGTTGGAGGCTCAAAAGTTAGGGGCTGAGCCACCATGCAGCCGAGGGGGGTGAGGCCTAGGGAGGGGGACTTCATAGAGTCTGTCGAGGGGATAGTCTTCGATGTGAAGGGGTTGGTCCACCCTCCTGGGAGGGTTGTGGCCTTCCCACGCTTCATCCCCGACCCCAACGGGCCTAGGATCTGGAGGGGGGTGAGGTACAGGAAGATTTATGGTCTAGGGGAGAGGCTTAACTTCCTCAAGAGAACCCATCCAGAATACCTCGTCCAGGACGAGGTATTCGACGAGTTGGTGTGTGAGGTCCCCCTTGAGAGGATAAAGAGGATCTATAGTCCAATCGAGAGGCTGAGGGGGCTTAGGATGGGTGGAGGATTCGACGAGCTCGAGGCCAGGGCCCTAGAGTGCGCCGGCATCCTGAGGGGGGCCTCAGGCGTGGCCTGGGAGAGGCTGGGGATCTCAGGCTCCCTCCTGATAGGGATGCATACCCGAGGGTCGGATATAGACCTGGTGGTCTATGGATCAGAGGCTTGCAGGGGGGTCTACTCTGCCCTTAGGAGGCTGCTAGGGGAGGGGGGAGGCCCCTTCCAACGCTACGGCCTAGAGGATCTGAGGAGGCTCTTCGATTTCCGCTCTAAGGGCACCGCCATGAGCTTTGAGGAGTTTGTCGAGGTCGAGGCTAGAAAGGCTATTCAGGGTAGGTTCATGGATAGGGACTATTTCATCCGCTTCGTGAAGGGATGGGATGAGGTTGGGGAGGGGTATGGGGATGTCCTATACAGGAATGTTGGATATGGGGAGGTGGAGGCTACCATAATCGACGACTCCGAGGCCATATTCACGCCATGTTACTATAGGGTTGGGGATGTCAAGGTCTTGGCGGGTCCGAGGCTCCAGCCGATAGAGGAGATCGCATCATTCCGTGGGAGGTTCTGCGAGCATGCGAGGGTTGGGGAGAGGGTCGCCGCCCGTGGGAAGCTGGAGCATGTGGCGGACCTCAGGGAGGGCACTGAATATTTCAGGCTCCTCCTCGGGAGCAGGCCCTCAGACTACATGGCTTTAAGGCCCTAGCCGGATCCTGGAGGCCTTCCGGCCAATTTGATCACCTGTTCATAGTATCTGGGTCCGTAGGTTAGGGTTATCTGGTGGTACTCCCCCCTCGAGGTCTCAACCCTTTCGAGGTTCCCCTCAGCATAGATGACCTCCCCCTTCCAGGCCTGCATCCTGAACTCTTCGAGGTAGGAGACCACCATCTCCAGGTCTTCGACCCTCGGCCCCTCGATCATTTGGAGGGGTTCAACCCGGTATATTGAAGGCATATAGGGGGCTTCTGAGTCTTCCTCAACCCTTAATAGGGTCTTAACCCACCCCTCCGAGTTTATCCTCCTTAATTCGCCATAATCGTTTTTTATCTCGCTGAACCGCTTTACCGGTTCAAGCTCCACCTTTATCCTTCTCCTAGCCCTCTCGTCTTTGTAGACTCCGTAGATAATCTTCCTCCTCTGGTGCCATACAAACTCCTTCGGGGTTATATTCTTGAAGCGCCAGATCCTCCCCCTGACCGCCTCATCGCCCTCGAACTCGTTTGAGAGCTTGGAACCCTCATCGGTGTAGAGCTCTTGAAGGAGGCCCCTTACCCTCTCCAGGGCCTCTCCACCGTAAACGATTATGTCGAGGTCTGAGAATCTTGGGTGGTAGAAGCCGTGGAGGAGGGAGCCGAAGACCCCCAGCTCATCGGTGGAGATACCTGAGCCATCTATGAGGGTCTCGATTACGTACTTGAGGGCATCTAGAAGCTCGTCCCTTAACCCCCCGTGGAGGAGGCTTCTAAGGGCCTCATCCGGCCTCCTTACTACCCCTATCTCGTGGCCTCTTACCCCGACGACCCCCCTCCCCAGGGGCTCGTGGAGGATCATGTACCTTGGAAACCTCTCCTGGATGAGCCTCCACCCCTCATCCCCGTAGAACTTGTAGAAGACCCTGCCGCCCCCGCTCCTATATGCCCTAGGATCATTGGAGCTGAAGAGCTCTGAGGGGGCGTACTCCGGGTCGCATATGTAGGCGCTGGGGGGGTGGGTGTAACCCAGAACCCTGAAGATGAGACCCTCACGAGTTATCAGGGCGTCCCTATCCCTGAGGGTTTGAGGGGCCAGATGTACTCCTCCTCCCTCTCGGCAGTCCCCACGACGACTTGGTAGGAGACCCTCCCAGTCCTCGTGTCCTCCACCCTCTCAAGCATGCCCAAGACCTCAACCTCCCACCCCACTCTCGCCACGTTCCTGTAGCATCCTATCATGGAGACCGCCGCCTCTGGGGTGATCCCCCCCGGAGGGGCTGGGCCGTTTTTAAAGGGCCTAACCCCCCCGATCCGGTATATCGCCGGGCGGAAGGCCGCCTCCTCGTCACCTCTAACCCTGCAGAGGAGCCTGAGGGGGAGGATGGGGATGTACCTGTGGTCTCCATACCTGGATCTCACCTCCTCGAGCTTCCTCGTGGCGTTTATGTTGAAGGCCCTGCCTTGAAAACTCCCCCTGTATCTCCTCACCCTGTCGAGGCGGTTCTTGAAGGTGTAGGTTAGAACCCCCTCCCCCACAAGCCTCCCAACCGACTCCTCAACCCTCCTGAAGTTCTGGCCCCCGTAGACGACCACGTCCACGTCGGAGCCTGCTGAGTGCATGTTCATGGCTATGGAGCCGTGGAGGCCGAGGTCCTCCAAGGGAACCCTTGAAGACTCGGAGAGCAGCTCTATGAGGTCTAGGGCACACCTCTGAACAGGGTCCTTGGCCCCAACCTCCAACAAGGCCCTAAGACTCTCCCTAGGAGAGTAGACCCTCCGAACCCGATCTAGGGGGACGGCGAGCACCTCCTTCATCCTATGAGGGCAGTAGTAGACGTAGTCGGAGAGATTCTCCCTGAAGGAGGCCAGGATTGCCCTGTAGTTCCCAGCGGTGTAGAGCCTCTCAGCCCTTAGGAGCTCATCACCCTCAAACCTCCACGTCCTATCTAATATCCGAACCTTGAAGAGGCCCCTAAGCCTCGAGGGGATATACTTGAGGAAGGCGATAGCGCGGCCTTCGGGGTGCTCATACCCGAAGACGCTGAATACGAAGCCCTCCACGGTTACAAGGGTATCCCCATCCATGGGGACCCAATCCTCTGGTAAGCTCGCCCTCGACACCCGTTGGATCTCGCCAGAGCCCATTAAAAAATCTGGTGTCTTAACCATACACCCTTCTCCCTCCACCAGCTTCGCATCTTGAGAGGCCCTGGGGTCTGGCTGGGCTATTAGGAAACCATAAGATTCCACTGTAAACCGTAGGATAATCTAGAGCATCGATCATCATCACTTATAAAATAAGGAATAAGGCTTCTCCCCCAACCCCTTTACTCCTCTATCCTTTCACTTGCCTCAATAACCATGTTTTCATAGGCAAGATGCTTAGGGGTTCGTCATGTTAAAGGAGATGGATTGTATCCTTCCATGCTGAGATGTGGGTTAAACTCTTTTCACACCGGCCCTGGTCTTCTCCTTCGGCTCCCATCTGAACCTCCATAGGCCTTGGCCGAAGGATTCAACCGCTAGGCCGAACTCCTCGGCCAGCATATCACTTATGAGGGGCTCATCAGCTATCGGGGAGACCACTATATCCACCTCCACCTCCCTCGACTCCGCATCTTCGGCTAGGATCTTGGCCCTCCCTGCTCTGGGGTGGAGCCAAGCCCTGAGCGGGCCTCCAGCGGTGTCGAGCTCTATCTCGAAGGCCTCTCCTGGAGGCCATAGGCCGAGCTCCCTAGCATCCTCCACCGGGAGCAGAAGGTGGGGGGAGGGGGCCTCATAGCCGCTGTTCAGTAGGGCGATGACCTCCAAGCTCCTAGACCCTACGGATACGCTAAGCCTCAGCCTCACAGCCAATCCCAGACACCCTTATCCTCCCGATCCTGCCGATGCGCTTGACCCTGATCCTTCCAACAAAGGGTTTCATTCCACACCCAAGGATTTGAGAGGCCGGCTTAAATAAAAGGGGTGCGCATGTACGAGGCGGGAAGCCTAGGGTTGTAGGAGTCGGTGCTCTTGTGGTCAACTACCCACCTCTAAAGAGTGTGGGCTTTCAGGTGAATCATATGGTTCGACTCGAACCTCATCCCCGCATTGGGCTGGTTGAGGGCAGCCCGTCCAGGGCGAGCCAGCTCCACCCCGGAGACGCTGGAGCCTCCTCCCCGTTCTCAGTCTGGAGCCTTATTCCAGCCTTTGGACATCCAGACCTCATCCAAGCCGTTCCTCCCAGCATGGGAGTGCCTTCAAGGCTCAGCCTCAACAATTATTTAAGCTTTAGACCTCAATCCTCCCACCCATAAATGGCGTGGGTCTCCTTGAGGTGGTCTGATGATCCGTCGAGATGAGATAGAATCCAGCTTCAAATTTATTTTATGATCTCCAGTCATCTCCTCATATTTCATATAGGAAAAAACTTAAAGATGTTTTAGATAGGCTTTAGTGTTGAGATAGGAGAATGGCATATAGCGTTAGGTGTGGCCTAAAAACGAGGATGACGAGGCTGCTCCTCTCTCTGGGGCGCCTTCCACCATTCCTCGAAGGTGTGAGCCGTATGAGAGGAGGCTGGGGAGGGCTTTGAGAGCTTCGAGAGGATCAAGGGAGGTGGTCCGGGATATCTAGGGGAGGCTCCATCATCGGTTTGACGATAGGCCTGATAATCGTCCTCGCGGGCCTAAGCCTCCTCCTCAAGGAGGTCTATCAGATAGATATCCCCTGGTTTCCGATCGCGCTCATGGCCATCGGGGTGCTGATCATCATCCGCGCCATCCGCGGCTCACGCCGCAGATAGCTGCCCCAAAATCGATTCACCCTCCCAAGCGGCTTCGAGGGGTCCAGGGCTGCGTAGGCGTTGCATGCGGCCGATTGGGCTGAGACCTCCTCGGTTCAAATGGGCCGAATGGTGCTCGAGGCTCTCCAATCCCCTCACAGAGCCGCAGCCCACCTCTCAAGGGCTCTCCCTCGAGGTACGCCCGCCATTTGGAACATCCCAAGGAGCTGTGGGGGTCCCTCCCCATGTGGGACATCCCTAGGCCCTTAACCTCATGGGCTCTTCCCAGAGGAGTGCCGGATGATCTAGGGTAAAGGTCGAATCTACACCTCAGATAGAGGTTTTAAAGGGAGGGCTTCGATTTTTTGAGGGGCCTACCATGAGGGATAGGGTGGAGAGGAATTTTGGGAGAAGGAGGAGAGAGCTGGACCTCCTCTCCTTCGGCTATCTCCTCGTCCTTATGGGCTTCCTCTGGATACTCAACCCGGGCCTACCTGGAGATCTCATCGGATTCCTCAAGGACTTCAGGCTTGTGAGGGGGGAGGGAGGAATATACCTCCCAGCACCCATGCATGGCCATCCCTCCCTCTACCTCACAGCTATGCGTTTCTGTCTGGCCTATGGAGCCTTCCAAGCCCTCATACTAGTCCTTAGGGTCCTCCAGGGGGAGCCCTTAGATGCGAAGGCTGGAACCGCTTCGAGGATCGCCTTCTGGCTGGCGATGGGCTTCTTCCTCCGCCTGATGGTGGAGGGAATCCTGACCTGGCTAGGCCTCATAGCGGGATTCATCATATCCGTCGGCCTTTCAATTACGGTAAGCAACCTGATCAAACTACTAAGAAGGTAGGTAGAACATGAGCGAATAGCTCTAGGGGTAGGGAAACCTATCAGTATATATTTCTTTAAAATGGTCGTTACAGCGCGTTCGCGGCCTAGCCTCGAAGGATTCGAGAGGGCGAGAATCCGCCAAAGACCTCATCTTATTCATTTCATTTCCCTTTTGATCTCTTTTTGATACTCTAAGTATGAGTAAACAGTGCTGTAAATTGTGATTAAAATCACGGGTGCGAGGATGAAAAATATCATTTGACTCTGGAAAAATGCCCCGAGGAGAGCGATTACCCCAGCGATCTTAAACAGCTTTCCACCGATCTTATGGGTTCTCTCCCATACCCCCTCACTACTCAAGGTCCAAGGGGTTCTAATTCCAATGAACCAGTTCTGCTTCGCATTCTCGCAGAGAATGCCTGTATAGAAGAACAGGAGGCCTAGCCCTATGGGGATGGTCAAGTTCGGGCTTATCCTTATCCCGATATTCCATAGCATCATCTGATAGTAAATTGAGAGCATGAATATGAAAAATAGCGCTATGAATCCATCATAGTATTTTCTGAATTTTTCGATGTTTACCCTCAAGGGGTCGACCCTTGGAACCGCGATGAAGATTAGGCCAAGTCCGGAGAGGAGGAGAGGAGTTAGAAATACCCCCCAGAATCTCGGCATATAACCGTCCACCTCTCCCCTAAGGCTCCAGTGGGAAGCCATCTCCTCCGGCATTTGAGGATAAAGATAGAGGCCGATGATGAAGGGGATAATGGTTGCCCCCAGGAGGATTACCTCGCCCCTCCTCAACCTCATGATCCTCCCCGCGGGTGGAGGCCTCCTCTCGGACCGTGCCCAGATGGGGGTGGGGAGGGCTTGATGAAAAGCGTTTCGGCCCATCGGCGGGCGGCTCGACGTCGATCTCTCGCCTCCAAACTTCAAAATATTCGGTTGAAATGTTTTTCAGGGATCTTAGATTTTCGGTAACATTTTGTGTTCTAATTTTGAGCTCATATTATGTGCCATGGGTTTATATTGAATCCCATTCTGCTTACTTGGCGGTGGGATGATGAGCGATGTCAGGATCCCCTCGGGCTCCTCCGCCATCCTGGATAGGGTTGAGGGAAACCTTTACTTGGCCAGGGGCGCAACCGTTGGAGCCAAGGGGCCTCAGGGGGTGGAGGCCTCCGGAATCGTCCAGTGCGAGGGGGACTGCGTGTTCGACTGTGGGGTCTCAGCCCTATCCCTTAGGGGGAGGGGCGGCGATATAACCGTCAGGGGCGACCTAACCGTCGAGAGGTCGGTTAGGGTCGAGGAGGGATCACTCTCCGTGGAGGGCAGCCTCAAGGCCAGGGATATCCAGGTCGAGCTCGAGCTCGATATCGGTGGAGAACTGGAATCCGCCAAGGTGGAGTCGGGTAAGAGGCTGAGGGTGGGGGGGAATGTCAGGGCTGAGGAGGTGGAGGCCGGCGGATCCTTCGAGGCCCTCGGAGACATAGAGTCCAGGAGCATCGATGTGGGAGGCTCGGTCAGGGCTGGGGGATCCACGGTGGCCCAGCTCCTGAACGTCGGCGGATACTTCTATGGGAAGGGCCCCGTCAGGGTTGATAAGGTGAGGGTTGGAGGGAGGCTCAAGGCGGAGGGGGAGGTCACCTCAAAGGATTTCAACGTCGGCGGGACGGCGGAGATATCAGGCGGAGAGCTGGGGGAGGTGAAGGTCGGCGGGGTCTTCAACTCCAACAAACCCATGAGCTTCGGATCCATCGACGTCGGGGGGAGCGTAAGGCTTTCTGGGGAGTGCAGGGGAGAAGAGATCAACGTTGGGGGAAGACTGCACGCGGATGGCCCCATAAAATTCGGAGAGATGGATGTGGGCGGATCCGTCACCATATCCGGCGACGCGGAGGGGGTTGAGATAAACGTCGGGGGCAAGCTGAGGGTCGAGGGATGCCTCAAACTCTCTGGGGACCTAGAGGTGGGAGGGCTGGCGGAGGTGGACGAGGTAGTCGAGGCAGGCTCCATAGAGGTCGGCGGCAGCCTAAAGGCCCGAAGGGCGATAGCGGCCGACTCCGTGGATGTCGGGAGAAGCATCATAACCCTGGAGGGAACGAGGGCCGTAAGGGTCAGGATAGGCAGGAGGGGCAGGATAAGGGGGATCGTCTCGGCGAGGGAGGTCGAAGTAGGGGAGGGCGCCGAGGCGGAGGATATCTATGCAGAGACCTTAACGATGGAGGAGAGATCCAGGGCAAGGAACATATATGCCAGAAAGATATTTTTGGAGAGCCATTGCAGGATAATGGGAGAGACACAATACGTTGAGGAGTTGAAAAGCGAGGAAGAGGTGCACTTTGCCTCAGAGCCTAAAAAGGTAAGCTCATTGCCCCCAGCCCCAATCTGAATACCCTGAATTTTAAGTGATCCCCTTGAAGAAAAGGAGCAGATATGAGATATATCTTGACATATTGGATGCTGTTAGGAGAAAGGGCTCTACACCAATAACAAGAATATCATACAGCGCCCAGCTGCCCGTTGACAGAACAAAGAAGATAGTAGATTTTCTGGTTTCAAAGGGCCTGTTAAAGGAGGAGAACATGGGAGATAGAAGGGTTTACAGGTTGACCGAAAGGGGCGGAGCCTTCCTAGAGGCCCTGAAGACGGTCAGGAAGTTCATCCATTAATCGGGCATCGCCGGGTGGCCCGACTCCTTCGCTAGGATCCCCTCGACCTTTATGCCGACCCCGCTTGGCTGCCTGAGGCCTCAGCCCAAGTGGCATCGCTTTAATAGTTGGGGGCCCAACTGGTTCCATATGGCTGGATTAGTCGAGCTCCTGGAGGAGCAGAGGAGGCTTGAGCTCACCCATGCCGAGAGGCTTAGGCCAACCCTCGAGGCGATCCCCCACAGGCTTGCCTCCGCGGTGATAGAGGGGATAATCTACGACTCTCAGAAGCACGCGGCCCTCTGCGGGGCCCTGGTCGAGTTGGAGGCCGGAGAGGCTCCCGTGAGGATGGAGATGGATGCCTCAACCGCCCTCAAGCTGGCCAGGTCGGTTAAGGGGCACATAAGGGTGGAGGAGGAGATGATCGGGAGGCTGGAGCGGATCCTGGAGCTGGTGAGGGATGACCGGGTGGCAGAGCTCTTGGGACACCTCCTCCAGGAGGAGAGGAGACACCACTCCATGCTTGAGAGGATGGCCCTCCTCCTGGACAGGGAGGAGACGAGCATGGAGGAGTACCTCTCCCTGGCCCAGAAGTACATG
>JBBIVO010000048.1:0-903 GCA_037439685.1 Candidatus Bathyarchaeota archaeon | reverse complement strand
ACCTCCCTAAGCTTAGAAGGGGGGAGAGAATCTAGGGGAGAGCTAGGAGGAAGAGCCATGGGAAGATCCTGGAGGGAGAGGCTGGAGGATGATAAGGGATTCCCCAGGGTGGTCGAGATCCCGGAGAAGATGAAGAGACAATGGGGCGATGGGACGGTCGTTATCCCAGCGCCAAGGGAGGTCGACGAGATGATGAGGAGGGTCCCTAAGGGGAAGGTTATCACCATAAATGGAATTCGGGAGATCCTCGCAAGGAGGCATAATGCCAGTATCTGTTGCCCGATGGTCACTGGGATCTTCGCCTGCATAGCTGCAAGGGCGGCAGAAGAGGCAAGAAGAGGAGGAGAGGAGGAGGTCACTCCCTACTGGAGAACCCTGAAAGAGGGGGGAATAGTAAATGAAAAGTATCCCGGTGGAGCAGAGGCACAGAAGAATCTATTAGAGAGTGAAGGACATAAAGTTATAAAGAGAGGTAAAAAATTTGTCGTCGTTGACTTCCAAAGATATTTGGTGGAGATTTGAAGGTTAAATGCTTCAATGAATATGGAGGGGCTCTAGGGCCTCCTCCTTATGACCGCCTTCGCCCACCTTCCATGCCTTATCCAGGTTATTGCGATGATGCCCCCAATGACGTTGCTTAGGGAGATGGCGAGCCATGTCCCGAGGGTGCCCAATCCCATGGGGAAGGCCAGATAGTATCCCAGGGCCACCCTTATCGCCCAGAGCCTGACTATCCCGATCAGGGTGGGGATGGTGGTGTGGCCTGAGCCCCTCCCCGTGGACATGGCTATCATGAAGATCCCGAAGAAGGGGAGGGTTGGCAGGAGGGTTCTGAGGAAGAGCTCGGCCTCGGCGATTATCTTCAGGTCGTTGGCGAAGGCCTCGATCATGTTCACCTTGACC
>JBBIVO010000047.1:0-12350 GCA_037439685.1 Candidatus Bathyarchaeota archaeon | reverse complement strand
CTTGGCTGAGGAGGGGAGGGTGGGATTGGAGCTGTTATTGAAGAGGCTTTCAGAGGCCTCAGATGACCTGATGAGCTCTTTGGGGGATGAGTTCATAGGCCTATTGCTCTTCGGAAGCTGGGCGAGGGGGGAGGCGAAGGCGGATAGCGATGTTGACCTCCTGATAGTGCTCAGGTCTATGGGGGGGATGGCCGCCCGCTCTAGGATATACAAGATGATCTCTAAACACGTGAGGAGGCCGATAACCCTTATAGATGTGAGGCTCGACAGGTTACTTGACGAGGAGCTCGAGCTGACTCCCCTCCTCATAAACGTTCTGGCGGATGGCATAATCGTGAGGGATGAGGGGGGATTTCTAAGGGGGTTCATGGAGAGGGGCAGGAGGCTGATGGAGGAGGCTGAACTTGTTAGGTATTGGACCCCCGACGGCAAGTATGGGTGGAGGAGGAGGGACGGCAAGCCCATAGCCCCCGTAAGAATCTCTGAGGGGATTGGATTATGAGGATCAACCCTTCAGGCGAGATCTCGTACAGAGTCAGGCTATCGGAGCGCCACCTTTCAGAGGCTGAGGAGGCTTACAGGCGGCGAGATTTCAGGGGGACTGTACTCTCATCCCAGCTCGCCGTCGAGAACTCGGCGAAGGCCGTGATAGCATTCTTCAGAGTCCCAAGCTGGAGCCACGACCCCTCCCACGAGCTGAGGGAACTCCTCGAAGAGATCCCAGAGGAGGTGAGGGGGCTCGCCGAGGAGCTCTCAGAGCTCTCATCAACCCTAGCCCCAGAGCATGGAAGGGCGACCTACGGGGAGCCGGAGAGGAGCCTAACACCCTGGGAGATCTATGGCGAGGAGGAGGCTAGGGAGGCGCTTGAGTATGCGAGGAGATCCCTCGAAAACGCCCTAGCCATACTGGGAGGACTGGGCATACATTAGATGAGATAGATGAGATCGCGGATATTTCCCACGATTCATAGGGAAAACGTGTTTTAAACTATGCCATATGATATCAGTGAGTATGATGCGATGCAGATGATGGCCTCGATGATTATTAGGATTAGGCTGACCTGCCACTCCTTTAAGCCTCCAATTCTCATGATGAGGTGGGTGAGGGAGTAAACCCCTTTCTGGGCTGGTTTTAGGGTTCCATCTTCGAGCAGGATGCCGAAGCTCTCAGCCTTGAACCTAGACCTCAGCTTCAAGAAGGCCTCCAGGATCCATGGGGAGAAGCAGAGGATCGAGAACCTCTCCATATTCCCGATGACCGCTACAGATGCCGCGACGGCCCCTATCGTGTAGTTCAGATCTCCTGGGAAGACCCTGGCCGGATACCAGTTGTACCTGAGGAAGGCCAATAGGGATGATGCGAAGGGCAGCGATATGGCCGCGGCGGCATACTCCCTGTTTAGAAGGGCATATAGACCTAGGGATAGGTGAAGAACCGTGCCCATACCTGCCTCTAGGCCATTGAAGCCTGCAAGGAAGTTGGTCGCATTAGAGCAGCATAGGATGGCCAGGGGTACCAGGACCAGCGGGTAGACGAGGCCCAGCTCAACCCTCCCGATGAGGGGGAGGGCCATGGAGCTTACCCCCGCGTTGACGGCCATCAGGGGCACCGCGGCCGGTATTGGGGCTAGGTAATAAACCCAGTCCGGTATCCCCCTCCTCTTCAGCCTCTCGAAGAGGCCCGGCCCCTCCCTCTCCCCCATGAGGCCGGTGAGGACGTCGAAGATGCCTATCAGGGTTATGATCAATATGGTGCACATGGCAGCGAGGATGTAGACCAGCTCCGAGAGCCCGCCATAGATGAAGGTCTCCAAACCGATGTAGGTGAAGACCCCTGAGAGGAGGCCGAAGACGACGCCGGGGCCCCCCATATCAGCCACCCTGGGCCTCCCAGGCTTCATCACATCCCTCCCGACGATCCCCGCAGCCAACATGAAGCGGATGAAGTAGGGCATGGAGAGGTAGGTGGAGGCGAAGGAGAGGAGAGAGGCCAATATTAGGAGGTAGAGGGCCTCAGCCATGGGCTCCCACCCCAGATGAGGGGCTCATCCCAAAGGCTTGGGGGGAGGCCCCCACGTTGTGGGATCCCAGCCTCAACAGGGGGCTCCAACCCCCACAGGTTAAACCCTCCTCCCTCCTCATCCCATCTTTCCTCAGCCCCCTTGAGGGTTTGATGGCCAACCACACGGCACCCCTCCGATCCTTCACGGGAATCCTAATCATGTGAGCCGCCCACGCCTGGAGGCTATGGGCTTCGAGCATCCAGCCCGCCCCTTCAGCGCTGTCATCTAGTCTCATCCGCTGCCCCGTGGGGCTCACAGCTCCGCCATCCAGGGGTCTCGCTAACCCACGGGCTGAGGTGACGCGCCTCACCTCAGCCAACACAGGCCTCACAGGCATCAGAGGATCCTCAACGAGGAAGGGTGAAGGGTGTTAAAAGGCTTTAGTCCCCCGGTGGAGATATCCACGCAAATCCTATTTTGTTTTTGATTCTGTTTTTGGCTCCTTTAACTTAAGCCCATCACCTCCATCATCGTCTCTATGAACTGCTGGTACTCTGGCTTTGATGGGTCTCCCAGAGGTGGCCTTCCATCCCTTTCGTTATTTCTTACATGGTTGTGGTAGAAGATGAATAGCTTGAGCCAGCTCTTCACGTGTCTCCTATCACATTCCTCCTTGAAGCATGGGAAGGGGTCGTCGAAGACTCGTCCTATCCTTCAGGTACTGGTTCATCCCTCCATAAACTCCCTCAATTCATCATCGTATATGTGGTGCTCAAGCCTCAGCCCTCCACAGGCTAGGGGATACCAAGGTGCGCCATCGGTATAGATGGGCCTTCCACCGTACCCTCTCCTCAGCCCCTTCAGGAGTAGGTATGCGGAGGGGGCGCTCCTCTTCCAGCCCACGAAGCCCAAGAAGCACTTCAGGCGTGGCTCCACCGCCACCCAACCCAAGCCTCCCAAACCTGTTGAATCGGCGCAGCCCTATACCTGCTTCATACCCTACCTTGACGCCGATCCTGAAAGCCTCGATAGGCAAGGCCTCCAAAACCTAAAACAAATCCTTACAAGAATCAAAATGATATGGCCGATGGTTAAGTTAATCATAAACTATGAGCAGAAAATGTTGCAGATGTGAACGCCCAGCTCAACTGTTCCAAAATAGATGGGTTTAAATGTTTTTGAGGTTTCTTCTTCAATGCGAGAGATTATTTGGAAAGACAAAGGCAGTTGGTTGAAAGTTATGATAAAGAGAGGTTATGGTATAATTCAAATACTTTCAAATGTTGGTTCTGGGCTCAATGAAAAGAGAGAACTTTCTGAAGCTCTTAGATATGGTTTCAGCAGGTTCATCATCGAACTCTTGGGCTTTCTTCGTATTCATAGAACTGCAAGGCCATAGGGTCTTGAATGTTCGAGCTTACCTGTCACAGGGTCAACTCTTAAACCTAAACCTTCCAGTGTTGTAACGCCAAGCAGTGGCTCAGGCGAATCCATTATTGCTATGGGTAGTATCCCCTCCCTATCCAAAAGCTTTATATAGGCAACCGTTACCCCAGCCATAACCTTCCGCTTATCAGCCAAGGTCAACTCAGCAACCTCCACAGCCTTAATGCTAAGTTTTTCCGCCAAGGCTGGAGGTATGATTGTATAGAAAGCTCCGGTGTCAACGAGAAACTCAACCTCTTCACACTCACCCTTCCTTCTGCCAATCAACCCTTTAACCCTAGTATAACCCAAACCCTCTCACCACACTAGATTATTATTACGCAAACTAATTAATTTATTGAACAGGAATAAAGCTACGAGCTATCCATGCTCGGGGCTCTAGGAGCCAAAAACACCTCATCTTCACCCTAGTCCTGACCTACACTACAGCAGTAGCCTTCCTAGGATCAATCCTAGGGATAGCCCTAGGCCCACCGCCCTATGGGCCCCATTGAGTGCTCTGTGAGAGGAGGGTTACCCGCAGCCCAAACATGATGCTGGGGGCCTTCACACACATCTCTAGTCCTTCATCCACCCCTTCGGAGCCCACCAGCATAGAGCGCTTACCTATCGCCGTATTTTTGCTTGTCATACCCTATCCTATCGTCGTGGTTCTTTGAGGAACTCAGACCATCGATAACCGGGATGGTAAGCGCTCTATCTAGATGTTGAGCTTAGCGTTTGGTGGGGCCGGAAGGATTTGAACCCTCGACATTCGGGTTTCCTCTCCAAAAGCTCTTCATCCCTTGGTAGGTCAGTAAACCTGCCTTTGCCTTCTGGAGCCCGACGTCATACCTAGCTAGACCACGGCCCCTCCAGATAGGCTTACCATAATCCAATATATATCTTTTCAGACCCTCATCTTTTCGGGTTTAGGGAGGGCGAAAGGTTTAAACGGAGCCTCCATGCCCCTTAATTTGGGCTACCGGCCATAGGGCGCGGGACCCACCTGAACCCATTCCGAACTCAGAAGTTAAACCGCGCTCCGTCCACGGCGGTAGTGTTGTCTTCGGCGACGCGAAACCGTGGAAGCTGGTAGCCCCTCAACACCTCCTTAAACCGTCTACTTTTATCCCCTCCATCTTTCAGGCATAGGGCTTATGGGCTCCGCGGATTTAGAGGCGATGGAAAATTAATCTTTATAACCTTGTGGCTAGATTCAACTGAAGTGGTTGGGGTGATATCTTCAGTCGGGCAGCTATTCCAGCCTCAGACGGAGCTGGGAACCATTATACAGGTGATCATAAGCATAGCCTTCATCACCTACATCTTCTATGCCCAGAGGATTCAGAGCTTGACCATGCTCAGGCACATCGAGGGGGCCCTTAGGAGGGTTAAGGCCATCAGGGATGAGGGGAGGAGGATATCCATCGAGACCATTAAGGAGATAGGGAGGCCTGCTGAGGACCCCACGCCTCAGGTTGAGCGCCTCCTCGAGAGCTTCTTCATCTCGCCCACGGATCTGGACCCCGCCGGGATCGTGGGGAAGCTGGAGCAGCTGCTGAATGTGAGGGAGAGGAAGTTCAAGGCTGAGGTCAAGGCCATGGTCCCAAACGCCTCAAAGAGTGAGGCCAACAACATCGAGAACCTTCTGGAGGCCTCCCAGGCCCTAAACGTGTATTACAAGGTCATCCGCCACTTCTACCTCCTGGGAAAGAAGACCATGAACATATACATCATAATGCAGATCCACATGATCCTCCCCCTCGTGATGAGGGAGGTGGAGGCCTTCTCCTCAGCCATCCAGGCCTTCCAGCTTGGGATACCCATCGGGGATGGGGTGGGAGCCCTGACCGCGGCGAGGATGATGTATGGACATCCATGCAAGGAGGTGGCCGAGGACATCGTAGCCGCCGAGGTGCCGATGGATGGGAGGGAGCTCATCGTCATCAAGGCCATAGGGCCTGGAGCGAATGTTGGGAAGCCGGCGGAGGCGATCGAGAACATCCTAAGGATGAGGAAGGGGGAGGTGAAGGCGATAGTGATGATAGACGCGGCTGCAAAGCTTGAGGGGGAGCAGACTGGGGAGGTGGCGGAGGGGGTGGGGGCAGCCATCGGCGGGATAGGCGTCGAGAAGTTCAAGATAGAGGAAGCCGCTAAGGCCTATGACGTCCCCCTATACGCCGTGGCGATAAAGGTCGATATTGCAGACGTCGTCGCCCCCATGAGGGAGGAACTCTTCGAGGCTACAGGGAGGGCTGTCGAGGCGGTTAGGAGGACCATCAGGGAGAGGACGGGCGAGGGGGATGTGGTCATAGTGGCTGGGATCGGGAACACCGTGGGAATAGCCCAGTAGGTGATGGGATGGTGGAGAGGAGCGGTGGTGGAGGGGCCATCCCTCAGACCCCCTGGGTCGTCATCCTCGGAGCCTTAGCCCTAGGGATCTTCTCCCTCCTCAACCTCTACCTCGGCTTCGAGGCCTATGCCTCGGGAAGGTCTGAGCAGGCGAGCTATTATATACTCATAGGGTCTGTGGGGTTCGCCGCTATGGGCTACATGTTCTTCAGGGCTAGGGTTCCTCCAAGGAGGAGGGCGCTCATCCCCCGCGTCGAGGTCCTAACGACCATCGAGTGCCCCAGCTGCGGTTTGAAGAGGGTGAGGGGCTTCGAGAGGGAGGACTACATCTTCAGGAGGGATATCCCCTGCACGAAGTGTGGGGGGCAGGCCGTCATAACCCGGATCACGAGGAAGAGGCTGCCCGAGGAGGCTAGGCCGTTATGACCTCGCACCCCTCCTCAATCACGATGAGCGAGTGCTCGGCCTGGGCCACCGGCCTAAGGCTCCTCTCAATAAGCTGAGGATACGGGTATAGGCACTTAGACCTGACCAGCTCCTTGAAGGCCTCCACCCCCTCGGACCCCGGGAAGCGCCCAGCGACCCACCTGTGGGCGAAGGGGAGGGTCCTATACTCCGACTGGATATAGCTCAGCATCCTTCTCGCCAGCTCGCTATCCAGTGACCTCCTCTTCTTGAAGAGGTATATGTTTCCATGAGGCCCATCCACAACCTCCCCAGAGGCCTCTGGGAGGGTGGCGAAGGGCTCCACGGCGTATACCTCCCCAGCCTTAAGCCTGTGAAGGGTGGGCGCCGCCACGTTCGGTATAGCCTCCCCGGCGTGGACCAGGTAGCGGGCCATCCTATGCCCAGTCAGGTTCCTTATGGGGATGGCCCCCCTCCTCCTCATCGCCCTCTCAATGGTGGCTCCCACCTCCGATGCCCTAACCCCGGCCCTGATGGCTCCTATGGCCTCCTCCAGGGCTCCCTCGGCGGCCTCCACCAGCCCTCCAAGCATGGGGTCGAGGCTGATGGTGACCGCTGTGTCAGCTATGTAGCCATCCACATGGACCCCAAGGTCAACCTTTATGAGGGAGCCCTCGGGCACGACGGTGGGGTCTCCCGGGGGGGAGGTATAGTGGGCGGCGACGTGGCCGATGTCGACGTTGCATGGGAAGGCGGGCTCCCCACCCATCTCCCTTATCCAGGACTCAACCATCTCGCAGATCTCGATGACCCTCATCCCAGCCTCTACCCTGCCCCGGATCCTATCCCTCACCCTTGAGGCTATCCGCCCCGCCTCCCATAGGGCTTCGAGTGGGTCCGCCATCCTCCAGACCCCATGGGGATTCCAGGCTACTTCACTATGAGGATGGGCTTTGTGCAGGAGTCCACAACCCTCCTGCTGGTGCTCCCTAAGACCCAGCCCATTATGCCTCCTAGACCCCTGCTCCCCATAACTATGAGGTCCACCCCCTCCTTGTCCGCCTCCTCCACGATGGTTGAGGATGGCCTCCCCTCCCTCAGCAATCCCTCAACCTTCAACTCCGGGTGCATCTCCCTAGCAGCCCTGACGGAGTCTTCCAGAACCCTCTGGTATGCCGCCCTCGCCCTCTCCCGGTATCTATCCATCTCCGAGTAGAGGGCTATGGGGACCGTTCCAATCCCCTCATTTGGGAATACTGGGAGCATCACGCGGGGTACGACGACGAGGATCCTGAGCTCAGCCCCCCACATCGAAGCGAGCTCAACGGCGTACCTTAAGGCCCTGTTAGATGGCTCTGAGCCGTCGACAGAGACCAGGATCTTCCTGAACATCCTCCTCTTGGTATTGGAGGGCTGGAAGGGTATTTATCCCCATCGAATGGGAAAGAACCCGAGGAGAACCCCGTAGGAAGCAGGGGAAGGAAAGGTTGGGGCTGTTCCTTTCGGTTACACGCGGCTGAGGCCTGTATCCTTGCAGAAGAGTCATGATGCGGCCTCTCGGGTTGGGGAGACTATGAGGGAGAACCTCCCATAATCATACCTTCTGATCCCCCCAGCTCCCTCCACATATCCTCCGATGCCCGCCCTTACCTTCTCAGCCGCCCTCGATACGTCCAAGAGGATCTCCTTCTCTATCCATGGCTCGTTGTGGCTCGGCATCAGCCTATCATAGTGGGGGAAGAGGCCTATCAACCTCCTATAGCTCTCTATCAACCTGTCGAGGTCTCCCCCGGGCAGGTGGGTGTATATGGCCCCAGTGTAGAAGGTGTCCCCAGTCCATAATAGGCGCGAGTCCCTATCCAGGAGGCATATGGAGTCGGGGGAGTGGCCGGGTGTATGAACCACCTCAAGCCTCCTCCCGCCCAGGTCGAGGAGGTCGCCATCCCTCAGCCAGCGGGTGACCCTGAAGGGTGGCACCCAGTAGGCCTTCGGGTCGAAGCCCTCTGGGAGGGGCTTCCAGAGGAGACCTTCAGAGAGGAGCTGGACCGCCTCCTCGTGGCCGTACCCCCTCTCGGCGGCCGCCCTGGCCATCGGATGGTCGAAGATGGCCACCTCCTCGAAGAGGTGGTTCTGGGCAACATGGTCTATGTGGTGGTGGGTGTTCACAACCATTATGGGGAGGCCCGTGAACTCCCTAGCTAAAGCCCTGATATCCCCTATGCCGCATCCCGTGTCTATCAGGGCCGCCCTCTCCCTCCCCAAGACGAGGTAGGAGATCGCCTCCTCGAACTGGCCGGGCTCGTAGAAGACATAGACGTCGGTCTCAACCCTATAGACCTCGAACCAGGGCTGACTGGAATCAAGCCTCTCTAGGTTGGCGTAGACCGGCCTGGGAAGGGCCTCCCACCACCTAGAGGGCCTGACGACATCATCACCCTGCGATTTGCCCATCCTCAAACAACCAACCAAAGCCTAAAGCCCTCACATATTTAAAGGCCACTTCAAGGGTTGAGGATGCCTCTACCTTGATACCCTCCTTCCTCAACAGCCAGCCCTTACCGGGAGAGCCGGCAGGCCGAAGCCTTCGCCACCATCTCCATGGGCGAACCTTAAGGCCCCGGTCGATGGGGTTCGAGATGGTTCAGGAAGATAGTCTAGAGGGCCAGAGGATCCGCGAGAAGAGGGCTAAAGGTTAGCGTTCCGCCACTTGACTCAAGGATGGGCAAACCTTTCTATCCTAAGAGAAATGCTCCCAGCGCCCATAAATTTAAGTTGACGATGCCATTCCGCCTTAACGTAAACTTTCGAAGCGCCTTCATTTCCCCTCCACTTTTCATAAGGGGCCTCCATAGAGGTTAGGCCCCAACACCTTTATGATGTTTTAGAAGGAGACCTTCACCGCTATAGCGTCTCTCCTCCCACCGCGTTTTGGCCCTTCATCCTCCCATACCCGCATGGGGTTAACCCCACCCCGCATATCTGCCGCGGGTCGACATCTCCTCTAGGTAACCCACTCGCTCTAGGAGCCGAATGCCACATCGCCCTAGCTAAGGCCCGCAGCTCAGCTCCTGAGCCAACCTTAAGCCACGGCTTTCCGATGCAGCTTACTAAAGCCGCGGGCCATCTGGCAGACTATTAAGATGTAAAGTTGGATGATAAAAATTTTTATCCGATATTTTTTTACATTTTCGTATGATAAAGGCAATGTCTGAGGAATCGGTTATATTCAGAAGGTATACGATGGTGATTCCCAAAGCTATTAGGGAGGTGCTGAGGCTCAAGCAGGGGCAGAGGGTTCTGATCCGAGTTGAGGGTAAGAGGATAATCATCGAGGCCTTACCTCAGGATCCCTATAAGGTTTTGGAGGAGGCTGTGAGGGAGCCTTACGAGGAGGGAAGGGAGGAGGCTGAGGCTGAGGGGTGGCTTAAGTGCTATGCCGGTCGCTGACAGAGCTCCCTTTCGCCATAAACCCCAGAGATCACAAGCATCAAGACGCGATGAGGCTGCTTAAAGAGTTAGCGGCATTATGGTGCCCGACACCGACGCCCTTGAGTTCCAAGTGGTCCTTAGGGCTCGCGGAAGGAACCCGCCCCAGGTGAAGATGGCGCTGTTGGCCCTCTACGGGGCTCTAACCCGTAGTAACGTGAAAGAGGTGAAAACTTAGCATAAGTTTGTTAACGCTCCAAAGAAGTTGAAGAAAAGTATGGACTAAGCTTCTTCGACAGCCTTGTAGCCGCTTCGGCGCTAATGTTGGATCGCCAAGTGATTTCAGACGATAAGGCTTTCGATAGGGTTCCCGACCTCAAAAGGATATCACTATCCCCAAGTAAACGAGTTAAGCAGGGGGGATATAGGAAGAGGGCAAAGGGCCTGGTCTTGATACAGCCCAGAGCGTAAACTCCCGCTGTTTTCTGGCGAAGCCTTGATGAAGGGGGAGGCGATAAGGCGATGGATAAGGGCAGGGAGGCCTCCGGAAGCTGGTTCACTGAGCTGATTGGCCCTCGGATGTGGTGAGGCTCACCAGGTGTTAAATCCGTGCTTTAGGGGGTCGCTGGGGTTTATAATCACATTGACTATCTGGGTTATATAGGCCCTCCCCGTTATCTCGGGGATTATGGCCTCGTATCCTCCAACCTTGGTCCTCTCGAGGATCCTCGCCTTGAAGGTGGTGTTTATTATGCTCTCGTGGATGAAGGGCTCATCGACCTCTATCTGCCCCCTGGCATGTAGGGTGGCGAGCCTCGCCGCCGTGCCGGTGGCGCATGGGCTCCTGTCGAACTGCCCCCTACCGAAGACCACGATGTTCTTCCCGCTGCTCTGAGGCAGCTCCGGCTCATCCACTATCATCGCCAGCCCCACCCTCTCCTGTATCCCCCTCCTCTCGGGATGGGAGACGGCTATCATCCTTGAGGCCTCATCCCTCAGGGCTATACCCTTCCTCACCAGCTCCTCCAGGTTGCCAAGCCTCACCCTCGTCTTCAGGCTCTCCGCCTCGACTATGGCGTAGTAGTTCCCCCCATAGGCCACATCGACCCTGAGGGGCTTTCCCTCAAGCCTCACCTCATAGGTCCCCAGGTGGAAGCTTGGGACATCTACTATCGAGACCTCGGTAACACATCCATCCTCCACCACCGCCTTCGCCTCCACCACCCCAGAGGCGGTCTCATAGGTGACCCTCGTGACGGGCTCCTCGGGTTGGACCATCCCCAGCTCTATGAGGGCTGTGGTCACCCCCATCGTCGCATGCCCACACATATCGAGGTAGCCCTCGCCATCCATGAAGATGAGCTGGTAGTCGACATTCCTCTCCTCAGAGGGCAGAACAACCGCGCCGAACTGGTCCCTATGCCCCCTAGGCTCATATAAAAGGGAGGTTCTCAACCAGTCATAGTGGTGTCTAAGGAACTCCCTCTTCCCGGTCAGGCCCTCGCCCTTGAGCCTAGGAATCCCTGACAAGACTATCCTCGTGGGCTCCCCCACGGTGTGGGTATCCACCACCTGCAACAGACGGGCAGCCCTCAAGTTCATACACCCTCTCACCAAAGAGAGGCTTAAGGATGGCGGTGAAGGGTGGGCCAAAATACCCATAATTTAACCTGCTGGATCAAGATTTAAAACCATTATATCTACAAATTAGAGGTTCAATAAAAGCGCTCTCAATCTTCATACGATTGTTGTTAATGGCGACCTGGTTATTCATCCAACTAAGGCCATAACTGCCGACGCCAATATTCACAGGAAAAGTTTTTAACATTTTATGATATTAAATTTGTATGATATGAAGATCTATGAGTTTGAGTTGGGGAGGGCAGCTGACATTCTAACCAGGGAGCTGTTCAAGCTTCGAGAAGGCGAGGCCTTCGTCATAACCTGTGACACGGAGTCAGATATGCGGGTTGTGGAGGCCACGGCTAGGGCTGCCTTCGCCCTAGGGGCTAAGCCCATGGTCATCTGGCTGGCTTCCCCTCTCGGGGTCGGGAAGGCCGCGGATCCCATGCTGCCCCAAGAAGCCCTTATAGGTGCCCTTAAGGGGGCTGACGCGTGGGTCGAGTTTAATAATGAGTGGCTGCTATATTCGACGCCCTATGACGTCGTCATGAGGGAGAATCGACGCCTGAGGTATCTCTGCCTCGTCGGCATGAACGCGGACATGATGGTCAGGTGCATCGGGAGGATAGATTATCCCCTCCTAGGAAGATTCCTGGAGAAGGTCGCGGTTTTGACGACATCGGCTAAGGAGGTTCGTGTAACGACCCCAACTGGCTGCGATGTCACCTTCAAGAACGATCCTAAGGGGAGGCCAAGGTACGCCTCTGGGTATGCTGACACGCCCGGACCCCACATGATGGCTGGGCAGATCGGCTGGGCGATACTGCATGAGACCATAAATGGGAAGATAGCCTTCGACGGCTCCGTGGCTCCCCCCTTAGGCCTCCTAAAGGAGCCCATAGAGCTGACGGTGGAGGCTGGAGAGATAAAGAAAATTGAGGGGGGAAAGGAGGCCGCCGATTATGAGGCATGGCTGAGGAGCTTCAACGACCCAAACATGCTGAAGATGGCCCACATATGCTACGGCTTTAATCCTGGGGCTAAGCTGACGGGCAACATAGTTGAGGATGAGAGGGTTTGGGGATGCACCGAGTGGGGGATCGGAAACATGCC
>JBBIVO010000046.1:0-12719 GCA_037439685.1 Candidatus Bathyarchaeota archaeon | reverse complement strand
TAAACCTTGGCTGCCTCTGAAGATTCCCATGGCCTTGCCCCTCTCCCTCCCGCCGAGCTCAGCCACCAAAGCCAACAGTGCAGGGCCCACGATGGAGTCGCCGATCCCACCGAGAGCCCTTAGGATCAATAGGTGCTCCCAAGACCTAGCGAAAATACATAGTATGGAGGAGAGGGCGGCGAGGGGAGCCCCCAAAGCTATGGCTCTGCGTTTGCCATATCTATCAGCAAAGGCCCCGGTGAGGATCAGAAAACTTGCTAAGAGGACTATGTAAACTCCAGAGACCGCCGCGATGCTCAACTCTTTAGCGCCCAGCCTCTCCGCCAAAACCGGGATCACCGGCGTTATCAGATGGGCAGATAGGAAGGTTACGAATGTTGCCAAGCCAAGCAAATATATGGCAATGCCGGATCTAGTTTCCATAGAGATAACCTCTAACTGACCAACATCCATTCAAAGGATCTTCCAATTAAAAATTTTGATTTTATGATGATGCTCTTAACTGAGATTATGTAGGAGAGTTATTTGGAGGTTGAATTTTGTGAATACAGCCTATTAAGGGGGTGCTGCTGCGAACTCGATCCTGTCGAGGTTTCTCCCCTTAGAGGTCCTCCTCAGGATTCTTATATGGCCGAGTTCGCCTGTTCTTCTCACATGTAGACCCTTACATGGGGAGATATCCCATTCCTTGACCTCGACATACGGATCCATTCGGCATCTCCAGGGAGGTTGAGGGGGCTCCCCCCGTACCTCCCCAACCTTGAGATGGCCCTATCCCTATCTAGTATCTCTATCTTCATGGGCCTATCCTCTTCCACTATCCTGTTGGCCACATGTTCTATCCTTGGAAGGCTGAGCCTCAGCTCATCCCTATCGGTCTCTAGGTCGAACCTGCCTTTATCTGCTGATACGTGGGAGCCCACGATCCTAGCCTTCGGGAACTCCCTCTCGAGGGCGCCCCAGAGGATGTGAGATGCCGTGTGGTTCCTCATCAGCCCGTATCTATTCCTCCAGTCTATCTCCCCCCTCACGGGGTCTCCGGGATTAAAGGCTCCCTCCATCTCTTTGCATAGGTGGCATACCACCCCCTCCGCCTCCACGGCCGAGGATATCAAGGCCCTCCCCATGGGCCCCCTGATCTCTCCAATATCCGAGTCTTGGCCGCCTCCCTCGGGGTGGAAGGCTGTCTGGTCTAGGATCAGGGCCTTCATCCCGTTTATGGTGGATAGGGTGAGGACCTTGGCATTAAACTCCCTGTTGTAGGGATCTTCAAGTGATAGGAGCCTAGTCCCAGAGGTTCCTCCAATCATCTACCCATCATATTGAGTTCCTCTAAGATTATAAAACCTCTATGGGTGGCTCCTAAAGGCTCTTCTTACCTTCTCTTAAGTCTGTAAAGATAACCTGTGACTTTCTTAACTTTATGAATTTTTATTCTTGTAAATAAATGATTACAATGTCTCGCTCAAAATTTTATTGATCATATCAAGGTTTAACCTTTGTTAACCTCATTATGTTTAGGATTAAGGCCAGTGTCACGCCGTCATCTCCGGCTGCGACCGTGAGCCATAGGGGTGTTAGGCCCAGCAGGCCTAGGATGCCGAGGGTGATCTTCGTTGCTATTGAAATAAATATGTTTTGGCGTGCAATTTCCACAGTCTTTTTACTTAGTCTAAATATATATGGTATGTGGATGAGTTCGTCTTTTACTAGGACTATGTCAGCTGACTCTAGGGCCATGTCAACCCCGGCCCCTCCCATGGCTATTCCGATGTCTGAGGCTGCTAGGGCTGGGGCGTCGTTCACCCCATCTCCAACCATGGCGATCGTCCCATACCTCTTCCTCATCTCTTCAAGTATGCTGAGCTTATCCTCGGGGAGGAGTTCGGCGTGGAACTCGTCGACCCCAAGCCTCTCGGCTGTATCCATCGCTATCTCGGCTCTATCCCCTGTGAGGATGGCTGTGTGGATCCCCATCTCCCTTAGGGCCTCTATTGCTCTCTCCGCGTCCCCCCTCGCCTCGTCGTGGAGGTGTAAGGATGCGGCCATCTCCCCATCTATCGAGATGTAGACGGCTGTGTGGGCGTCTTTTTTGATCCCCTCCATAGCCCCATATTCGCATCCATAACCTTTAACGAGTTCCATATTTCCAACGGCCACATGGGAGCCCTCGACATAGCCTATGATCCCCATCCCCGGGATCTCCTCCACGGCTCTAACCCTCAGCCTTCTGTATTCGATCCCCCTCTCCGAGGCCAGCCTGACTATCGCCTGGGCGGCTGGGTGATTGGAGTACTGCTCGAGGGCGGCGGCGTAGGCTAGGGCCTTAGTCTCCTGGCCACCGATCTGTTTGACTTCTCGGACTGTGGGCCTCCCCGTGGTGAGGGTTCCAGTCTTATCGAATAGGACGGCTCTAACCCCGGCCATCTTCTCGATATGGATCCCCCCCTTTATGATGGCCCCCCTCCTAGCGGCCATGGTTATGGCGGTGAAGATGGATGCTGGAACTGAGATCAGGAAGGCGCTTGGGCAGGAGATCACGAGGAGGGTGAGGGCCCTATATATCCAGGTTGAGGGGGGGTCACCCGTGATCTTCGGCATGGCCAGAACCGCGAATAGGGCTAAGGAGATGACGGTGGGCACGTAGAGCCTGGAGAACCTGTCCACCATCCCCTCCATCCTCGCCTTCCTCCTCCTAGACTCCTCGATGAGCCTCCCGATCCTACAGGCGAGGCTCTCCTCGGCTCTCCTCCTAGCGGAGACCTTCAGAACCCCGCTCATGTTCAGCGTGCCGGCGTAAACCTCGTCTCCCGGCCCCCTCAACGTTGGGGTGGACTCCCCCGTAACCAGAGACTGGTCCACATATGAGACTCCCTCAATAACCTCCCCGTCTATGGGTATCCTCTCCCCAACCCTCACGAGGAGGGCCATTCCCGGCTGGACCTCGTCCAGTTTCACCCTCCTCTCGACGCCTTCCACCAGCACGGTTGCCTCCTCTGGCATGTGGGATGAGAGGGCCTCGATGGACCTCCTAGCCCTATCCTCTATGAACCCCTCCAGGTACTCTGAGAGGGAGTAGAGGAGGAGCACGGTGGCGGCCTCGAACAGATGGCCTAGATATAGGGCTCCGAGGGCAGCGGCAGACATCAGGAACTCTACCGAGAGCCTCCCCTCGAGGAGGAGCTCCCTGAGCCCCAGATATCCTACATAAACCCCAACCGAGAGGATGGAGATGTGATAGATGAGGCTTGAGGCGGTCCCAATCGAGGCCAGGGGAGGCTGGCTTAGGGGTATGCCCCCCATTAGAAGGTCAAGGATGGCTGAGGAGGCGATGGTTAGGCCCAACCAAGCAACCAGGATAAGCCATACCCCTCCGCCCTCTATTATCAGTGCGCTGTCATGATCCCCCATATTTTCATTCAAAAACCATCAAAAATCGTTATTTTAATTTGATGCTATTTTTCATTGACAAAATATTAACATAATAATATTTAATTTGAACTTTTTAATATTGTCGGAGTTCCCCCATAGAACAAGTTGTAGCAGGTGAAGGATAGTTATTTAGCTCATGCATTAAAATGTCGACTACATTCACCACGAATTTTTCTGATGCCAAACTCTTAAACGCGGGTCCAGGAGGAGAAAGGCTCAAGGGAGGGGTTCCCTTGTTGGGGAGGAGAGCACATTTCAGAAGTTCGAGAGGATGAAAAACTGAACGATAATAAATTTTCATTGATCTCATTTCAGTTAAGATCAGCCTCCTAAAAATCTTCTTTTTTAATGCTTCCAAATTTTAGTTCCAGATATTCATTCTCACATGGAGGTCCATTTGAAATATAAATTGTTCTCTCATTTAAGTTCATCACCATTGATGCGAGTGTTTTGAGTTGTAGATCTTGATGAAACCTTATATCCTCATGTCTACAAATCGAGTTTGGCCAGTTGAAGTGATCTCTAAAGATTTCCTTCAATGTTTCAACATCTATATTTCCTATTCTTCTAGATATGAGCCTCTTAGCCCTCTCAAATCTGATCAGGGTGTCGGGGCATAGGCTGATCCCCCTGTCCTTGATGCCCCTAGATCTGAGGGCTATGAAGTGATTTGAGTGGACTAATACTCCCCTATCTGGGTAGATGAATCCAACCTCGTCTGGGGTGATCTCAAGGTCGATCATCTCCCCCTCCTCATGGGAGATGAGGAGGTTTGCAGAGACCGATCTCCTGGCCGAGAGCACGGCTCCCAAGGCGTCGCTGAGGCTCCATGCGTTGAGGATCCCCCTGCATATGGCCAGGATTGGGGTCTTGGGCGCAAACCTGTCCCTATCCGAGATGAGCGCGTTTATGCAGAGTCCTATGCCAGCCGAGTTCATGCCCATCTTCCCAACGGTTCCAGCCTCGACGTGGGTCACTATGTTAGGCCCCCCATCCTGGAGTATCTCCAGGATTATGCATTGCCCAGATAGCCTCGGCTTATAATCCCAGTTCTGCCCCATCAGGGTTTGGCCGGATGAGCTGGCCTCTGGGGCTACGGCCACCGAGGTGCACTCCCCCCTCCCCACATGCTCCGCCATCCTGGCCCATACGAGCTCGTATCTGCTGTTCAGGGCCACCACCTCCTCCAAGGAGGCCTCAGCCCCATCCGCCATTCCTCGGAGCTCCTCCATTATCTCACGGTCATACGCCTCTATGTGAGGTATGAACTCCCCAGCCTGAGCTAAAACCTCCCCTCTCCCCATGCCTAAGTAGGTCTTCCAGAGGTGGAGGTAGTAGGATATGTTCCTAGATATTAGATCCTTCGCCTGGGAGCCGTGCTGCAGCCCCCGGGTGTATGGGTCCCCCCTCACCGATATGATGGGGATTTGCATATCCCGCGTGGCTCCCACCCCAAACATGTTTCACATAAAGGCTGGAAGCATAAAAGATTAAACCTCACAGCATCGATCCAACTCTCTTCGAAATGATGAAGTGAACTCCATATAATGACATTGCCTTAGCAAAACCTTCAACGATATATTTTGGATCTTCCTCATATGAATGATTGCCTCACATGTGTAGCCTAGTGGTGAGTCATCGGGCTTGAGGCCTCATTTTCGAGGGCTGACCATGGATCATAAACATTAACTTGGTCTATGGAGATATGATTATGGGGTTGTCATGACCGTCGTCAGCTTGACCCTTCCAGGCGAGCTCTTGGAGAGGCTTGACGAGTTCGTGAGGTCCAGGGGCTATTATAGTAGATCTGAGGCTCTCAGAGACGCCATAAGGAGCCTCATATCGGAGTGGGAGTTCTCGAGGATGGAGTTTAACTATGTCGCTACGACGATAATGATAACCTCCGATTATAAGGATGATGAGGTTGATTTAAAGGTTGGTGAGATAAGGCATGAATTTGATGATGTGGTTGTCGAGAACATTCACAGGCATATCGGACAAAGATATTGCCTAGAGATCATGTTGGCTGAGGGAGACTATAAGCGAATCTTAGAGCTCGTTGGGAGGATTAGGGGGATCAGGGAGGTCCATCAGGTGAGGACGATGTTCCTCC
Organism: Candidatus Bathyarchaeota archaeon; assembly: GCA_037439685.1. Classification (GTDB taxonomy): domain Archaea; phylum Thermoproteota; class Bathyarchaeia; order TCS64; family TCS64; genus JAGTRB01. Next base: position 7,174 of record JBBIVO010000046.1, on the reverse strand, counting down.
CCCTTTAGGCTTCTCCAACCTCATATGAGGTATATGCTTGGTTCGTTTGGGCTCTTCCTAGGTTTCACCTCGCGAGGTTTCCTAGGATGTCGAACTGCATCTCCCTAGGCCTGCTTAGAACCTCAATCCTCTCAGCCAGCTCCCTGTCACCCTTTACGATCTCCAGCATGCTCTCCGATATCCAGAGCCCCTCCAGCTCCAATGTGTTCCTTATCCTCACAACCTTTGCCTTCGATGGGTCTGAGACCCAGCAGGTCTGGAGGGCCATGGCTATAGCCTCCCTGTCGCTCGGTAGGTGTATAGGTATCTTGGCCGTCTCTGGAGAGCCTGCCGTGAGGGAGTTGACGTAGGTCTCCTCGAGGCTGATCTTTGAGACCGCCCTCCTCGTGGTGAAGTCGGCCAGGCCTATGCCAATGGCGTTCCCATGCGTCTCCTCCGAGAGGTCCAGGACTACGATCCTCCCTATCCTAGGAGCCCTTGGCTCCACCTCCCCCGGGAGCCAGAACCTCCCGATGACGTTCGTGTCCATCCCCGTCCCGCTTATGTTCTTCCCGATCTCCTCAACTATCAGGACGTCTATCTCCTTGAAGGGGAGCCTGGCCATCAGCTCCTTAGCCCTCTCCAGCAGCCTCTCCTCCTCAGCCTCTATCTCCTGGGGCTCTAGGGCCTTGACGATCGCTATCTCGTGGCGGGCGTTCTCGACTATCGCAAGGCCGAGGAGGATCGGGGCCCTCTCCATTATCAACCTGGCCGCCATGGGCATGATCCTGTGGTATCCCTCGGGGCCGCGCCCGTGGATGGTCTCAGCCCCCTTCTGCTTCCCCAGGCCTATCGCCATCATCTTCCCCAACCCGCTCTCTATCCTCCCCTTGAAGTCCGTGTGGGGCTTCACCCTCCCAATCACGATTATCCCATCCGCCCCAAGGGCGATCCTGTCAACGTAAACGGGGGTTCCATCCTCCAGTCTGCCGATCATCTCCACCTCCATCGAGGCCCTTATTGGAGCCCCAACCACCTCAGGGGTGATCCCAAGGCTCCTCAGAACCCTGACCTGCCCCTCTGGGGTGGCTCCTCCATGGCTCCCCATCGCCGGTATCAGGAAGGGCTCCCCTCCCGCCCCCTTAACCTCCTCCACCACCGCGGCGAGTATCTCAGGGTAGTGGGATATCCCCCTGCTCCCAGCGGTTATGGCGATCTCGGAGCCGGGCCTGACCTTCTTCCTCAATCCCTTACCCCTCAGCTCGCCCCTTATGGCTGAGATGGGATCCTCCAGCCTCGGGGCCTCAAGCCTCTGCCGGACCTCAACCATCCTAGGGAATCTCATCAGTCACCCCTCCCCTCCTTAAATTAAAGAGGTTTTCATCCATCCCATGATTAAGCCCTAATCTATCCTATTATCCTGCTGAGGGCCTCGATCTCCTCCCTCCTCAACCACCTTCTAAGCCAGGGTATATTCTCATAGGTCCACTCATAGTGGGCCCTATCCCTGCTCTCAAACCTGTAGATGTACCTCCTTATGTAGTCCACATGGCATCTCACCAGCCTCTCCAACTCCCGATCATCCACATAGCCCCGCGCCATCCTCCTCTTCAGGATGGCCAGGGGAGCGAAGTGGTAGGGCCTCTCGACATAGTGAACCCTGACAACCAGGCCTGAGGCTGTTAGGAGCCCCTTCAGGCTCCTCCCCCCCACCTCAGCCAGGCATATGGAGTCTCCCTGGACAAGCCCCCTTATCCTCCTAGCCTCCTCCACGATGGAGTCCCTATCCAGGCTTATGGACTGGATCAGGGCATCCCTCCACTCATCCAGCTCCACCTCACCCCTCAAGGCCGTCCTAAGGGTGAGCTGGGCTATCCTCACCGCACCCTCAACCCTCGCAAACTCCTCCTCCCTCCCCCCATAGCAGCGAACCTGAAGCTCAGGGTAATGGATGCGGGGTAGGGCCTCCAATATGGGCCTGAAGGTGTACTCCCAAGCCTCAAGGGGCTCGGGGATGTACCCCTCCCTATGAACCTCCTCCAGGAGCTCCTCATAGGATGATTCCCCGAGGGCCAGCCCCCTAACGGCATCCTCCATCTCCGAGGGCAGGTTGAGGAGGATGGCTCTAAACCCACGGGCCACCTCCCCTAAGAGGCCTACGACCTTCAGCGATGAGATCCTCAGCTCAGGATAGAGGACCAGGAGAACCCTCGTCAAGCCCAGCCTCAACATCCACAGCCGAGGCTGATAAATTTTCAGGTAGTTACAGGAGATGCTGATATAGCTAGCTTTAAGTCTTCTATTTAAAAATAGCCTTTATACTAAAGAGATTTTTTATGAGATTTAAATATTTTAAATTTATATATCTTGGCTCATGGAATTCTTTATTATATAAAGAATTATGAAAAGATTAATAATTGAAGAGAAGAAAATAAGACTTTGATCGCAAATGTTCCAATAAGGCACCACTCAATATTCCTCGGAAAATTAGAAATTTAAAAACCATTTCACACTCTTCAATTAAGATGACCCTGCCCCAGCATTTTTTAATGGCCATCCCTTTAAGTAGATGACCAACCAACAAATATTGCCTTCACTCTTCTCAGATCTCAGAGAAGATATGAAGCAAACTTTCATTGTTAGGTCAAGACTATAACTTTCCTTTGTTCTTTAAATTTTTCAGGAAATCCTTTCATACATTTCTAATATCTCTTAACACGTTGTTTAATATTTTAAAGCTTATCTTTTCTCTCGACCTTTTCAACCTTAAGCTCTAGCTATGAAGCTTCTTGTGGGTTTAACCTCGCCCGTTGAGGGGTCTACGGCAAGCCCTAAGGCTTCAAGCGCGAAAACTCCAAGCAGGGGCTCATTAACCTCGAAAACTCTGACTGGAATCAAGTCTCCCCGCTCCAGGATCTCCACGTAGGCTGTTGCATACCAGGCTTCAACCACTCTCCTATCCGCGAGCGTAACCTCCGTTTTAAACTCCAGCCTTAAGCCAAGCTCAGCGGCTAACTTCTCCGGAATGCAAGGATAGGTTGCACCCGTATCCACGAGCATTCTAACCTCTTTCACCCTCCATCTTAACAGATCTCCCATCTTAACTGGTATGTATACGTGGCCCACTCCACTCACCTACTGACACCTTTTTCATATTTAACTATAACCCTAGTTCCCATTAGACTTTGTCCAAATAAGCATCATATGATGGCCTCCCTCCAGTGCTGGAAGCCCTTCAGGAGAATGCTCCAGCACCACAGCCTCTCCGCTCCTGGAGTTTATCTTGTGGCTGAGGCGCCTCGTTTGGCCTTGAGGCTCGAGAAGAGGCCTCAATCCTGTCCCTCTTCCCACGGGTCACCTGCCGATAGGACAGGCGCAGAACCTTCAAGGCCCATGGGGGCCATGGGCCTCTATCCACGAGGGCCATCGGCCCGCCCCCACAGAGCCTCAGGCGGATGGCCTCTCCCTCAGGGTCCAATGCTGCCAGACCCCCAACCCTCTAAGGCCGTCTCGTCAACAGCTAAGCCTCTACAATCAGCTAGGCGGATCCTGGAGCGGAACCGTTCCACCCAGGCCAAAACCTGCTCCGAGAGCCTCGCCAGCTTCCTGGCGGTTGCCTTATACGTGGAATCCTCCATGTAGTCGGCCACGGCGAAGACCTCCACCTCGAAGGCCCCCTGTTCCGTTCAAAAACCTTAACCCCTTGAAGAGCCCATCCAGCCTTGGTGGGTCCTCAACCCCATCTGACAACCCAAAATATGTTGAGGGCCCCAACACAATAAACCCCATTTGGACAAAGCCTTAAGCCACGGCACTGTTAAACTTAAGATATCATCTCCTTGCGGAGCTTGAGCATTCTATTATGGCTATGGCTATAGGCTTGGGCTGCATGGTGGGCGTCCAAGGGTCATATGATGCCTTACTCAGTTGTAGGCCTGCCAGGCTTTGAGCCATGCCCTGGCCGTGCTGAGGCTTTTACCTGGGAAGCTTATCTCGAAGCCCTTCAGGCGGCGCTTCACCTCCTTACTCAGCCTCTCCAGGGTTATAGCCCAGAATGTGGGGAAGACGGTTAGGGAGGGGAGGGCTGAGGTCCTGAGGGCGGTTGAGGCGATAGATGCAGCCCTCGGGATGCCCCACCTCTTCATGTCCGTCAGGAAGATCATGAACCTTGCGGGGACGGTGCCCGAGATAGATATGGAGTTCGTGAGGGAGCCCTTAGGGGTCTTCGCGGTGATAACGCCCTTCAACTTCCCCGTCATGATCCCCATGTGGTTCATCCCCATGGCGTTGACCCTCGGAAACACGGTGATCTTGAAGCCCAGTGAGCAGACTCCTGTTCCGACCACCATCTTCGTGGACCTCTTCAGGGAGGCCGGATACCCGCCTGGGGTTGTGGGCCTCGTTCAGGGCGGCCCCTCGGTCAGTAGGGGCCTCATAACCCATCCCGGGGTGGCGGGGGTCACCTTCGTCGGCTCCTCCCAGGTCGGGGAGAGGGTGTACTCCCTCGCCTGCGAGCATGGCAAGAGGGCCCTCTGCCAGTGTGGGGCCAAGAACCCTGTTCTGCTGATGCCCGACGCCGTCCCAGCCCCGACGGTTGAGAATATCGTCGGGGGCTTCTTCGACATGTGCGGCCAGCGCTGCCTAGCCCCAGGCCTCCTGATAGCCGTGGGGGAGGCCTACGAGAGGTTTATAGATGCGATAGTGGAGAGGGCTGGGAGGATCAGGGTTGGATACCCGCTCCATGAGACCACGGAGATGGGGGCCATGGTCTCTGGAAGGTCTAGGGACAGGGTGGCCATGATGGTGGAGAGGGCCGTGGAGGAAGGGGCCAAGCCCCTCCTGGATGGGAGGGGCTACGCCGTGGAGGGGTACCCCGGGGGCTTCTACCATGGGCCGACCATCCTGGCCGACGTCTCGATGGATATGGAGATAGCCAAGGAGGAGGTCTTCGGGCCCGTCATGCCCGTGGTCAGGGCCTCCAGCTTCGACGAGGCCCTGGAGATGGCCAACTTAGGATGCTATGGGAACACTGGGACCATCTACACGTCGAGTGGGAGGTATGCGAGGGAGTTCGCTAGGAGGATGGAGGCTGGGAACATAGCCATAAACATGGCCGTGGCCCAGCCCCAGCAGTTCTTCCCATTCCCTGGGAGGAAGAGGAGCTTCTTCGGCGTCCTCCACGGGCAGATGGACGCCGTCGACTTCTTCACAGATAGGAAGGTCATCATGGAGAGGTGGTGGTGAGATGAGGAGGAGCCAGAGGGAGGTGATGGAGGCCGCCGAGAGGTACAGGATCCTGAGCTTCACGAGGCTGGAGCCCATCGTGATAGTTGAGGGGAGGGGAGCATCCGTCTGGGATATGGAGGGGAGGGAGTACATCGACTGCTACTCGGGCATATCGGTGGTCAACTCCGGCCACTGCCCCCAGAGGGTTGTTGAGGCCATCAAGAGGCAGGCTGAGAGGCTGATCCACTGCGGCCCCTACGTCTACCACAACCTCCCGACGACGGAGCTCGCTGTGAAGCTGGCCGAGATATCTCCCAAGGGGCTGAGGAAGACCTTCTTCGGGAACAGCGGGGCAGAGGCCAACGAGTGCGCCTTAAAGCTCGCCAAGAAGTTCACCAAGAGGCATGAGATAATAGCCCTCGAGTGCTCCTTCCACGGCAGGACCATCGGAACCCTCAGCGTCACAGGCCAGTCGAGGAGGAGGAGGTACGACATGGGGCCATACCTATCAGGCGTAAGCTTCGCCCCAGCCCCCTACTGCTACAGGTGCCCCATGGAGAGAGGCTACCCGGAATGCGGCCTCCTATGCGCCAGGAGGGTTGAAGAGGTTATAGAATACCAAACCTCGAACAATGTGGCCGCCCTAATAGCCGAGCCCATCCTCGGCGAGGGGGGGATAATAGTACCACCGGACGAGTACTTCAAGGTGGTGAAGGAGATCCTTGAGGCCCGCGGGATACTCCTCATATTGGATGAGGTTCAGACGGGCTTCGCGAGGACTGGGAGGATGTTCGCGGTTGAGCACTACGGCGTGGAGCCGGACATGATGACACTAGGCAAGGCCATAGCCGCAGGCCTCCCCCTAGGGGCCTGCATGGCGAGGGAGGATGTAGGGGAGGCCTTCGAGCCTGGGGACCACCTCTCAACCTTCGGGGGAAACCCCATCTGCTGCGCAGCCGCCCTTGAGAATATCAGGTTATTAGAGGAGGAGCACCTGGCCGAGAGGGCTGAGGAGAAGGGAAGGTACCTCATGAAGAGGCTCGAGGAGTTGGAGGAGACTCAAAGCCTCATAGGAGATGTCAGGGGTAAGGGCCTGATGGTAGGGGTTGAGCTGGTCAGGGACAGGGGTTCCAAGAGGCCTGCGGTGGAGGAGGCCTCAAGGGTGAGGGGGGAGATGAGGAATATGGGCGTCCTGATAGGCGTCGGAGGGGTTAAGGGGTCGACCCTGAGGCTCCAGCCGCCGCTTATAATCTCCAACGAGCAGCTCGACAGGGCATTAGAAGCCCTAGAGGAGGCCCTCAAGAGGATCAGATGAGCGGGGATGAAGGGATGTCTGCAGACCTTGTCTTAAGAAACGGGAAGATAGTCACATTAGACCCTGAGGAGAGGGTCGCAGAGGCCGTGGCGGTGAGATTCGGTAGGTTCCTGGAGGTGGGATCCAACGGGGATGTGAAGCCCCTGATAGGTAGCGACACCGTGGTGGTGGACCTAGAGGGGATGACCGTCCTACCCGGCTTCATAGACACCCACGGCCACCTCTTCTCATCTGGCGTGGGCCTAGGCCATATAGACTGCAGCGAGGAGGCCGGGGTCAGGTCCATCAGGGATATCCAGGAGAGGATAGCGGAGAGGGCTGGGAGGACGCCCAAGGGTGGATGGATGGTTGGAAACAGGTTCGACGAGTCTAAGCTCGATGAGAGGAGGATCCCGAACAGGTGGGACCTGGACGCGGCAGCCCCCGACCACCCGGTCCTCCTATCCATGGTCGGAGGCCACGTGTACGTAGCCAATAGCAAGGCCCTAGAGGCGAGGGGCATAACCAGGGATACCCCTGATCCTCTGCCCTGGGGGAGGTTCGACAGGGATCCAGAGACTGGGGAGCTGACCGGGATCGTAATCGAGGGTGCTGTGGACATGGTGAGGCCCGAGGCCAGCTACGAGGAGGTCCTGGAGGGGATAAGGAGGATGA
>JBBIVO010000045.1:0-12828 GCA_037439685.1 Candidatus Bathyarchaeota archaeon | reverse complement strand
AGGTTGTGATTTAAAGAAATGAACCAATATATGGTTGTATTAATTCAAGCATATTTCTCTAGATGATCTTATGCTATTTCTCAGATGCGATTACTCCCTCCATCTCAAGCTGGGAGAGCTCCTCCTCAGTATATCCTAGGAGGTTTATGACGATCTCCCGATTGTGCTGTCCAAGTAGTGGCGCTGCCGATGTGACCCTCCCAGGCGTCTCTGAGAGCTTTACGGGGAAGTTCAACACCTTCAGTTTTCCAGCCTTTGGGTGTTCCACCTCTGCGAAGAGGTTGCGGGAGAGGATGTGGGGGTCTCTCGTCGCCTCACTGGCATAGTATATGGGTGCAACGGGGAGGCCCGCATCCACGAAGAACCTGACAGCCTCCTCCCTATCCATATTCTCAACGTATCTCTCCACAGCCTCCTTAGATATCTCCTCGACGCCCAGCCTCTCTTTAAGGATGTCTATGCCCCTCGCCCTCATCCCTGCCACCTGTATCCATCCATCCCTCACCTTCATGATACCCCCTATCCTCAGGTGGTCTGCCTTCCTCCTGAGCTCCTCCATCTCCTTCCTCCTATCAACCTCGTTCTTCCCACTAAGAAAATATGTTGTGACACCCGTGTTGTAGGCCATCATGCAATCTGTCTGCGCCACATCTATCATCTGCCCCCTCCCCGTTCGATCCCGATAGCGGATGGCCGCGATTATGCACATAGCTGCCATGGTTCCAGGGGCGAGGTCGCCGAAGTATCCTACCAGGTTTATGGGGGGGCCGCTCGGATCGACACGGTCTCCCAGCTCTCTGGTGTACCCGGTTATAGACTCTGCGATGACGGCGAAGGATGGTCTAGTCGCATAGGGCCCGGTCTGGCCGAAGCCCGAGAGGGAGGCGTAGATGATGTCAGGCCTGATCTTTTTAAGCTCCTCGTATCCTAGGCCAAGCCTCTCCATGGTTCCAGGGGTGAAGTTCTCGACGACCACATCTGAGATTTTAACCAGCCTCTTGAAGATCTCCTGACCCTTAGGGTGTTTGAGATTGACGGCCAGGTCCTTCTTATTCAGGTTGAAGTGGTGGAAGGTGGCGCCGGCACCCCCATACACGGGTCCAATCTCTGGAATCCTCTCCAGAGAGCCCCAAGGGGGCTCGATCTTAATGACCTCTGCCCCAAGCTCGGCGAGCATAAGGGTGGACCATGGCCCAAACCAGACATGAGTGAGGTCCAGAACCCTGATATCCTCCAGGATCCCCCTCATCTTCTTTTCTAAGTCTTTTGACAGACCCTCTTTATATATCTATTTAGGTTTTGTGAAAAGAGCACGTCATGAGCTTTTTGACGCTTTATCCATCTTATTTATTACTAAATTTATTATATGATGATTTTTCTGAAAAGGCTAAGTAGGGCGCTGTCAAGTTAAGCTTACTCCTTTATGAGTTTCAGCATTCTAAGAGGCTTTGGCCCCAGGGTTCTGCCGCATGGCGGCCCTCCGAGCTTCATATGATACCTCACCCAGTTGTGGTAGGTCTGCCATGCTTTGAGCCATAGCCTGGCTGTCTTGGGGTTTTACCCGGTGAAGCTTATATCGAAGTCCTTTAGGCGGTGCTCCACCCCCTATCCAGCCTCTCCAGCAGGCTGCGGTCCCCATGCTCCACACGGAGGCCAAGCTCCAAGCACGCCCACCGATACCATGGGGCCCCGTCAGCCGCCACAACCCAAAGCGTTTCATCAAATGCCTCAGAAACCCATACGCGATTAGGCCATTCCTGGTCCAGCTGAGACGGAAAGCCAGAAGACGCCTGGATCCATCACGAGCCATGCCCAGGCCCTGCTGCTCGAGGCCCTGACGCACATCTCGTCGACGACGGCAACCCGGGCCTTGCCAGGGTGCAGGGCCGCGCTCAAGGAGGAGAGCCGGTGGATCCAGAGCCCCACCGCCTCATGGCTCCCATCTGCGAAGGGCTGCAGGGCCCTATCCTCCCTCCTCAGCGAGAGCCCAGAGAGGTGGAGATACACGGCGTAGGCCAAAACAGGCAGCGGAGCCCTATCATGAACGGAGAAACCCGCCAAACCACACACCCCGGGATCAACCCAGGGCCCACCAGCTAAGCCTTAACTTGACAGCACCGCTAAGGAGGGGGGAAAGGATTTTAAATCAGGGATGGAGGCAATACTGAGGTAAAATTCATGATCGAGATCAGGCTCCATGGCCGGGGAGGTCAGGGAGCAGTAACCGCCAATGAGATCCTAGCCGAGGCTGCATATTACGAGGGGAAGTATGCCCAGGCTATACCCATGTATGGAACTGAGCGTAGAGGCGCCCCGGTAACCGCCTTTCTCCGCCTCGACGAGGTCAGGGTTAGGGAGAGAGATCTGGTTCATGAACCTGACATCGTGGTGGTTCTAGACCCAGCCATAGCCCAGCGCCCAGCCATAGTCGAGGGCCTGAAGAGGGGAGGCCTGGTGATAGCCAACTATCCACACCCGCCTGAGAGGTTTCCACTGGGCGGAGACTTCAGGGTCTCAACGATCGACGCCACGGCAATAGCCCTAGAGACCCTTAGACGCCCCATCACGAACACGGCCATCCTAGGAGCCTTCAGCAAGGTCACAGGCCTCCTAAAGGTCGAGTCCATAGAGAAGGCCATCCTCCACCGCTTCCCGGGATCCCTAGGGGAGATGAATATCAACGCCGTCAAGAGGGCCTTCGAGAGGGCCCCCCCGCCGATCCAGGCAAAGGGGGAGGCGAGAAAGGATGAGGAGGAGACGCTGAGTGGAAGCGGCTACGGGCTGATCCGAAGCGCAGCCGGCTGGAGGACCTTCAGGCCCGTCTGGGACCACGACAAGTGCACGGGATGCAGGATATGCTGGATCTTCTGCCCAGACAATGCCATAGGATGGGAGGAGGAGAGGCCGACTGTGGATTACAGAAAGTGTAAGGGGTGCGGCATCTGCATCAACGAGTGCCCAACCAAGGCGATAGAGTTCAAGAGGGAGGAGATATAGGATGGAGCAAAAGAGCTTCGAGGTGATGACGGGGAACAAGGCCTGCGCCTGGGGCGTCAAGCTCTCAAGGGTTCAGGTGGCCTCCATATATCCCGTCACCCCCCAGACGACGATTGGTGAGTACATAGCCGAGTTCATAGCCAAGGGGGAGCTGATGTGCGAGCTGGTCAACGCAGAGGGGGAACTCTCAACCCAAGCCATAGTCAAGGCCGCATCGAGGGTTGGCGCCCGCACCTTCGTCTGCACCTCAGGGCCGGGCCAGCTGTACATGCACCACCCCATGCATGGAACCTCCAGCGGCAGGCTCCCCGTGGTGATGGCGACGGTTCACAGGGGGAACAAGGGGATGCAGCCCGACCACACAGACCTCATGTCCCAGCTCTGGACGGGATGGATCCAGTGGTACTGCGAGAACAACCAGGAGGTTCTAGACAGCGTCATCATGGCCTACAGAACCGCGGAGGACAAGCGTGTGAGGCTTCCCATAGCCATAGGATACGACGGCTACATCCTCTCATACACCGCGGAGCCCGTTGAGATACCGGACCAGGCCTTAGTCGACGAGTTCCTCCCACCCAACGAGCCCATCCCCAACATCCTGCCAGAGAAGTGGGAAAGCCAGATGAGGAGGGGGGGAGGTGCAATGGGAGGCTTCATGTCGGCTGGGGGCGACCCCCAGGCCGCCTGGAGAACCCACCACGAGGCCATCTTAAACTCTAAGGAGGTCATAAAGGAGGTGAACGAGGAGTTTGGAAGAAGGTTTGGGAGGAGATATGGGAACGGCCTGGTGGAGGAGTATAAGACCGAAGATGCGGAGGCGGTTCTGGTGGCGATGGGAACCATCGCGAGCACTGCAAGGGTGGCGATAGACAGGATGAGGGATGACGGGAAACCCGTAGGATTGGTGAAGCTCAAGACCTTCCTCCCCTTCCCGACTGAGGACTTCCAGGAGTTGGGGAGGAGGATCAGGGCCATAGGGATGATAGACCGAAACGTCTGCCTGGGGCTGGGGGGCGCCGGCTTCGGAGAGTTGAGGAGGGCCCTCTACGACCTCGATGAGAGGCCAAGGATCCTAGGCTTCTATGCGGGCCTCTCCGGGGCAGAGGTTAGGGTGGGAGATATAGAGAAGATGGCGGAGAAGACCCTGAAGGCTGCGAGAGGGGAGAGGGTGGAACCCATAGTTGAGTGGGCTAAATTGGGAGGTGGAGAGAGATGAGCGAGAGGATAACCATGAGGGATATCCCCCTAGAGGAGCTGGTCATAACCCCTGGAAGCGCATGCCAGGGGTGCGGGGCGGCCCTAGCGGCGAGGCTGGCCTTCAAGGCGCTTGGGCCGAACACGATTAGGCATAGCATCCCCGCATGCCCTGACAATGTCACAAGAACCCCCATGTCTGGGGGAGAGTTCGAGGCCGGGGGGGACCATGTCACCGGCACATGGAGGGGGCTGAAGGCGATAGGGAGGGAGGATGTACAGGTAGTAGGATTCTACGGCGACGGGGGCGTATACGACATCGGATTCCAGTCGATATCTGGCGCCGCTGTCAGAAATGAGAACGTCTTCATCATATGCAAGAACAACGAGGCATACATGAACACGGGTGGTCAGGTGAGTGGAGCCACCCCCCTATACGCCAGAACCACGACGACGCCCGTGGGGCCGATGAGCAGGGGCAAGCCTAACCCTAGGAAGAATACGCCCATGATCTTCGCAATGCACGGGGTTCCATACGTCGCCACAGCATCCATAGCCTTCCCAACAGACCTCATAGCAAAGGTCCAGTACGGGAAGGGGATAAGGGGATTCAAGTTTCTAGACATCCACAGCCCATGCCCCACGGGATGGGGGTTCGACCCAAGTAAGTCTATAGAGGTAGCCCGTATAGCCGTCCAGACAGGCATCTGGCCCCTCTATGAGGTGATGGATGGGAGGAAGTTCAGGTTAAACTATAAGCCCAGGGAGCTAAAGCCAGTAAGCGAGTATCTGAAGTTCCAGGGAAGATTCAGACACCTTTCAGAGGAGGAGATCGAGGAGATACAGAGGAGCGTCAAAGGGTACTGGGAGATATTGCTCAAGCTGGATGAGAGTGGCGAAATCCTCTTTTAGAGTTCCAATATTTTTAATCTAAATTTCCATAGGATTAAAGCTACCTCCAATGGTTTCAACGTGGAGGTGAATAAGGGTAACCATAAAACAGGTGATGAAGAAAAACATTACAAGCAACGTGATTTAAGTGGATTGATATGAATATAAAGGAATATTCGAATCTGATAAAAGATGTGCTTGGCAACAGGAATATTTTATCTATATCTCTGACGACCAGCCTCTACAGCCTTGTGCAGATGGGGTGGAACCCCTTCTGGCCCAAGTACATGAAGGACAACTTGGGAGCCACGGCCATAGCCATCGGACTGGTATCCTCTATCACCACGGCTGAGAACATGATCTTCCAACTCCCCGGAGGCATCTTAGCCGACAGATATGGGAGGAAGAGGATCATCGTCTGGGGAACCCTCCTGAGGGTCTTCTCCCCTCTCATCTACCTGTTGGCCCCCAGCTGGGAGTGGATAATCCTAGGCGCGGTCTTCAATGGGATTGCGAGCCTCTACATGCCGGCCTTCACCTCCATAGTCGCCGACTCGATGCCCGAGAGGAGGCGAGGCGCCGGGTATGGAGCATACTCGATGATAACAAGCCTGCCCCAGGCCTTCAGCCCAATAATAGGAGGCCTGGTCATGGACAGGTATGGCTATGTAGAGGGGGTTAAGACATTTCTATTTCTCCAAGTCGCAGTATGCTTCCTGATGGTATTCATAAGGTGGAGATATACGGAGGAGACCCTGAAGTCCAAGGTTATGAGAAGGAGATCGATGCGCCTAGATACCCATATGATGAGGGAGTTCCCTCCCAGCATTAAGGTCATGATGATCGTCAGCCTCCTAGGGAGCGTATCCATACGTCTCGTCATGGACTTCACGAACCTCTACGCCCTAGAGGTGGTGAAGCTCACGAACACCCAGCTGGGCCTTGTCCAGAGCCTCGTAGGGCTTATATCATCCACCCTTGCACTTCCAGGGGGCATGCTCTCCGATAGGTATGGGAGGAAGGGCAACATAATGCTCAGCCGACTGACCACGCCGATGACCCAATGGCTCATGACCGCCGCCTTCAACTTCGAGAGCTACCTGGTAATACGCTCCTTCAACGGCGTCGGCCTAGCCCTGGGAGGAGGAGGAATGTACACGGGGGGGCCGAGCTGGAACGCATTAATCGCCGATATAGTCCCCCAAGATAGAAGGGCAACAGCCTTCGGAGCCATGAGCACGATAACCGCCATCTTCGGAGCCCCCTCATCGATCCTAGGCGGCTGGCTGTGGGACAACGTATCAAGGCAAGCACCATTCCACCTATCCGGTATTATCGGATTGATCGGAGCCATAATCTTCTGGCTAGGCGTTGAGGAGCCGAGAAGAGAAGAAGGAGATATAAATAAAAGTATAAACACCGATTGAAGTCGATGGCGACCCCCTATTGAAGCATATTCTCAACCATATCCACCTATTCGAGGGGCTCAAAGCCGCATTATCCATCATCATTCATTAAGCTTAAATATGAGTCCTGATTTCCTCTATCACCTCTTTCGAAGCCTTTTTTCAAAAGACTTTTCAAGACTTCTGTAAGAATCCAGTCTCGTTTCAATACTCAGCATCTCATACATGTCCAACTCTTTATCATGGATTTACTTTACAAGGTTTTAATCTTTTAATTGATCTTGCCTTCGAAGTGACAAAGGAGCTGGCATTCTGTTGACGAAGCTAGGAGTACATCAGAAAATTGCTTCCGGTTTTAAAGAGCTCACTGAAGAACTCATCTAATAATAGATCTTTTCATTTATAATGATATAAAAAATCAGAAATTTATAATATTTCCAAAAATACGATTTTTTAAAGGAAACTATACACTTCCCATATTATTGGACCACTTTTCCAACTTTATTCTTCAACTATAAAGGTCTAATCTTAATAACTGCAACTTGTTTCATAAAAAGTGGCCGCTCCTCTAAGATTCCATTCTCTTTCTAAACTTCTTAGCAAGATAATTTTCCTTCGCATTAAAAATCTTCTTGAGTTTCTCCACATTTGCATTAGCCTTTTTCACCTCTCTCTACAACTTTTTATCCTTCCCTTTTCGCGCTCAGCATCGTAGAGGGATCTTTAAATTCGGCTCAGTATCTCCTCAACTAAATTAATAATTGGAGAAGTTCGGGCGAACGATTTTAAAATTATCTCTAGAGTTTTTGAGAAATTTAACCTTCACTTATATTATAATCCTCTGAAAATATTTATGTCTTAAATTATTTTAACTCAAATTCTTTGGATGTTTCAGATTTGATGCTTCTCGTGGATGGGGTGATCTCCTTTAGCCTAGAGCCCTTCCATGCCTCTCGAAGATCTCCGCGACCTCTTCAAGGGGGAGCTCGTAGCAGGTGTTCCCGTTTATCCCCACCATCGTCTCCGCCTTGAATAGGGCGTTTATAATCGCCTCCTCAGTTGCCTCCACCACAGCCTTGTATATTGGGTTGAGGAACTCCTCTCCCAGGCCCGCTCCTGCCACCTCTGGGAGGGCCTCTCTGCTTACCCTTCCAGTCGTGAAGGCTATGGTGAAGTCTCCGCTCGTTGCCCCTCCGAAGGAGCCTGTCCTCGCCAATCCCAGGGCTGCCCTCTTGGCAACCTTCCAGAGCTGCCTCGAGTCTAAGGCTAGGTCCGTGGCGATAACCATCATTATGGAGCCCCCATCCCCTCCCAGCCTCGGCCTTGGAGCCCTCAGCTCTCTCCCCACGGGCACTCCCTCGATGGTGAGGTCCTCCCTCCTCCCGCAGTTCAGCTGGACTAGGGCTCCCACTGTTGCTGGGCCACATATCCTCGAGGAGGTCCCTATCCCTCCCTTAAGGCCGTATCCTATCATGGGTGTGCCTCCCCCCACGTTCCCCTCCTCCACTGGGCCCCTCCCCTCCGGGCTTCGGGCCCTGTCTATGGCCTCGAAGACATGCTCCCTCCTCACATGGCGCCCATAGGAGTCGTTCAGGAATCCACCGTTCGTCTCCCCTACCACTGGGTTAAGGGTTCTCGGTGTCAACCCATGGCGCTCCCTTAAGTAGTCCAGGACGGCGTCCGCGACAAGCCATGTGTTCAAGGTGTCGGTGAGCAGTATGGGCGTCTCTATAACCCCCATGTGCATAACCTGTAGTAGGCCTGTCGACTTGCCGAAGGCGTTGAAGGGGTCTACGGCGGCTGTCACCCTCTCCTCATATAGATTTCGTTGGTGGGGGACTATCGCCGTCACCCCGGTCCTGACAGGCCCCTCTCCCACCCTAAGGGGCCCCTCACCCCTTATGATGGTGGAGTGGCCTACCCCTACGCCCTCCACGTCCGTTATGGAGTTCAGCCTCCCAGGCTTCATCAACCCGAACTCTATGCCGAACTCCCTAGCCCTTACCCTTCTACCCATATGAACCCTTACCCGAAGCTTTTTCGAGCAGCTAGTTCCTCTCCTCCTCTACCTCTCTTATGGCCTCTTCAAGTATGTTGAGGGCTGATTCGGCCTGCCTCTCAGATATGATTAGGGGTGGGGCTATCCTAAGGGTTGCCGTCCCATAGGAGCCCATATGGATGATGTAGAGGCCCCTCTGGAATGCCTCGGAGCAGATGGCTGCCGCCTCTTCCAGCCCGGGATCCTTAGATCCTCTTCCCTTTACCACCTCGGCTCCTATGAGGAGGCCCCTCCCCCTGACATCTCCGATGAGGCTGTGCTCCTCCTTTATCTCCATCAGCCTCTTCATGATAAAGGCCCCAACCCTCTCAGCGTTCTTCACCAGCCTCTCCTCCTCTATCACCCGGATGTTCTCTAGGGCTGCCGTAGAGGCTAGGGGATATCCGCCGAAGGTGTATCCGTGGGCGAAGGGCTGGCCATCCCTCCGGAAGAGCTCCTCCCTGGCCACAATGGCGCTTAGAGGTATTCCACCAGCCATGGCCTTGCCGAGAACCAGGATGTCAGGCTCCACGCCCCAGTGCTCTATGGCGAACCACTTGCCTGTCCTGCCGAAGCCCGTCTGGACCTCCTCATCTATGAGGAGGATCCCATTCCTCTCACAGACCTCCTTGAGATATCTCATGTATCCCTCTGGTGGAACTATCCAACCAGCGTCTCCGGCTATGGGCTCTATTATGGCGGCGGCAACCTCATCCGGGGGCAGGTATGACTTGAAGGCGTAATCCTCGATATACCTGGCGCATCTGAGGTCGCATTCGGGGTGGTGGAGGCCGAAGGGGCACCTGTAGCAGTAGGGATAGGGGAAGTGGTAGACCCCTGGGAGGTTCGGGCCGAACCCCCTCACCATCCTCGGGAGGTATGAGCTCACGGAGAGGGCGCCGTAGGTGACCCCGTGGTAGGCTCCAGCGAAGGCGATTATATAGGGCCTCTTGGTGGACCACCTCGCCAGCTTTATGGCTCCATCATTGGCATCTGAGCCGGAGAGGGAGTAGGAGACCCTCTTAGGGAAGCGCCCCGGGGTCACCCTCGCGAGCTCCCCCTCCAGCCTTAGCCTATCCTCGGTGAAGCCGTGGGTCGCCCTATCCAGCTGCCTCCTTATCGCCTCCACCACCCTAGGGTGGCAGTGGCCTACGTTGACGACGCACCTGCCGGAGATGAAGTCTATGAAGACGTTACCGTCGGGATCCCTGATGAATATCCCCCTAGCCTCCTCGGCGATGGGGGTTAAGTACTGGGTGGGAGGAAGCCCGGCAGCCTTCAAAAGCTCCTGGACCCTGGGCCCAGGAGGCTTCACCAGAATCCTGGGAGCATCAAGAGAGCCCAGATCAGACATCTTGATCACAAAAATTCAGCTTCATCGATATATATTTATTCCTCAGAAACTTAAAAGATAGAGAACCTTTACAAAAAATAAAATATTTAAACATGAAAATTTATGAATTGAAAACCTTCCGCTAAAACATCATTGATGAGATAATAAAACATCTTTAACGATATTAATTGTGATTGAAAACTTCTTATCATGAGCCTCAAAATCAACACCGAAAGATGATAGAATCTAAGAAGGGGGAAGGCTTCTAATAAGGGATGTCCAATATCTCAACCATCTGCAAACGCTCGAGAGGGCCAACGCCGAGGCTTCAACCTTCTGACTTGGGATATAGATCGTCATCACCCCTCACAACCTCTTAGGCCTCTACAGCCATTTGAGAATTCGGCAGGCAGGATCCGGCTTGATACCTCTATCCACATTTTACCCCCTCCAAGGCCGTTAATGGTCTATCGAATTTCTATCGAAATTATTATATTTGATAGAAACACAGCCATGCGTTTCAGCGTAGCTAAACGTTACAACAACTTTCGTTATCAATTGAAAAACACAAATTATTAATAAAATAATGTAAGTTATAGAAAAAAGCTGAATGTATCTTCATATGGTTGATGAGGGGTTCAAGAGGGCTGGTTAATCACAATAAAACTCCGGTACAGTTTATCTATATCGATTTAGTTATATTTTGAGATCTGAGGGGGATAGGATTAGGGTTAAATGATCGTTGATTATATCATGTGAAGAAGAGGGATGAAGAGTTGTTGCATCAGAGGAAGGAATTCTGAAGTAAGCTGATAATACTATTAATTTTAAATATTCCCGTTGAGAGCTGTTATCGTGGTCGTCTTGAGCGAGTATAGGATCTTAGGGTATTCTGAGAAAGAGTTGATGGAGGTGGATCCGATGGTTTTGAGGGCGATAATCAGGGAGAGGGTACACCACACGATAGAGGTCCTGATTTACCGGATCATGGCGGGGAAGATGAGCGCCCCTCCCGACTTCGGGGAGCCTGTTGAGAGGCTTCTGGACATATGGAGGCGTAGGGGCCTCCCAACAGATGCTCCAGATATCAGATGGGCCCTCAACTATCTGGGTATGGCGAGGATGGTGAGAAGTGGAGGCTCTCTAGAGCTCGATGTCAAGCCCCCCCAGCCCTTCACCGAGGATGAGATGAGGGTGGTGGAGAGGCTCCTTTATGGAAGGAGGTCCATCAGGCAGTGGCTCCCCAAGCCGGTTCCCGAGGAGGCGGTGAGGAGGGTGCTATACGCTGGCCTTATGGCCCCTCAGGGATGCAACATCGGGGCCAATAGGTTCATAGTCCTCAGAGACCCAGAGGAGTGGCGCCTCGTCGAGAGCGACATACCCTTGGAGAATGGGGTCATGATCCTAATCTGCCAGGATATGAGGATCTATCAGGCGCTGGGATTCGATAAGAGGGTGCCCCAGAACATATACTTCGACGCCGCAGCCGCAGCCGACCATATGCTCCTGATGGCCCACGCCCTGGGGCTGGGAGGGGTCTGGCTGACCCATGGGGAGGAGACCCAGAGGAGGATACGCGAGCACTTCGGCCTCCCAGAGACCTTCGTCAGCAGGTGCCACATATTCATAGGGTGGCCCGCCGAGGCGCCCATAAAGTCTGCGAGGATGAGGCTCGAAGAGGCCGTCGTAGAGCGGGGGAGGAGGCTTGAAGGATAACTACAGTAGGGGAGAGGCCGCGGAGCAGGTTAGGAGGCTAGGATACCTCTTCGGCCTCCTATTCTACCACTTCTCCAGCCTCGTAATAGAGAGGTATGGTGAGGAGGAGGGGAGGAGACTGGTCGAGGAGGCGGTCAGGCGCTTCGGCCTGGACAGGGCTAGGAGGATGAGGGAGAAGGCCATAGCGATGGGGCTCGAGCCCAACCTAGAGAACTTCAGAAGGGTCTCAGACCTCCCCGAGGTGGGTTGGGGAGGAGCCCGGGAGACCTACTGCCCCTTCGCAGAGGCCTGGTTCGAGAAGGGGGCCACAGACCTAGGCAAGCTCTACTGCGCGGTGGACATCTGGAAATATGTGGGGTACAATCCCAAAATACTCGTGAAGAGGACGAGCTGGATCCTGGAGGGGGACGACGAGTGTAGATACGAGACCGAGGAAGAGGTTTGAAGGCCAAACCATTTTAATCCCTTAATGGGCTAGATACTCAAGGCGATCTAGATGTCTAAGGAGAGGGCTTGGAACTGGATCGATGGGCATCGCCCTAGGATTGTGGAGTTGAGTGATAGGGTCTGGGGTCTCGCCGAGCTTGGGTTGATGGAGTATGAGTCCTCTAGGCTCTTGGCTGATGAGCTTGAGGGGTGGGGCTTCAGGGTGTGGAGGGGTGTGGCTGGGATGCCGACGGCCTTCGTCGCGGAGTG
The DNA here is from genome assembly GCA_037439685.1 of Candidatus Bathyarchaeota archaeon. Taxonomy (GTDB): domain Archaea; phylum Thermoproteota; class Bathyarchaeia; order TCS64; family TCS64; genus JAGTRB01. Next base: position 557 of record JBBIVO010000045.1, on the reverse strand, counting down.
GGGCTCAGGCCACCCCATCATAGGGGTGATGGGCGAGTATGATGCCCTGCCAGGCCTATCCCAGAGGCCGGTGCCGTATAGGGAGCCGTTGGTTGATGGTGGCCCAGGCCATGGGTGCGGCCACAACATCCACGGGGTCTCAGGCCTAGCAGGGGCCATAGCAACCAAGAGGGCCATGGAGGAAACGGGCATCAAGGGAACCATAAGGTTCTACGGATGCCCAGCAGAGGAGAACTACGATGGGAAGGTCTTCATGGTGAGGGCCGGCCTCTTCGATGATGTGGATGCCTGTCTAAGCCACCACCCCAGCGCAGTCAACACGGCTCGGCTCTCCAGCAGCAACGCGGTCAACTCTGTCAAGTTCCACTTCTATGGTAGGTCCTCCCATGCGGCCGGCTCACCCGAGCAGGGGAGGAGCGCCCTAGACGCCGTGGAGCTGATGAACATCGCGGTAAACTACATGAGGGAGCACATAATAGAGAAGGCCAGAATCCACTACGTCATAGAGTCTGGAGGAGGCCAACCAAACGTGGTGCCAGACTACGCGAGAAGCTGGT
>JBBIVO010000044.1:9125-13726 GCA_037439685.1 Candidatus Bathyarchaeota archaeon | reverse complement strand
GCTGGGGGGGATGAGGGCCGCGGATGAGGATAGGGCCTCGAGGGGAGAGATATCGCCCGACGATGTCATCTCCTTCGAGGTCTCGAAGGAGGGGGGGAGGCTTAAGATGGTGGCCATCCACAACTATGGGGGGGAGAGGAGGCTGAGGGAGATCCAGAGTAGCCTCCGCTGGGCATTCGAGAAGATGTATGAGAAGCTTGCGAAGGAGGGGCCCTAGCCCTGTCAGAGGAGCTTAAAAAAAGCCCCCTCTGGCCTATCCTGGTGGATGTGGTCCACTCCCTCCCGCTATACCCCTCCCACAAGGCATACCTGAGGGATTTACTGCTCGTAGAGTCTCCTGAAATATCCGTTGAGGAGGCCTCCTACAGGCTGGGAATAACCCTTGGAGAGGCGATGGTGATCCTCGAAGAGGCGAGGTCTGAACTCACAAAAGAAAGAGAAAGAAAGGGAGAATTAAATAGATAAGATATAAATGAGAGATGAATCATCTGCCACTCAGATTTTTGAAAGGAGATATCTTCATAAATATGTTTTTATGAATGGTTGTCTAGAATCTCATAACTCCCATTTGGGAGAAACTCACACAAAGAGCCTGGCACCCTTTTCATCTTTGTTTGAACTTCATCATAAGAATTTTATTATTTGAATTTCGTATGAACGCTTAAAATATTCAAGTAAGAATTTGAGAATTCTCGTGTGTTAAAGAAGTGCAAGAACGGTTATGGTAAAAAGAGATAAAGCATCGAAAAAATTATTTTTGCAGCATATAATAGATAAGCTTATACATATAAGCACAACAAACAATAACAAAATGAGGCCCATAATACACAACTTCTGTTGACGGTGTAAATCCTATTTTACAACATATCTATATGAATTGTAGACTCCGGCCGTGAGGCTCTTTCCAGTTATCTTAATCAGGTCCCCAGGCTTTGCCCCGAGGATTATGGATATCGGGTCTGAGGCCTTTATCCAGGGGAACTGGTAGGGCTTCGCGTGGAACCTCTCCAGCACCCTCTGCTTCTCCTCCTCTGAGAGTATCTCATGTCTCGGCACGAGCTCATGCTCGAAGACGTCGAAGGCTGGGAGGCTGGGCTCTATGAGCTCTATGCCCCACCTCTCAGCCGTACTCCTGGAGGAGTATGTGTAGACCCCTCCGACAACCATTATCCCCTTGGTTGCACCCTCCCTGTCGACAAGCTCCTTCAACTCCCTCACGTAGGATACTCCTATATTCTTCTCCCCCAGGATGCATAGCATCACGTACCTCTCATCTCCTTTAGATAGGTAGAAGACCGTCTTCTCCTCTTCCCTCTCCACCCTATCCACGTTAAGCCTCCTATACTTTATCAGCAGCTCTGCCCTCCTCTCCTCGATGGGTTTGACCTTTAACTCCTCGCCCAATTTACCTCGCCTTCACCCTCTTTATTATGGGAGGTCTAACCTTCCTGAATATCCTATATCCACACTGGGGGCACTTGAAGGTTATGTACTTCTCTAGCTCCCTATACTCGGCCTTTGTACCGCAGTTTATACACTCGTAGTATGGGCCTCCGATGGAGCCTTTCCTCTCCTCCCTCTTCTCCGAGTTCATCTTGATCGATCGTGGCAATAGAGGCTAAGGGGAGGTAATTAAAGTTTAACTTCCACGAAGCCTGTGAGGGGTTTTACAACGTCATGGGATGGGGTCTCACCCACGTTGAGGTCGTCCGGGTTGTTTTATGGGTCTTCCCTCGACCATCCTATCAGACAAGGCCTTGGTCACGATTATCTCTAGGAGATCGCCCACCTCTCCCTCTTCAACCTCTATGAGCGCGACTGGGCCGTGGCTCATCGGGTAGGCTACCCTGAGACGCCTATTCTTCTGATATCTATCGGCCAACACCACCTTCAGCCTCCTCCCCACCATATCCATCTTGAGCCTCCTATTCGCCTCCTCCGATGCCCCTTTGATGAGGGCGCTGACCCTATCCCTGTTCGCTGGGGGTGGTGATGGCTGGTCTCCGAAGGCCGACATCGGGAGGGGCTGAAACCGGTATAGGATGATCCTCTCTGCCCCAGCCTTTACGCTGCTTTGGATCGCTTCCACCGTGGACTTGGCCGTCTCCATGGACTGCCCTGGGAGGCCGTGGATGAAGTAGACGTAGGGCCTTAGCCCCGCCCTCCTCAGCCTCTCCACAGCCCTCAGGGTCTCCATGGGCGTTGATGGCCTTCCCATCATCCTTGAGTGCTCCTCGGACCCTGTCTCGAGGCCGATGTTGATGGGTGTCCCCCTCAGATATCGGCCCAGGATCTCGGCAGCCTCCTCTGTTACGAGGCAACCCTTCACGTTCTCGACCATAAGGGTGGCCTCCCCATCCCGGAAGGCATCGATGTCCGATAGGGTTGAGAGGAGCCTCTCCACCTCAACGTAGTTGGGCTCAGGCTGGCTAGGGTCTGTGAGGGGCTCGGGCTCGACCAGGAGGTCCCTGCCATAGTCAAGGAAGTCGGGGGCGCTTAGCACTACCCTCCTAACCCCGTGGGAGGTCAGGCCCTTCACCTCCTCAACGATCCTCTCAACAGACCTGCTCCTAGAAGGCCCGTAGAGGCTTGGGACGGAGCAGTACCCGCATCCAGGTGGTATACCCCTTGGGCAGTCGTAACGGTCGGAGAGAGGTCCATCACGGCATCTCTTACATCCTCTGCAACGCTCCTCCAACCCCAAGCCAGCCCTTATATAGTTGCTGCATCCCCTCAGAACCTCCACGTAGACCCTTGCGGCCCTGTATAGGGGATAATCCACGATCCTCTCGGTCGATGGCTTGAAGGAGTTGTAGACAGCCCGCCTCATGTAGGGCCTCAGGGGGTTCACCTTAACCTCGCCCCCCTCCCTGTATGCGATCCCCCTCACCTCCCTAAGCCTCTCCTTTAGGGAGACCCCTCCCAAAGGGTTCAGGTCTAGGAGCTCCTGGAGGGTCTGCTCCCCCTCCCCAACGACGCCGAGGTCGCTTCCAGCCCTGACGATGGCGTCCCAGGGATCAGAGGCGATTGGGCCCCCTACGATGACGGGCCCCCCTCCAACCTTCCTCCAGAGCCCGATGGCCCTCCTCACCGCGGGGAGGTCTGGGGTCATCCCGCTTACGAGGAGCAGATCATACTCCTCGAGCTGGACTCCATTTCTAAGGAGCCCCTCCACGGGGGTGATCCTGACCGCTACGCCCCTCATCTCCAGCACGCCGGCGATGCCTCTAGGGCCGGCTCCTATCACATCCCTCGTGGCGATCCTCTCCCCCCTCCCCGAGGCTAGGGCGTCCACTATAAGGGCTCTCATCCAGCTCTGAAGGGGAAAATATCATGATAAAGCTTGCTCGTCTCCGAAATCCTGTGGGAGGAGGCGTCTTCAGGGTCGATAATTAAGGTGCACCCCTTTGATAAGGTAGCTGATTGAAGAAGGAGGCTTAAATTAGAGGAGACCTACACCTATTACGAGTGTGAAAGCCCTCTTGACATAAAATCGAATTAAATCAGTTGAAACAGAAGTGTCTTTTTCCATGGTTGAATGGATTTATAGTGATCGTCTATCGTGAATTCATTTAAAATGTTTTATTCTTGACCTTAGTTTCACTTCTCCAACATTATATGAGTCCCTAGCCTTTCAGCCAATTTCTATCATAGTTTAACTCATATACCTCCTTTGATGCTGCCAAACTCTCCAGGATCCCTATCTGGCCAATGCCCGGTGGTGCCGCTCAACTCACAAGCGCCCGGTTCAAGCCTCGGCGAGGGTCACAATTGGCACCAGAAACGGCGAGCGATCTGCGGTTGGAGGATTATGGGAGACCGGAGGGGAGGGGTGGGCGGCACCATCGCAGAGGGGTTTAAAGTCGGCTAAGGCTTAGAGATGAAGAAGGATAACCCTGCTTCAATATGCCGCCTGAAGACCCTGCCCTCCCTTTCATGGATCCGCGATATGCCCGGGCCTAAAGAGATGTTGCCTGTAGCTGATTCAGCGTCGGCCTCGAGACCCTAACGAGGCCATCGGACTTAAAATGGAGGAGTTTATATGGGATCCTTGGAATAGGGATAGAGGGTCTCCTGAGCCGCGGGAAGTAGCCTGAGATGGGGTCAGAAAGGCCAAGACTGATCTATCGCCCCATATCTCTTCCATATTTTCTATTAATATCTGGTTGGACCTTCATCCTTTTACCATTATTCATCAGTATGGAGGTGATCTTCACCAAATCCTTAGGCCTGCCAATATCCCTCAGCTTCATCATATTCTTGCTCTCTCTTTTTGGAAGTCATATTAACATTCCAATAAAAGAGATAGTTTCAGTTGATCCATTAGTAACACTGAGGAGGGTGAGCTTCTTCGGCGTTAGCTGGATAATACCAGAGTTTGGAAAGAGAAGTCGAAGGACGATCCTCTCAATAAATTTTGGAGGGGCAGTTATACCTATAATAACTTCGATATATCTTCTCACAGTAAATGTTCCCCTAAGAGAGCCGAATCCCCCGGTCACATATATCAAGATCCTTATTGCCCTAGTATTAGTGACCACGGTGATCCACCGGATTGCTAAACCCATTAGCGGGTTGGGGATCGCAACACCCACCTTCAT
>JBBIVO010000044.1:4209-9047 GCA_037439685.1 Candidatus Bathyarchaeota archaeon | reverse complement strand
AACGTCTCAGGGACCCTTGGGACTCTGATTGGAGCAGATCTCTTGAACATGGACAAGATCCCGAGGCTTAGGGCTCCGATAGTGAGCGTGGGTGGGGCTGGAATATTCGATGGGATCTATCTGACAGGCCTCATCTCAAACCTCCTAGTGCTCATACTCCTTTAAGATCAAGAGGAGATGCAAAGGCAAACCCCCTAAAAGAGAGTTGAAATCTAGATCCTAACTGATATATCTACTCTTTTGCCTCTATTGAGTCCTCTTCGATGGGCCTCTGGGCTTGCCTTGAAGCCTAGGCTCTCCCTGGTGAAGCCGTTCCAGGCTAGGACCGTCTCCGCCACGTCTAGGAGCATCTCCTGATACTTCTCCCTATCGTAGTGGCGGTGGCCGCCGTCGATCATCTCGGCAGGCATTACCCTCCTGAGCGGGTTTGGGTGTTCGGAGTTCACATAGATGAATCTTATAGGTTGATATTCTCGGGGTCTCCCGCCCTTGAGCCTCCTCCCGCTTTGGGTCATCTGGATGGCCGCTGAGACGTGTGGGAAGAGGGCTCTATAGCTGTCCACCCTCCTCCTCAGCATCTTCGTGATCAGGAGGCCCTCTGGTGGGGCCTCCCCTAAGGCGACCTCCTCCAGCGCCCTGGTCACATACTCCTTGGCCTTGGCGTACTGGCGCCCCTCCACCTCCTCTCTGCTCTCGGCGTCGAAGAGGATGGCCATGAGCCTCTCCTCGAAGTCCTTGAGGAGGGGAGGGGAGTCCCGCCTCCTGAGCTCGATGCCCCTGTAGAACAGCTCGCCGCTTGTCAGCCTTCCAAAGTAGCGCCTCGTGGCCTCCCTCCCCGGATCCGCCTTCCGCCTCGTTAGGACGAGGAACTTGAAGTGATGGTCAAGGGCTATTGGGAGGCCGAGCTCCGACTGGATCCGCCTCGAGAGCTCCTCGTAGTCCTCCCTAGAGGCGTCCATCCTCTGGACGAAGATGGAGTCGCAGTCGGCGTAGAGAACCCTGTAGCCCAGCCTCCGGCAGATGTTGATCGCCCTGACGAGGAGCTCCCTCGAGAGCTCGTTGATCTTCGAATAGGCGTAGACATTCCCATACCTGTTCACGTCGCAGCCGCTGAAGCCGTATATGCAGACGAGGATGCCCTTGAGGGCTGACTGGCGCTGCTCGCACCACCGCCACTCAGGGCTATCCTCGACGAGGCCTCTCTTCAGATGCTTGAAGTGGAGCCGCCTCTCGAGGAAGCCCTTCGTGAGCTCCCCCAAGAATCCCCTCCTGGACTGGTCAACCCCCCAAGGTGTCACCGTCTCGTAGCTTATGTTGTACCTTATGAGGATGTTTGGGAACATGGACTCGAAGTCCAAGACGGCGACATTCTCGTGGAGGCCTGTGACCGGCGAGAGGATGAGCCCACCCCGATCCATGAGGGCGAGCCCATTGGCTGTCGTCTCGTAGGCGGGTGGGCTTCTCAGCCTCGGGATCAGGATATCCCTCCTCATCGCCTCGTAGCACTGCCTGGAGTCGATCAGCCTCCCCGGAGGCCACCTAGAGGCAATCCCCATCGGGATCATGGCGAAGCGGCTCTTCTCCACGATCCCCGCGATCCCCTCGGAGAGGTAGTCGTCGAGCCCTAGAGCCACCCTCCCCGGAATGGGCTGATCTCTAAACCTCCAGCCTTCTAGGGGCCCTGCCGGCTCCCTCCCGAGTCGGGGGGTTAACCCCCTCCATCTAAACCTCTCCATGAGGTAGGGGAATGTCGCCTCCATGGGGCCGGGCGCCACGAGGAGGTCTGGATCGCGCGTTAGGACCTCCTCCTGGAAGGCCTCAAGGATATCCTCCTCTTCTCCCCTGATCTCCTCGACGCTCAGGTCTCCACCTAGAATCCTGATAGCCCTGATGGGGTCCCTCTGGGGGTCGGGGGTTGTCCTCCCGCCCTCAACCTCCAGCGTGAAGACGAGGGAGGTGAAGGGGGGAGGGGGGATCTCCAGGTCGTCGTTCAAGACGTCCGCCTCCCTGAGGACTCCGTCGGCCTCAAACCTCACCTCCAGCCTCTGTGTCGGCGCGAAACCCCTCCTGAAGGTGTAACGCTGGATGTGGAGGATGTCGATGTTGAACCATTCCCTGACGCATCCGATCCCCTCCAGATCCGCCAGTACGCCCCTGAAGCTCTGGGATCCGTCTACGATGACGTGGAGAACCTCAGCCTTCCCCCTCTCCGCTAGGGAGGGGTACTTCCAATCGGGATGGGCCTCCAGGATGTGGGGGTGCTGCCCTATTATGGTGGCCTCCTCCTCGGGGGCGGCATCCCCTCTCAGCTTCAAATAGAAGTCTGGGTTGTAGGAGTCGACGAGCCTTACAGCCCCTCCATCCGTGGTTTTGAGCCAGAGGATGGCCCTGCTCCCCTGGATGTGGGCGTCGAGCAGCCAGCCCGAAACCTCTCTCATCGGCTCTCCTCTAGCCTCTCTCCCCTTAGGATCAGCCCTTCCAGCTCCCCAACCGTGCGTTTGAGCCGCTCCAGCCCTTCTCGGAGGGCCTTGACCTGCCCATAGGCCTCTTCTATGGCCCTGCGGTTGTCCACCGCGGCCGCGAGAAGCATGATATCCAGCACGGTGGGAGCCTTTGCGTGGCTCATGGCTCCGAGCTCGCTCGTCCAGCCCTTCACTATCTGGTCGAAGGCCTCCTGCCTAGCCGGGTCGAGAAGGGCCTCCCTGAAGCCTCGCCTCAGATCGTTCAGCTCCTCCTCGAAGAGGGCTCTGAAGGGGATGGTTATCCTCCCCAGGATCCCACCTCCCATATCGATCGTTATCCGGGTGGATCCCCTGCTTGGGTGCTTCCGGAGGTATGCCTGGAAGCGCCAGCCACCCCTAGACTCCACCCTACGCATGTAGACGAGGAAGTTGCAGGCGTGGCACAGGTATCGCCCGCCCTCAGGCTCTGGGATCCTCCCCCAGGCGCCCATCCGCGGCCTGCAGCTGGCGATCATGGCGACGCCCATCTCGGCGCAGGCCCGTGAAAGCCTCGATACGACCCCTTGAAGGCGGGCCATCCTCTGGAGCCTCTCCGGCATCCTCTGAGCACCCCTTGGGTTGGCGAGCTTGGCTATGTTGTGCACGACCAGAGCCCTGACCTCTGGGTCCTCTCTGAGGGCCTGGGATACCCTCCCGGCTACCTGCTCCTCCTGCTCAAGGTTGAAGGCCAGGAACACCTTGACGCGGTCCAGAGCGGCGGCGGGGTCGAGGCCGGCCGCCTTCGCGAGCCTCGTCAGCTCCCTAACATCTAGGATGGTCCTCTCCTCCCTATAGTTGCTGCAGCCCACGTACAAGGCCTTTCCCCCGAGGCCCCCCTCGCCGAGGGGGAGGAGGGCGCTTATGAGGAGCTGGTGTAGGAGGGCGTCGACGCCGCTCCCCTCGTCGCCGTAGAAGAGGTAGAAGGCTCCGGGCTTGATGCCTCCGCCGAGAAGCGAGTCTAAATCGGCGCATCCCGTGCTGAGCATGGGCTCCTCTCGCCTCGAGTGTAGGAGCTCAAGGGCGTTCAGGAGATCCTCCTTGGGCTTTGCACCGGGGTTATCCATCTATCATCATCCCGGATGGTCTTTGGGAAGAGTTAGCCTATCGCCGATCCGGATGATGGCGGCTGAGGTGTACAGCCTCCTCAACCTGGGGAAGCCCCTCCACGAGCACCCTGTTGAGGGGATCCATAGGCCTCTCCCTAGAGGCTCCTCCGACGCCTCTAACCCGCGGGCGGGGTTCCCCCTCAAGGCTCATCCTTAGGGCATCTGGCCTGAGCCGAGCCTCGCCGGGGAAACCCGGCTCCTTGGCTTCGAAGGGTTATCTCCACCCTCTCAATCCTCGAGGTCCTCTATCCCCCTCTCCGTGATTATGAACCTCGCCTCCCCCTCGGGCAGGGAGGGGGAGTCTATGATCCTGGCCAGCCTAGATCCCTGCTTCCCCTTCTGGATCCAGATCCTGTGGGTGCAGGCGTGGCCCATGACGTGGCCTCCCGCAGGCTTATTCGGGTTTCCGAAGAACTGGCTGGGATCGGCTACCGCCTGATTCGTCAAGACGATGGCTAGGTTGTAGGCCTCAGCCATCCTCTGGAGGGTGTGAAGGTGCTTGTTAAGCCTCTGCTGCCTCTCAGCCAGGTTCTCCCGGCCCACGAACTCTCCTCTGAAGTGGCCTATGACGGAGTCCACGATCAGGAGCCTCGCCCTAGACATGTCCACCTCCGAGCTGAGGCCCTCGACCAGCATCGTCTGGTGATCGCTCGTATAGGCCCTTCCGACGGTGATGTTCTCCAGCACACCATCTGGGTCGAGGCCCATCTTCTCAGCTATCTGGTATACCCGCTGGGGATGGAAGGTCCCCTCGGTGTCTATGTATATCGCCCCATATCCCAGCCCACCCCTCTCGGGGGGGAGCTGACATGTGACGCACAGGGTGAAGCATATCTGGGTCTTCCCAGCGCCGTACTCCCCTATCAGCTCGGTCAAGGCCTGGGTCTCCACGCCTCCTCCTAGGAGGGAGTCGAGGCTCCTGCTCCCAGTCGTACACCTCAAGGCGCCCCTCCTCCTCTCGTATAGCTCCTTGGCGGAGATTATGTCTATCTTGGCCATCTCCCTCGCCGAGCCGATGACCTTCGCGGCCGTCTCGACCCCCAGCCCCGTCCGCACCATCAGCTCGGCGAGGGGGGCCACCGCTATCGAGGCCACATCGACGTATCCTCCATCCCTCAGCCTCTTGGCGGTCGAGGGGCCCACTCCGGGTATATCCTCGAGAGAGGCCGTCATGATACCCCGAGGGGTGGTAAACCTATCCCCGATAAATCCTGTGGAGGAGGTGTGAGGG
>JBBIVO010000044.1:2122-4188 GCA_037439685.1 Candidatus Bathyarchaeota archaeon | reverse complement strand
CTCGAGACCCGAACCCCCGAAAAACCCTCAAAGACCCCGCTTTTCTCGGCTCGAGCCCTCCCCTCCCCGAGGAGGCGCCGTTTAATGGATGATTCAATATAGAGCCGATTCCAGAGAAATGAAGGGAAAAAATTTAACGTCTTGTTTAAATTTATTGGTCAAACCTATTTAGGCGACGGTTGCAGGGTGTGAATGTCCTCGGGGCTCGAAGCCCCGTATCGAAGGAGGTTCGAGTTCAGGGTTTTCGCCCCAACCCCCTTCGCCTCGCTGCGAAGACCTTGAAGACCTGGATGATGGCCTCAAGGAGGGGGTCGCCCCTGACGAGCCTGTATCTTCTCTGATGGTTCAGCCTAACCTCCTCTATGAGGCCGTGCCTCGATAGGGTTGCTAGGTGGCCCTTCAGGCTCGCGTCGCCCATGCCCGTGAGGGCCTTAAGCCTGTATAGGCTGAAGGAGGCCTCGAGCCTTGGGTTCTCCGCCATGACCTTGATTATCCTCATTCGACCTATGCTTCCGAGAAGCCACTCGGCTGACTCTTCTTCAGACAAGCTCCCTCCTCCTCTCCAGCCCCCTGAGCAGCCTGCTCAGGTCTTCCAGGGAGGCCCCGGCTATGCTTAGGCCCCTATCCACCCTATAATCGACCATCCCCCTCAGGGCTAGGTCCTTCACCCTCTCGAGAACCCCGTTATAGGATAGGGGCTTGAGGCCTTGAGCCTCGCATGAGACGAGGTAGAAGTCGTATGCCTCCTTTACCGAGATGTATGGGGCTCTCCTGTATTGGAGGGCCTGTATAGCGCCCATGAGGATCACGGCGCTCTGCTCATCTAGGTTGAGGAGGTCCTCACTGCTCAAACCCCAGGACTCCTCACCGACGGCCCTCCTCACATGTTCTACTGAGACCCTTCTCGCCCCCTCAGCGTCCGCTATAAGGCCGCTGGTAAGCATTATATCTAAGGCGAAGCGGCAGTCCCCAGCGTCCTCCTTCTTATTCGCCGCCAGGTCGGCCACGTAGCCTACAGTCTCATCGTCCACGGATCCCGGCCTGAAGGCCTCCTCAACCCTCGCCGCGAGGATATCCTTCAGCTGCCTTGAGTCGTAGCTTGGGAGCTTTACAACTATGTTTCCGAGGCTGCTCCTCTCCGAGGGGTCGAGAAGCTCAAGGAATCCGGGGTCTCTAGCTATGAATACAACCCCTATGACGTTCTGGTATTCTCCCAGTTGTAACTCGCTGATCCTTGTCAGGTCATAGATCACCCCTCCCTCCCTATCCTCCTCCTTCGACCTTCTGACCAGATAGTCCACATCGTCCAGCGCTAGGAAGAGGTACCTCCCCTCCACCTTCAGGTGGTGGATTATAAGCCTAAGCATCTCCCCTGAGGAGTGGCCCCTTGTGGCCAGCTCTGGGGCCAGCCTCTGTAGGACGGTCTGATAGAGGATGAAGCGTGATCCCCCCTCCAGCTTGCAGTTGACGTGTATGAACTTCAGGGGTATCCCCCTCATCGCCGCCTCAGCCTGGTAGTTCACCCCGAAGCGGTAGGCGGTGCTCGTCTTGCCCGACCCCACTGGGCCATATAGCTGGACAACCCTCTCGTAGGTCTCCCCAGGCCTCTCGAGGAAGTCCTTGAAGAGGACGTGGAGCATATTTATATGGGGTTCACGGTGGGGCAGATAGGTCGGGATATGCCTAGGCAGGAGCTTCTCCATATCCCTAAACACTGAAGATGCCCTGAGACCCCTCAAAGACAGGTAATAGGTGCGTCGACCGCGTTAATTAACCATGCCCTCGATGCTAAACTTGGGTGAGCATCCCCATGAGCCCAAGCCGTGGATCATGGAAGGTGCACCCTCCGAATCTTACAGTGATCACTCAAAATATTTAATGAAAAATTCAGTTTTTTAGATTTTTAAAGTTATGAAGGCGGAGGGGGATGAGAGACAGGTAGCCCCATAATGCCGAGGCTCCACCTCCCCAGGGCACCTTTTGTTGGAAGATATGCCTCCTCCAGCCATCCAAGGCCTCAATGGCCTTAAAAATGGTGCTGCACACGTTCTTATCTCGGATATGCC
>JBBIVO010000044.1:0-2098 GCA_037439685.1 Candidatus Bathyarchaeota archaeon | reverse complement strand
CGGAGGGGTGTAGATGCCCTCATAGCCTCATCCCCCGAGAACGTCTATTACGCCTCAGACTACTGGAGCCTTGCGCAGAGGGCCTCCTCGAGGGTTCAGGTCTACGCCGTGATACCCCTAAATGGGGAGCCGATTGTTATAGCGCCAGCCTGGGAGGCAGACCTAGTCCTCTCAGGAGGGGTTGGAAGCATATACCTGTACGGCCCTGAAGAGGTGGATCTCCAAGAAGGAGCCGATTCGGCCATCTTTGAGCCCTTGGAGAGGCTCTACATCAGGGCTCGGATGGGGGGAGACGCCCTCTCAGCCTTAATGGAGGCCCTGCACTCGGAGGGGCTATCCAAGGGCGTTATAGCGGTAGACTCCTCGAGGGTCGAGCCTGGATATCTTGAAAGGCTTCGAAGGGAGCTCCCGAGGGTGGAGCTGATAGAGGGGAGGGGGCTCCTAGAGGAGGTTAGACTGGTGAAGACGGGGGAGGAGGTTGAGAGGATCCGTAGGGCGACTGAGGTGGCTGAGAAGTCGATGGAGGATGCCCTTGAGGTGGCCAGGCCAGAGATAACGGAGAGGGAGTTGGCGAGCATATTCGAGTACTCGGCGGCGGGAGATGGCTGCGAGGCCTCCTACAGGCTGGTAGGGATCGGGGAGAGGAGTTCCCTACCTAACCCCATCCCCTCCCAAAAGGAGGCTGAAAGGGGGGATATCATGAGGATGAGCCTTGGATGTACTTGGATGCACTACAACTCGAACGTGTCTAGGACCGCGGTTTTGGGGCGCCCCTCGCCGGAGATCAGGAAGGGTTGGGAGGCCGTGGCCTCAGCCCAGGATGCGCTCCTGGAAGAGGTGAGAGGTGGGGCGAGGCTCTCTCAGCTATACTCGGCTGGGGAGAGGAGGCTTAAGGAGATGGGCGTCAGGGTTATACCCTCCACGTTGGGCCATGGGATTGGGGTCGAGTTGGAGGAGGATCCCAGGGTCGGAAGGGCTGATGGAGAGCTGATGGAGGGAATGGTGTTGAATGTAGATGTCCGCTACCTGAGGCTTGGGAGGTACGGATTGGGGGTTGAGGACACCGTCCTGGTCACGGAGGGAGGGTTCGAACGCCTGACGAAGACCGACAGGGACCTCTACATCATTTGAACATAGTGAACGAAAACTTGAAGGGCTTCGAAAAGTTTACGGGGAGGGACTATGCGTTTGACCTCTCCCACGGCCTATTGGGTTCCCTCCCTCCAGGATGATAGGTATCTCCTCTGCTCCTCGGTTAGCTCGTCTATCTCTATTCCCATCCCCTTAAGCTTCAGCTCGGCTACCTTCTCATCTATCTCTTCCGGAACCTTGTAAACCCCAGGCTCGAGCCTCTCCCTCTTCCATAGATATTCGACTGAGAGGGCCTGGTTGGCGAAGCTCATATCCATGACCTCGCTCGGGTGGCCCTCTGCCGCGGCGAGGTTCACAAGCCTCCCTTCGGCTAGGAGGTAGAGGCGCCGCCCGTCCCTGAGCTTGTACTCATCCAGGTTCTGCCTGATCCTCCTCCTCGACGTCGAGAGGGCCTCGAGGGAGGAGAGGCTTATCTCGACGTTGAAGTGGCCTGCGTTGGCTAGGATCGCCCCATCCTTCATCCTCGCCATGTGCTCAAGGTCTATGACGTTTATGTCGCCCGTCGCCGTCACGAAGAGGTCTCCTATGGGTGCAGCCTCCCTAAGGGGCATCACCCTGAAGCCGTCCATCACGGCCTCCAGGGCCCTCAGTGGGTTCACCTCCGTCACGATGACGTTGGCCCCCATCCCCCTAGCCCTCTGGGCTATCCCCCTGCCGCACCACCCGTATCCAGAGACGACGAAGACCTTCCCAGTCAGCATGAGGGAGGTCGACCTGAGGATCCCGTCTATCGTGCTCTGCCCAGTGCCGTAGCGGTTGTCGAAGAGGTATTTGGTGTAGGCGTCGTTCACCGCTATGATGGGGTATCTCAGCGCCCCCTCCGAGGCCATCGCCCTTAGCCTAATAACCCCGGTGGTGGTCTCCTCCGTCCCCCCCTTAACCCCTCTCAGGGCCTCGACACCCTTGGAGTGGAGGGAGCTGACCAGGTCTGCGCCGTCGTCCATCG
>JBBIVO010000043.1:0-14630 GCA_037439685.1 Candidatus Bathyarchaeota archaeon | reverse complement strand
ATAGAGTCTGGAGGAGGCCAACCAAACGTGGTGCCAGACTACGCGAGAAGCTGGTTCTATGTTAGAGCCCCTGAGAGGGAGCAGGTCGAGCAGATATATGCCTGGGTCTTGAGGATAGCCGATGGGGCAGACCTTATGGCGGGGACAACCCATAAGGTGGAGTTTTTGGGAGGCTGCTACAACCTCTTGCCAAACAAGGCCCTCAGCGAGGTCGTCCTCAGCAACATGAGGGAGGTAGGCCCTCCGAAGTACACAGATGAGGAGCTCAAATTCGCAAGGGAGATAGGTAAGACGGTGCCACCGGAGCAGAAGAGGGACGCCCTGAGGAAGGTAAACTTCCCCAATTGGGAGAGGTACCTCGACGTGGACCTGGTTCAAGAGGTCATAGAGCCCTGGGATGAGGGGATGGTGATGGCGGGTTCCACCGACGTCTCAGATGTTAGCTGGAAGACGCCGACCATGGAGTTCGGAACCACGGCCTTCGTCCTCGGAGCCCCAGGACACTCCTGGCAGGCGACCGCCTGCAGCGGGATGAGCATAGGCCACAAGTCGCTGATATTCGCGGCCAAGACCATCGCCGGAGCGGCCATCGACCTCCTCACCCAGCCCGACCTCTTAGAGAAGGCGAAGAGAGAGTTTAGGGAGAGGTTGAAGGGCAGAGCCTACAGGCCTCCCATACCAGAGGAGGTTCAACCCCCCTTAGAGGTGGCCAGGGCTGCTGCTGAGGCTGCGAGGAGAAGAAAATAACCTTCCCCCTTATTATTCGATCCCTTTTGTCAAGAGGCTTCAGTAACGCTTTCTCACCTCTTTTTTGAGGGTTTCTATTGTCAGAGAAGAGATCAACTTTAGATTATCACCCAAGCAGCATTTAAACCTGAGAGTTACCAGCTTGGGGATAAGGACCTCCAAGAGTCAGCAAGAAAAGAACATCAAACCCGGCGAAAATATTTTAGAATGTCGGCATCACCTTCAGGGGTGAAAAAAAGTTGAATCTTTTCTCCTCTACCATCATTTTTTGGCTTATGCTTTGCAGGCTCATCTTGTCAGCTTCTTTACATAGCGCTCGAAGCGGCTCACCGCGTCTTCGAGGACCTCCATCGGAGCCACCAATGCCAGTCTGACGTGCCCCTCCCCATTCATCCCATAGGTCGTGCCTGGCACTATCCTCAGCTTCTCCTCTCTAAGGAGACCCTCGCATAGCTTTGCGGATGGGACCCCCAGCTCTGATATGTCGGGGAAGAGGTAGAAGGCCCCCTCTGGATATGGACATTTGACGCCAGGTACCTCGTTCATCCTCTTAACCGAGTACCCTATCCTCTTCTCGTAGGCCTTCCTCATCTCATCCACGTAGCTCCAGCCCCTCTTCAGGGCCTCGACGCCCGCCTTCTGGAAGGCCACTGGCACTGAGCATATGCCGACGGGAACCCTTTGGATAAGATCAGCCAGCTCCGGCCCCGCTACTATGTATCCAGCCCTGCATCCCGTCCAGGCGAAGGTCTTTGAGAAGCTGGAGACGACTATGGTCCTCTCCAGCATCCCGGGCATCTTTATCATCGGGTAGTACTTCCTCCCTCCCCAGATGAACTCGGTGTATATCTCGTCATCTATGACTATGAAGTCCTTCTCCACGGCCAACTCAGCTATCCCCTCAACCTCCTCCTCGGTGTATACGCATCCGGCGGGGTTCTCGGGGTTGCATATAACCAGGGCCTTGGTCCTCTCCGTCACGGCCCTCTCTATGGCCTCTACATCGGGCCTGAAGAGGCCGTTCTCGTCCTTCCTCATCTTCGCCCTCACAATCTTAGCCCCGAAGTAGGCTGCAGGCTGGTTATAACCCTGATATGCTGGATCCAGTATGATTATCTCATCGCCAGGGTTAAGGATGGCCGCGAAGGCCTGAAATATCCCCTGGGAGCCCCCAGAGGTCACTATAACCTGCCTCTGGGGATCCAAATCGACGTTGAACCTCTTATAATACTCGGCGATGGCTGCCTTGAACTCCGGGTCACCGCCGAAGGCGTAGTGGGTGTGCCCCTCCAGCATAGCCCTGTAAACCGCCTCAGCGATGAAACTGGGCTGGTTGAAGTCTGGATCTCCAGCACCCAGATTGATCAATCCAGGGATAGGGCCTACGGCCGCCCTTGTGGGAGGAGGCCCTCCTATGGAGAGCAGCTCCCTCCTCGCAAACCTCTCTACGGACATCCCTCGATGCCTCCCCTTAGGTGTAAAGCTCCCCTATAAAACCTCTTCGCATCGAGGCCTATGCCTGCTGGGTCTACTCCCACAGATCCCTTGTTGAGAATTCAAAACACCTTTTTAGGTTATGAAACTGAAAAAGTTAAAATTTCTCATCTGGAATGTTTCATTTGCCCGCCACAAGACGACGCTCCATGCAGACGGACCTCCCCGAGGAAGCCTGTGAGGAGGGGGTTACCCAGCCATGGAACAGGCGGGCGGGTGGGCGTCGGAATCCTCGCCTCTGAGAGAGCTCGGCCTAGTAGGGCGAAGCCCATTCGATGAGGCCGAGAGTTTGTTGCGAGGGACAGGGACGCCCGCCCTCAATCCTTAAATGGCCTGGAGATCATCGTCGTACTTGTCCGGTGCCGTCAACATGGATCCCGTTGAGAGGTATGACCTGTGCGTCCGGAACCTGGAGGAGGTCATCACCCCTGAGGAGCTCAAAGAGCTCCTTGAGACGGTTGATCATCCGAGGGGCTACGTCGGCTTCGAGTGCTCAGGCCTCATGCATGCCGGGACAGGCCTCATCGTGGGAAAAAAGATGCTCGACTGGGTTGAGGCAGGCTTCGACTTCATCATCTTCCTCGCAGACTGGCACAGCTGGATAAACAACAAGCTCGGGGGGGTCATGGAGAATATAAGGATGGGGGGAGAGTACTTCAAGGACTGCTTCACCGCTCTGGGCCTCTCCGAGGGGAAGGTTCGATATGTGTGGGCCTCCGACATCGTCGACAGCAGCGATTACTGGGAGAAGGTTGTCAGGGTCCTCAAGGCCTCCACCCTCAGGAGGATCCAGCGCACCCTCCCCATCATGGGCAGAAGCCTAGAGGCGGGTGATGTGGAGGCAGCGTGGATGCTCTACCCGGCCATGCAGGCCAGCGACATATTCCAAATGGAGTTGGACTGCGCCTGCTCAGGGATGGACCAGAGGAAGGTCCACATGCTGGCGAGGGAGCTTGCCCCTAGGCTTGGCTTCAAGCCACCCATCTGCCTGCACTCCCCACTGCTCCCAGGCCTCCAGGGGGAGGCGGTCGAGGGGACCTTCGACGAGGATAGGGGCATAGACAGGAGCATCAAGGTGAAGATGTCGAAGAGCGTTGAGAGGGGGGCCATCTGGGTGAATGATGAGCCGGATGCCATCAGGGAGAAGTATAGGGCGGCCTTCTGCCCACCCAGGTCGGCTGATGGAAACCCGGTCCTCGAGCATGCGAGGCTGGTGGTCTTCCCCCACCTCGGTGCCCTAGAGGTGGAGCGCCCCGCTAGGTATGGGGGGAAGATCACGGCGGAGAGCTACCCAGAGCTTGAGAGGCTCTACATCTCCGGGGACCTCCACCCCCTAGACCTCAAGAATGCGGTGGCCGAGGCGATGATAAGGATCCTAGAGCCCGTGAGAGATTACTTTAGGAGGAATCCCAAAAACCTTGAGAGGATGCTCGAGCTCCAGGTGACCAGGTGAACCCCTTAGATCCACCGGGGTCAGCATCCGTCTAGCTCCCCTATCCTCTCCAGCATCCAGACAAGCCTGTTGGAGTAGCCCCACTCGTTGTCGTACCAGGCCAGAACCTTGACCAGGTCTCCCGCTGCCATCGTCGAGAGGCCATCCACGACGGCTGAATGGGGGTCATGGATGTAGTCGGTGGAGACCAGGGGCTCCTCGGTATATGCAAGGATCCCCTTAAGCTCCCCCTCCGAGGCCTCCATGAAGGCGGAGTTCACCTCCTCCCTTGTGGCCGGCCTCCTAACATGCGCCGTGAGGTCGGTCAAGGAGACATTCGCCACCGGAACCCTTATGGCTATCCCATTAAGCCTCCCGGCCAGCTCCGGGATCACGAGCCCTATGGCCGAAGCCGCCCCGGTCGTCGTTATTACCATGTTCAGGGCCGCGGCCCTAGCCCTCCTGAGATCCCTATGGAGCATGTCGCACAGGCGCTGATCGTTGGTGTAGGCATGGACGGTCGTCATTAGGCCAGACTCGATGCCAAACTCGTCGTTGAGGACCTTCGCTATGGGGGCGAGGCAGTTCGTGGTGCAGGAGCCTAGGGATATAACCCTATGCCTCTTCGGGTCGTATGCCTCATGGTTCACCCCTGGAACCACCGTTACATCGGCCCCCTTAGAGGGGGCAGTCACGAGGACCCTCTCGGC
This sequence comes from Candidatus Bathyarchaeota archaeon, assembly GCA_037439685.1. Taxonomy (GTDB): domain Archaea; phylum Thermoproteota; class Bathyarchaeia; order TCS64; family TCS64; genus JAGTRB01. The sequence continues at coordinate 10,247 of JBBIVO010000043.1, read as the reverse complement.
TCCAGCCTCCAGGTGCTTCGCCGCCTTATCCCTATCGGTGAACCTCCCCGTGGCCTCCACCACCGTGTGAACCCCGAGCTCCCGCCATGGAAGCCTAGAGGGATCTGGCTCTGAGAGAACCCTTATCTCCCTCCCGTCAACGATGATCCTCCCGTCCTTCGCTGAGACCTCCCTATCCAACCTCCCGTGGACGCTATCATACTTTAAAAGGTGGGCTAGGTCTGAGGCGTCGGCCAAGTCGTTCACAGCGACCACATCTACCGCTGCCTCTGATTCGAGGATGGCCCTGAGGAGGGGCCGGCCTATCCGGCCGAAGCCGTTTATGCCTATCCTGATCATGAGCCCTCACCGAGATAAGACCAGTTAAATTAATAAAGGGATACCCCTTTGAGGAAGGTTTTTATTATTAAAGTCTTCTCGATTATCATTGGTGTAGGGACACCTGCTCACACTCACCGCGGGGTGGATGGCCTGAGAGGCCGATAGACCTCGCACTCACTTCTGGGTTGAATAGGTGGAGCCCATGGGATCCCCGGAGGAGGAGAGGCGTCCGCGGGAAGAGTGGAGCATAGATTTAACGGAGGTGAGGGATGTGGACCAGAAGGAGAAGGCGGCCTCGGCAAAGTACGTGATAGAGGCGAGATTCTCCGTTGAAGGGGTTGTGGAGAAGCACGATGTTATAGGAGCCATCTTCGGACAGACGGAGGGGCTCTTCCCAAAGGAGTTTGAGTTGAGGGAGCTCCAGAAGTCCGGAAAGGTGGGCAGGATAGATATAGAGCTCAGGTCCGAGAATGACAGGACCGAGGGGAGGATAATAATCCCCTCCAGCCTGGACAGGGCTGAGACGGCTATCATAGCCGCGGCCGTCGAGACCATAGATAGGATCGGCCCCTGCGAGGCTAAGGTGAGGATAGAGAGGATAGTCGACGTCAGGGCTGATAAGAGGGAGAAGATAATCCAGAGGGCCAAGGAGCTGATGAAGGAGTGGGTGGTTAAGGACGCGATAGAGCTGGAGAAGCTTGTCGAGGAGGTCTCGAAGGATGAGAGGCGGCCCCAGCCTGTCCAGTATGGAAAGGAGAGGCTGACCGCCACACCGGGCATATCCCAGGTGGACGAGCTTATAATCGTGGAGGGGAGGGCCGACGTGATAAACCTTCTAAAGAGCGGCTACACCGGCGTCATAGCCCTAGAGGGGGTCAAGATACCCAAGACCATCATGGAGCTGACTAGGAAGAAGGAGACAACGGTCTTCCTCGACGGGGATAGGGGAGGAGACCTGATCCTGAAGGAGCTGATGCAGGTGGCGAGGCCAAAGTATGTGGCGAGGGCCCCCAGGGGCAAAGAGGTGGAGGAGTTAACCCCGGAGGAGATAAGGGAGGCCCTCGCCAACAGGGTACCCTTCGAGAGGGTTCTCCTCCTCTCAAAGATAGGAGAGCTGGCCGGCGAGATCAGGGGAACCCTGGAGGCGATCCTCATGAGGGGAGACGGAACCGAGACGGCGAGGATCCCGGTAAGCGAGCTCGTAGAGAGGCTGAAGGAGAGGGACGATGTGGAGATAGTGGTCTTCGACGGGATAGTCACCGAACGCCTCCTAGAGACCGCGAAGGAGAAGGGGGTTAAACTCCTCATCGGCGAGAGGATAGCCACAGGGGTCGAGGTCCCACCAGAGATAGAGGTGAAGCTCCTCAGCGAGCCCAAATGAAGAACCCCTCTCCATGACACCCATTCGTATCTTCAAGGATTCAACCCTCCCAAGCTCTCTAGAATGGAATTATCGGTTAATTACCCATAAGGACGATGATTTCGATAATTTAAACGCCGACCTATCCACTTTATAATGGTGCTCCGGCCGGGATTTGAACCCGGGATCTATGGCTCGAAAGGCCATCATGCTTGTCCGGACTACACCACCGGAGCGCTGACACCACTACATCTTCCTTCGCCGATATATTAGCCATTCCGTCCTCCAAAGGCTTCAGCTCGAAGCAGGGCTCGGTAAGCCCGTCCTCCTCTTCCTGCTTTTGGCCGCTTGAACCCACTTTCAACACAAGAATTCTCTACGCTATAAACAAGCGATAAGAAGCTGAGATGCTGTCAAGTCCTCAGCCGGTAGAGGTATGGCCTCATATTTTTATATGATTTAAGAGGCTAATCTTCCTTGATGAGGGTTTTAACGAGGGTTGATCTGGAGGATTATATAACCGGATCCAACATCCTTGGCTGCGGGGGAGGAGGGAGCCCGGAGGGGGGAAGAGCGATGGTAGAAGATGCTTTTAGGAGGGACCTCAATTTCACCCTCGCCGGGCCGGAGGAGCTCCCCCAGGAAGGCCTCCTCTGCATAATAGGCGGGGTGGGAGGAGGGGTTCCCGAGGAGGTCAGGAGGAGGCTTCAACCATACCTTCAAGGGGTTAGGGGGACGAGAGAGGAGAGGTTTAACAGGATCAGGCACGCCGTGAAGGCCCTCTCGGAGTATATAGGCGAGGAGTTCTGCTCATATATCGCCAGCGAGACAGGCCCTGGAAACGGGGTCATGCCCATCTATATGGCCGCCTCGGAGGGGAAGCCCATCGTCGACGGGGACTGCTGTGGTAGGGCCAAACCCGAGTTGGCCCTCTCCCTAACCCATATCGCCGGAATCCCGATAACCCCCTTAACCATGGTGACCCCCTTCGGTGAGACCCTGATACTGAAGGACGCCGTCGACGATTATAGGGCGGAGGACCTCTGCAGGTATGCCGCCATCGCCTCAGGAGGGGAGATAACCGTGGCGAGGTGCCCGGCGAAGGTGAAAGACTATAGGAGGGGGATGGTTCCAAACCAGGTCTCAAGGTGCATACAGATCGGAGCAGCCGTTAGAAAGGCTGAGGAGGAGGGGGGAGACCCCGTCGAGGCCTTCATCGAGGCGGCTGGGGCGAAGAGGCTCTTCGAGGGGGTTGTGGCGGAGCATGAGGTTGAGAGGAGGGGAGGATTCAACTGGGGGACTTGGAGAATAAAGGGCAAAGGGAGATATGAGGGACACACATATAAGGTCTGGTTCAAGAATGAGCATCTGATAGGATGGCTTGATGATAGGCCCCAGATCACCTGTCCAGACCTTATATGCATCGTAGAGACAGATAACTGCAATGGCCTCTCAAACTTTGTAGAAAGTGGAATAAATAATGGAAAAAATGTAACCATACTAGGAATAAAAGCATATGAGGGATGGAGAACTAAAAAAGGGATAGAGATATTCAGTCCTAAACACTTCGGATATGATATTGATTATATTGAATCATGGTGAGATGAGCTATCTACTCGCCTCCTCATATGGACTATATAAAGAATATAAACCCCCATTTGTAAGGTTTTCAATCCAACTAAAAAATAGAGTGGAAAGTCAGCTACAGGATCTCAATATGGGAGCTATAACTGCCTCAACCTTACGCGTTCCGCCACCCTCAAACATGTTATGCAGCCTAGAGTAACGGCAATGGGGAAAGTAGCAGCACTTCCCCAGGGAGCAGCCCCAGGCTATTAACGTCTTCTCTTTCTCCTCCATCCTTATGGGAGCCAAAAGGGCGGTCACCTCTCTCTGTGACCCACCATCACCGATGAAGTTTCTACATGTGAAGCCCCTTGGAGATATCGATATATTCATTAGCCCACAATAACCGATTTGCAGGCTCTTCCTCATAGAGCTTACATTCACTCACCCATTAAAAATTCGAGGTTGAGGGCCTCGACTTCCCCTAAAAAGGATATAGGGCGGGGCCTTTATTGCAAAAATAAATCCAATTTTTCGTATCAATTTATAAACATTAACAGATTTATTTTAAGTCGGCCTCAGCCTCTCTAAGCCGATTCGGCACCGAAGAGTTCGATGCGACCCCATGAAATCTCGCCTTTACCCTCCACATATTCGAATGAGGAGGCATGAGTTATATTGAGCCTAGGATGAGGATGCCAAAGAATATTGTGAATGAGGAGAGAAGCCTAACCTTCCCGTGGCTCTCCCCCAGGATTTCAACCCCGAGGAATGAGCCTATCACCACGCTCAGCTGCCTGATGCCGAGGATGTAGCTCACCGGGGCCATGCTCATGGCTACCAAGACCATCAGGTATCCAACCCTCATCAGGAATCCGGAGATGACTATCCTTGGGCCCTGGATCCTCCATTCTGCAGAAAGGGATCCAAATCTCCCCCTCCAGAGGATCAGCGGCGTCATCAAGGCTGTGACGAAGAATTCCACCCAGAAGGCGTAGAGAAAGGGGCCCACCACTAATACCCCGACCTTATCGACAAGAGAGTAGATCGATGTGGAGAGGGCAGCCAATAGGGCGAACTGGGAGGCCCTACCCCTGATCGAGTTGAAGGGGGCCAGGAGATCCCTCGGGGAGAGCCCCCTGAGGTGGATCATGTAAACCCCTAAGACCACCATAAGGATGCCCAGAGCGCCGAGGGGAGAGGCCCTTTCTCCCAGAAGGACGGCGGCTAGGGCGAAGACGAAGAGGGGGGAGGAGCGGGCTAGGGGGTATACAAGTGAAAGATCCCCATGCTCATAAGCCTTCCCCAGAGAGAAGAAGTATAGAGCCTCGGCCAGGCCACTCATCACCATATACGGCACCGCGGCGAAGGGAAAGCTCCAGTCAGAGAGGAGGAGAAAGAATACTGGAAGGGTGGTGAAGAGGGATATGAAGTTCATCAACCACATAAACACCATCTTGTCAGAGGCCCCCTTAGCCAGCAGGTTCCAAAGCGCGTGGAAAAGGGCTGAGGCCACCACCAACATAAAGGGAAGGGGGTCCATTAGATCCAAGGATATGTAAAGCGCTGAAAAGCCTAACTACCCTTCTAGGATCCACGCACCTTTCGATATTCGGCGTCTCCTGACCAGGGGATCTGAGATGGGGAACCATGCATGTTTCAGCCTATCCGATAATACCCTCTCCACAACCCTCGGCCTCCCCAGCCTTCTTCCAGGTTTTCGTATTTTAACCTCAGACGTTCACGGTATCTAGGATGGGCTCGGGGAGAGAGAAGCAATAGATTTTTTTGGAAGATTTGCAAGGAGATTATTGAAGCACATCGAGGGCCCGTAGCTTAGCTTGGTAGAGCAACAGGCTCATAGGGGGCAACCCTGGGAGACCTGTGGGTCAAGGGTTCGAATCCCTTCGGGCCCACTTTTGGATCCTTCCGGCCCACATCTACCTTCGCCTCCTGAAAGGGCTTCCTTCGATGTCGCGGAGATACTCGAGTCCCGCCTCGATAAGCGCCTCCTCGATGGTCCTAGCGGCCTTGAAGAGGTACGATGGGCGCGGGTTCAAACAGACTTCCAATGTTCCTACCCCCATACCTTATCCGGCGCCCTCGGGAAATCCTAATGGTTAATTGAACCTCTTGGGATGGGTGTGCCTTTAAATAGTAGATGATCTCTAAACCATAAAGTTGAGCTCATCACACGATGAAGAGGGAAGGGTTCTCTCAGAAGATTTGATGAGGGAATTATTGAAAGCTCAGAAAAACGAGATAACTGAACACTTTATATATGAAAAGCTTTCTAAAAATGTCAAGCATTTGAGACATTCTGAAATCCTTCATAATATATCTCAAGATGAAATAAACCATTATAACATTTTGAAAGAAATAACTAAAAGGGATGTGGATTTAGATAAATTTAAAATTCATTTTTATGTTTTGATCTCTAGATTATTTGGTTTAAATTTCGGTCTCAAACTTATGGAGAGGGGTGAAGATTTTGCACAGGGTTCATATGGAAAAATAAAGAAAATTTCACCCAAAGTGGAGGAGATAATTAGAGATGAAAACAAGCATGAAAGAGATATAATAAGTTTGATTGATGAAGAGTATCTAAAATATGTTAGCTCCATGGTTTTAGGTTTAAATGATGCCCTCGTCGAGTTGAGCGGCGCTCTCATAGGTTTCACCTTAGCCCTTCAGAATCCCTTTATGGTGGGCATCGTGGGCCTCATCACCGGGATAGCCGCCTCTATGTCCATGGCCACATCAGAGTTCCTTTCGACGAAGCATGAGGAGAGCGATAAAAGCCCCGTGAAGGCCAGCCTCTACACCGGAATGGCCTATATCTCCGCGGTAGTCTTATTATCCTCTCCATACTTTTTAATAAAAGAACTTTATTTCTGTATGATTCTGGTTGTTTTAAATTCAATGTTATTAATATTTATTTTTACATTATACATTTCAATTGCTAAGGGAATGGATTTTAGAAAAAGATTCGCTGAAATGGCAACCATCAGCCTCGGAGTTGCAATAATCAACTTCTTTATAGGTTTAGTGATAAGAGTGGTGTTTGGGTTAGAGGTATAACAATTTTTTCATTAAATTGTTTTGGCTCTAAAGCTGGTGAGGCTTTGAACCCTTCCGGAGGGCTTCCCCTTCCTCCAGGGTTGGGTTCTACCCCTCCAGATAGTGGATGACCTCCCCCTCCCTTGTGAGGCGGTAGTAGATCGTTCCATCTCTCTCAACCCTCTCCACGCAGAAGCCGTCCTCCAGTATCTCAAGATGCCATCTGAGAGCCCTCTCCTCTAGGCCCGTGGTGGATAGGAGGCTCTCAAAGCCCATCTCCCCCTCCCTCAAAGCCCTGAGGATAATTCGTCTCAGCGGGTTGTTCACAGCCCTCAGGTATCGGAGGTGGTACTCCCTAGTCTCATCCATGGAGTCCCTGACGGTCCTAGACATGGCTGCCCACCATCTTAATATCGAGTCTAAGCCTTAAAGGGTTAATGAAGGTTGTCTAAATCGCAAACTTTAAACTGTTCGTCGCCCCCTGAAGGTGGACAGTTAGACCTCGAAAGGGTGTAAATGAAGGTCTCGAAGATGAGCGGCGTTAATGATGGGGAAGAGCCCCAAGAGCCCAAGGCAGAGGAGGAAGGGGAGATGGGTGAGGCCGCGGAGGAAGCCCCTGGGCCTATAGAGGCGCAGGAGGCGCCCTGGGAGAGGCCCATCTCGAGGGGTGACTTCATCCTCCTCCACTACACGGGTTGGACGGAGGACACGAGAGAGGTCTTCGATACCACGGACGAGGAGGAGGCCAAGAGGGCTGGAATACACTCTGAGGAGAGGGTCTTCGCCCCCAGCCTCGTAATAGTAGGGGAGGGGGAGCTCCCAAGGGGCCTTGAGACGAGGCTTGAGGGGCTGAGGGTTGGAGAGGAGAGGGAGGTTTTGATCCCCCCAGAGGAGGCCTTCGGCGAGAGGAACCCTGACAATGTCAGGATGGTCCCATACAGGGTTTTGAGGTCCAAGGGGATAACCCCAACCGTAGGAGCCAGGGTTGAGGTCGACGGGAGGATGGCCACGGTCCGCAGCATAGGGGCGGGAAGGGTCCAGCTGGACTATAACCATCCCCTTGCGGGGAGGAGGCTTGTCTATAAGCTGAAGGTCATCAAGAGGCTGGAGGGAGATGAGGAGAAGGTCAGGGCCCTGATAGGCAGAAACTTCCCAAACATACCTCAGGAGAGCTTCGATGTGAGGATCGCCGAGGGGAGGGTGAGGATCCAGATACCTGAGGAGGCCTTCTACGAGGAGAGCCTGCAGATAGAGAAGAGGGCTGCAGCCCTTGAGATACAGAGGTTCTTCCCCCAAGTGGAGGGCGTAGAGTTCATAGAGGTTATATCGAGGAAGGCCTAGCCCGAATGAGTACAAAGGAGAGGGGGGAGGCCCTCATTATCGGGGGAGGCCCAGCCGGCCTCCTAGCCGCTAGGGAGGTGGCGAGGAGAGGAGTCAAAGTCACGCTCCTAGAGGAGCACCAAGAGATAGGGGAGCCAAACCACTGCGCCGGCCTCCTCAGCATAGAGGGCCTCAGAAGGATAGGCGTTGAGCCCTCCCCAAACTATATACAGAACAGGGTTAAGGGCGGGAGGGCCATCTCCCCGGGCGGGATAATCATCGAGTTAAGGGGGGCTAAGGATAGGGCCTATGTGGTCGATAGGGCCGCCTTCGACCGACGGCTAGAGGAGGAGGCCATAGAGGCGGGTGCGACCATATTGAAGGGCTTGAGGGCGAGGGAGCTGATCCTCGATGGGGGAAGGGTCGAGGGGGCTCGGGGGAAGGGGTTCGAGCTCAGAGCCGAGATGACGATAGACGCCGAGGGGGGAGCAAGAGCCCTAGCTGGGCAGATAGGCCTAGGAAGGAGGGATGGAGCCCTATTCGGGGTAAACGTGGAGGTGTCTGGGGTCGATGTCGACCCGGAGATGGTGGAGCTCTGGCTGGGAGGCGAGACCGCCCCAGGATTCTTCGCATGGGTGATCCCCCTGGGGGATGGAGAGGCGCGATGCGGCCTCGCCTGCAGCACGGGGGACGCCCCAAAGAGGCTTGAGAGGTTTATAGAGAGGCGCTTCAAGGGTGGGAGGCCAGGCCCTCTCAGAGGAGGGATCCTATTCACCCAGGGCCCTATAGAAAGGACCTATGGGGATGGGATAATCCTCGTGGGGGACGCGGCAGGCCAGAGTAAGCCCACAACCGGAGGGGGGGTCATCCTCGGAGGCCTCTGCGCCATAATGGCTGGAAGGACAGCCGCTGCAGCCCTGGAGAGGGGAAACTGCGGCGCCAGCTTCCTAAGAAGCTACCAAGACTCGTGGAGGAAGACTCTAGGAGGGGAGTTCTCCCAAATGCTCGCCGTTAGGAGGATATTCGAGAGGCTATCCGACGAACAGATGGACCGGATATTCAGAGCGATCAAGGGAGAGGGGGGGATGGAGGAGCTTCTGAGTAACCAGCTCCAAGAATGGGACCTAGACATGCAGAGCAGAATAATAGGGCGGCTCCTAAGGGAGCCGAGGCTAATCAAGGCCCTCATGAAGGGCCTAGGCACCATAGCATTGGAAGAGATCCTGAGAAGGCTAAGGCCATAAACGTCGACCCCTAAAGGGGGTATCCTCATTCCTAGGTTAGGCTCTACCTCGCTCCAACCCAAGAAAACAATTCCCTAAATTATCTTTAAATATCATCTCAATACCCTTCTTAGGAGGCCGACCTGAGATGCCATCATGCTTGGGATGTGGGACGAAGATAACCCCAGATGAGAGATGGGCGAAGTTCGAGTGCCCAAACTGTGGCCAGGTGACCATCTGGAGATGCGAGAAGTGCAGAATCTTTGGAAGAGAGTATAAGTGCCCAAAGTGCGGCTTTGTAGGGCCCTAGAGAGGTTTAGCGGGCTAGTTTCTGAAAGGCTTAATATCGCGGACGTATTCGAAGTTAGCCCTGGTCAGGCCTCTTGCATCCCTGAGACCAATTTTATCATCGAACCACGGTTCCCCTATGGCCTCCCTCCACCGCGCGGATTATCTCAGCTGGATCTGTTCCATCTATGAAGATCAGGGGGATCCCAAGCCTTTGGGCTAGCCTAGTGGCCTTGAGGTCGAAGAGGCCGTAATCTCCCGGAGCCTGGTGGAACCTGCTCTTTATTATCCTCTTCAGCTCCTCGAAGGTTAGGCTCTCATACTTCTTAGCATCTGGATATCTGCTTGGATCCTTATCGAAGACCCCTCCATAGTCTGTGGCATTCACTATCAGGTCCGCCCCTATCGCCCTTGCGAAGAGGACTGCCCTGTAGTCTGTGCTGCTCCCTGGGAGGTGGCCTCCCCCGACGAGGATCCTCCCCCCAAAGTGCCTCCTAACCTCGCCACCCCTCCTGTAGACCCTTTGATCGGCATCCTCCCCCAAGGCCGCTATCAGCAGGAGTGCGTTAATGTGGGTTGCCAATATGCCAAGGCGTTCCTGGACCTCTGGGGTGCCCCCCACCTCCCTAGCCTTCGATATGAGCTCTCTAGCCATCCGTCCACCGCCGCAGACCACAACGATCTGGTGCCCTCTCCTCACAAGCTCCCTGAGGGTCTCGGCATATCTCAGATAAGGCTCAACCCCGCCCCTAGTTAAGAGGCTCCCCCCCAGGCTTATGGCAACCCTCATACGAACAAAGTTAAAAGATCATCTTATTTAAATTCGATTAAAGATTAGGCGTAGGCCTTCCATGCGATAGATTTTAAGGTTTCTCCTCAACAGGATCTCTCTGGCGGGGGTTCCCGAGGGGCCAAAGGGGCGGGACTCAAGATCCTGTGGCTTAGGCCTTCGTGGGTTCGAATCCCACCCCCCGCACTAATTTACTGGTAAATTATAAATACTTGAGTGCTGTTTATTTTTGTTGGTGGTTGTGACGAAGCCTGATAGGGGTAAGACGCGGACTATTAAGGATAGGGCTGTTTATGTTTATTTGCCGTCGCTTGAGATG
>JBBIVO010000042.1:0-15050 GCA_037439685.1 Candidatus Bathyarchaeota archaeon | reverse complement strand
GGGATAGTCGAAGACGTCTAGGGCTATGACGGGCCTGTGGGGGGTCTCCTGGAGGAAGGAATAGTAGGCGGGGGCCCTCTCCCCCCCTATCACGACGGCCCTCGCCCTGCTTCCCCCCTCGCCCCTGGTTGCTCCGAGCTCCACCTCCACTATCACACCTGGATACTCCTCGACCGGGAGCTGGAACTCCGCCTCGAGGAGGGATGTAGGCTTGGCCCTCGCCGGCGCCTCGATGGGTGGTCGAGGGGCCTGAACCACCACCTGCGAGGCTGGGGTGAGGCTGAGCTCCAGCTCTTCGAGGTCGATCTCCACCTCCTCCAGCTCAACCTCCTGCAGCTTCGCGAGGGCCTCGAGGATATCTAACCCTATTGGGAGGATCTCCTTCTTCTTGGCCTCAGGCACCGGTCACTTCCCCCTCTCAACCCTTATGATCATCTTCTCAGCCCTGATCTTGGCGTTCTTCAGGATTATCTTGAGGCCGACCCCCGCCGGTATCCCCTGGATGGGGACGGCCCCGGGGGGAAGCTCAAGGGTTGGGGCCTCCACCTCCTTAGGCGCCTCTGCCTCTAAGGGCTTCGCCTCGGTCCACCTCTCTACGATGGGGTGGCCCCTCTCCTCTAAGAAGCCCCTCAGCTCCTCGAGGTTTGTGACATCCCTCTCCGTAGCGATCCTGTCAACCATCTCTGGGGGTATGAACTCCTTCACCCGCTCCTTAACCTCTGATGGCATCCAGACGATCCTACTCCATCCCCCATCCGCCTGGAGGAACTTGGGGCTTCTCATGTACTCTATGGAGACGCCGTGAAAGCCGTCGACCTGTCTGCCTCCTGCGGTTAGGTCTGAGAGGGTTACGAAGTCTAGGCCGTTGACCGTCTGGCCCCTATAGCCCCTGTGCACAAGCCCCATCCCGTCGACCTCTGGGATGTAGAAGGCGACCCCCTCGAAGCAGCCGCAGCTGGTGTGGGGGTATCCGAAGGCGGTGTAGAGCTGAACCCTCAGGATCTCCCCTAGAGACTTGGCCTGGACTGTCTTGTTAACCCCCTCATACTCCCCCTTGATGGGATCTACAAGGCCTCCTTTAGGTATCTCGAAGACGGGCCCCTTTGGGTCAACCTTCGCGGTGGCCCTCCCATCGAACCAGCTTATAGCCCCGCAGTTGGCGTATCTCTGGGGGGTGATGACGCAGAGGTGTGTGGGGGCGAAGGACTGGCATAGGCTGCAGCCGTAGAAGACCTCGACCTCGTCGTCGCTCATCCCCCTGGCCCTGGCGTCCCTCTCCTCGTAGACCCTTAAGGCCTTCTCGTACCACTCCTTGACCGTCGAGGGATCGGTGATGAAGGTGAACTGTATCTTCTCTATGAAGGGCATCTCGCTCTTGAATAGCCTATATAGGACCTTCCCGATGAGGTTGAAGGTGTTGAGCCCCCTCTCATAGGACTTCTTGCTAAGCCTCAGCTGGATGTCATACCTCTGGTTTAGGTGCATGAACCCCTCTATGAAGTTTAGATACTCGTGGATCCTCCTCTCTATAACCCCCTCAAGGTCCTTCTCTATCTCCCTACCGGCCACCTCGACGAGGAGGCCGAAGGGGTTGTTTGTACCCTGCTCAAGCCCTGGGATGTCGGGCCCTATTATGGTTACCTTCCCATCCTCCACCTCGTCCAGCCCTCTGGCTTGGACGAGTTCGAACTTGTAGGTTTCTCGGGGCCCTCCGAGCTCAACCTGCATCTCCCTGCCCCTGATCCTCTCCCCCTCGTATACTATCCCGACGCCTACGGGGATGTCCTCGAACATCGACATCTAGATTGCCCCCTCCAGGTTAGATGCGATACCATCTAAAATCTTTATCCACTCCTCCGTGGGGGAGTATCCGAGGGACCAGCCCGCGTTGGGGTGATACGTGTTGTCCAGGGATAGGGTCCTGAGGTGGGGGGCGAAGCTCTTAAGGCCTGAGAGGACGAGCCACTCGAGGTGGTAGGGGAGGCCCATGAAGACGACCAGGTCGTAGGGGCCTCCGCCGTCCAGCCCCCTCCAGCTCGAGTCTCTAAGCCGCTCTCCCAGCTCCATGAGCGGGACGCCTTGGACCTCCTCTGCCCCCCTCCTCCTGAACTCCCCTAGGAGGTGGCCTGTGGCTGCGATGGCCATCCTCTTTGACCTGGCCAATCTCAGGGCTGTGTCGACCAAGTTTCCATCTCGGGTCTTCACATTCACGGCCTCTGAGCCCACGACGAGGAGCACCCTTCCAGCCTTCTTTATCATGGAGGCTGCGACCTCCGGATTGGGGATGAGGAAGGCCTTCTTAGGCCCAGGGATCTCCGCCGTCTGCCCGGTCGTTAACCTTGCCGCCATCACGGGCGCCTCCTGACGAGCCTCTCCAGAAGGGTTGGGTCCGGTGAGGCTATCTTTCCATCTACCCATCCGGCCTTCTCCAGGGCGGCCTCCACCTGGTCCCTCATCGTGAAGGGTATGTCAGCCCTGCTCCTGACGTATAGGTGGAGGTCCCTCGGAAGCTCTCCATAGTACCTCTGGTAGAGGTCTATGTAGTGGCTCAGCTTGACCGCCCTCCCCTTACTCGTGTCGTTGGGGCGCATCGTGAGCTTAGCTATCGTCACGATGGCCTCCTCAACCGTCTCCGCGGCGTAGAAGAGGTGCTCAGGCGCCGGGCCCACATAGACCCTCTCCCCTGTCCTGGCGTCGTAGACCATCCAGTCCTCCTCCCTCTCCCTTCTCCCCATGAGCATCCTCCTATACTTGGCCCCGTGGGGCCCCACTATCACCGGGATCCCGAGCCTCCAGCAGCCTGATGCTATGCTTGCCGCCTTCTGGGACATGGCCCCCCATGCGACCCCGACAGCCCCAACCCTGTTGTAGATGTAGTCGGCTATCTCCTCGTAGTTTGCCCTCAACGGGCGCTTGGCGAAGATGTTGGCTATCTTTATGGCCGCGCCGGTTATGTGGGCGTTCGAGACGCAGCTCCCAACATTTACGAGGCCCCCGGCGTCGAAGATCCCTGGATACCTCTCATATAGGGTCAGCCCCTCCTCATCCTTCTCCATAGCGATCGCCATGGCCGCGCATCCTGAGGCGACGACTATGAAGCGCCTCTTCAGGAACTCCTCAGCCATCCTCGCGACGTCTGCTCCTCCTTCAGGGTAGTTGGCGCATCCGACGAGGGCTAGGACGCCGGGTATCTCCCCGAAGACGATGGCCCTCCCAACCTCCCTTATCTCAACGTCCTGTATGGCTCCCCTCCCCACCCTGACCTTGAACCTCTCCTCAGCGGTCCTCTTCGAAGAGGCGGCGTTGACCATGCTCACGATGGGCAGGTCCTCTGGGCAGGCGCTCTCGCAGCGCCCGCAGCCTACACAGGCGTCGTAGAGGCTGGAGAGGAGGCTGGGGTCCCCCACCCTGGCGGCGTTCATGGCATCCATTATGGGGAGGTTGTTTGGACAGGCGCGAACACAGTCTCCGCACCTCCTGCACCTCTGGGCGAGGGCTCGCAGCTCCCCGGCCTCCAAGGCTTTGATGTCCGCCCTCTTGGGCGCAACCTTGACGGCCGCCTTGACTGCCACCTCCCCCACCTTCCTGGGGTCTAGGATGAGGGCTCCGGGGGTCCTCCCCTCGACCAGGTCGTCCACGATCCTCTCCGGGTCGTCATGGGTTCTATCGGGGAGGCCGTGGCATGCCATCTCGCTCGTCGCTATGAGGGGGGCCCCTATCCTCTGGGCCTCGAGGAGCACATCGGTTCTGATGCACTGCTTATCCACGACTATCACGTCTGGGATGGCTGAGCGTATGAACCTGAGCTCCCACGAGATCGGCCCTATTATCCTGCCCCTCTTATCGTACCTTGATAGGTCGTGGGCCGTGCAGCAGAGGCCTCCCACCTCCACCTCTCCGTAGAGGCCGTGGTCCATGAGGTAGTCCACTATGTCGACGCTCGGCAGGACGTTGTGGCCTATCACGAGTATCACCGGCTTTGATGGGTCTATGGTGCCGAATCCCAGGTCTGCTAAGGGCGCCTCGGGATCCCCCTTCGGGAAGCCTAGGACGGAGATCTGGGATATGTCGGCTATCTCGAGAGCCACGTGGTCCAGCATCCCGGCGTGGAAGACCTTGGACTCGTAGTCTAGGTTGTTCCCCTCCTGCCCTGTATGGGTTGAAGCCAGCAGTTGGACTATCTGCCCCTCGACGTATGTGAGGGCGTCGTCCAGGTCTCTCAGGGTCTTGGGCCTTATCCCGCAGACTAGACGCGTGTGGGGGGCCTCAACATTCGTGTTGAGGGCGACATCGAGGGGGGTGTCCCTCCCATGCTCTTCCATGAGGTGGTTCAGCATCATCCTGGCATGCTGAGCGTGGGCGGCCGCCCCTATGCAGCAGGCCAGGAGGACGATCCTGGACTGCTGCCCCGCCATCGTGATGCCGCATGCACCCCTCTTATCGCCAGTGAGGTCGCACTTTCCGAAGGTGCATAGGCAGCAGAGGTCGCAGAAGGGCATGTAGAAGGGTTTGTATCTGCTTAGGAGCTTGAGGTCCCAATCTCGGAGGGTCGCTATCTCCGGGAAGGGGGTGGGGCCTACGGCCTCCTCCCACTCCTCGAGGATCCTGCCGACCTGTATCTCCACACCCTTGAAGGTTCCAAGAGATGATGAGAACTCCCCTATCTTCAGGCTTAGGTCTCTCTTGCCCAAACCTCCACCCCTTTTAGACTCTAAATTGCTGGCTCCTCTAGAATTATAAAGGTTTTCTGAAGGGTCTTGAGGGTTTAGCCATCGACTTCTCCATCTTGGACTTCAGAGAAGCATTCTGAACTCATGAACCTCTATATTTAGAAAAAGAAAAACAGAAAAAGATGATCATAACAGCAACCTCTAAACTGTATATTAAAAACAAATATTTTAATGAAGGATGATAAGGAAAATTTTCTCCTGATGAATTGGATTTGATCATTAAATCGAAATTAATTCTATTTATTAAATTGGTAGCTAAAAGAGTTGCTTTAAGGTTTTAGGTTTTCTCACCTTGTTCAGACACCGACATGAGAGAATAAATTTGATTTAAATCTCAAAGTTATTCAGCTACTTTATGGGAGCCTATGGTCTACTCTTAGAGTCTCTCACTCCTTTTCATGGTAGACGTGCATATCTAAGGGGTATGGGTCGACCCTATCGAGATCGGTTATCCTGGGTCACTCCTTGAGGTCGGGCAGTATCCTCTCTCCGAAGAGGTTGATGGCCTCCTTCACGTTAGGGCCTAGGGGAGAGCCGACGACGAACTGGGTGATCCCCCTCTCCTTGAGCTCTTGTATCCTCTCGTTACACCTTTCAGGTGTTCCCGTAATTGAGAAGGATTCGACCATCTCCTGGGTGACCTCCCTGAAGGCCTCCTCCCACCTCCTCCCGGCTAGGTGGGACCTTATCCTCTCAGCGGCCTCTTGGGGTATCTGATGCCTGGAGAGGATCTGAGGGGGGCTCCCGGCGACTATGTATGCCACCACCGGGATCGCTGCCCTGTAGGCTTTCTCCCCATCCTCTGCTAGGGAGAAGGAGGTGTAGGCGGCGATGTCCAGCTCCTTGACCCCCCTCCCCGCCTCCTCAGCCCCCTCCCTTATGCTCTTGATGGCGAGGGCGACATCGTCGGGGTGGCAGGCGTTTATCAGGACGCCATCCCCTATGGAGCCCGCAAGGCGCAGCATCCTCGGCCCCTGGGCTCCTATGTAGATGGGTATCCCGCCCTGGACCTTGAAGTTGAATCTGGCGCTGGGAGATGCCTTGAAGACGCTCCCGCTGAAGCCCTCCTTCGCCCTGGAGAGCTGCCTCCTTATCAGCTCCACGGCCTCCCTAACCGCGGTTAGGGGTGACTCCTGCTCCACCCCCACCATCTCCAGCGTCGTCCTGTCCCCGGCCCCTAGTCCCAGGACGATCCTGCCCGGGGCGATCTCGCTCAGGGATGCTATGCTCTGGGCCGCCATCACGGGATGCACTAGGTAGGGGTTTGTGACGCCTGGGCCAAGCCTTATCCTCTCTGTGTAGTTAGCTATCATGCTTAGGATCACGTAGACGTTCCGGTTGTTGAAGTGGTCTGTCACCCAGATATTGTCGTAGCCGAGCCTCTCTGCCTGGATGGAGTAGAATACCGTCCTCCAGTAGGGTTCGATGGGGACGAACTCTATCCCGAACCTCATTGAGATCATCCCCTCTAGGGGCAGCGCTATGGGGCGCGGCTGCTGATCGTCTCAGCCAACTCGCCTAGGCCGAACTCGTTTAGGATGGTTCGGGCCTTCGAGGGCTCCAACATATTAAGGGCTTCAAGGAGGATCGTGACCCCCTCCTCGCTCTCGAGGTTATCCTTCTGCCAGTGGAAGAGTATCGCCTTTGCTAGGGAGCTTGGGAGCCTCTCCCCCTCCCTGCTCTCGAGGAGGGCGTCTACAAGCCTCTCTGAGAGCCCTTTATACATGGACCTCGGAATCCTCCTCACAACCTCTCTATAGCTCGTCATCTAAAGGCCTCCTATGATATATGCCGATTCTCCTTAGAAGCCTTTTGCTTCTCAAGCCTCTCAGCGAGCATCGAGATGAGGGTTCTAGCTATCTCACCCTTCCCCGTGAGGGGGATATGGAGGATGTTCCTCTCCCCGTCTACTATGAAGACCTCGTTCGTCTCGACTCCAAAGCCCACCCCCTCCCTCGCCACGTCGTTCGCCACTATCAGGTCCATCCCTGAGGACTTCAACCTCTCGTAGGCCCTATCCACGAGCTCCTCATCCGAGACGTTGAACTCCGCCTTGAAGCCTATGAGGAATATGCTTGGATCGGCCTGCCTCAGATGGTCCACTATCTTTGGGAGGGGCTTCAGCTCTAGGGTCCAGCTCTCCCTATCTGAGGGGGTCTTCACCATCTCCCTCGCCCTAGGCCCGAAGTCGGAGACGGCGGCCGTTAGGATGGCGGCGTCGTGCTTCAAACCCCTAACGGCCTTGAGGGTGGCCTCCAACATCTCATCGGTGGTCTCAACCCTCACGAGCCTGACTCCGGGTGGGGGTGGGGCCGTCCCGGGGCCGTATATGAGGGTGACCTCGGCGCCTCGGCGCATGGCCTCCTCCGCTATGGCTACCCCCATCCTCCCAGAGCTGGGGTTTGAAATGAACCTGAAGGCGTCGATATACTCCCTCGTCGGCCCCGCCGTCACCAGGATCCGTCTCCCCTCAAGCCCCCTCCCAACCCTCAGCCTCCTCACGACGGCCTCGACTATCTCATCGGTCTCAGGGATCTTCGCCTTCCCCTCCTCCATCCTAGGCATGAGCACCTCCACCCCCATCGACCTGAGCCTTTCGATGTTCTCCCTGACCCCTGGATGATTATACATGGAGGCGTGCATCGCAGGGGCTACTATTATGGGGATGCCCGAGCCTATGGCCGTTGTCAGGACCGTCGTCACTGGGGTGTCATCTATTGCGGAGGCCGCCTTCCCGATGGTGTTGGCCGTGCATGGGGCCACGAGGATGAGGTCTGCCGTGTTGGGGTGGTCTCCAGCATATGTCACGTGCTCCACCTTGCCCGTGAGCTCAGTCACCACCGGGTTTCCAGTGGCCCACTCCATCATGTAGGGGTGGAGGATCTTCGTGGCCATGGGGGTCATGACCGCATAGACCTCTGCCCCTCGGCGCATGAGTTCACGGGCTATATCTGGACTCCTGACCGCGGCCACGCTTCCGGTTATGCATAACACTATCCTTCTCCCCTCGAGCTCCCTCCCCCTGGTTGCGATGATCCCCTTTGAGGTGTGCACGCCGAAGGCCATTCCGTCGATCTCCTACCAACTTGGGCTTGGGTATAAGAAGGCTCTCCTCCGGGTCTAGAGGGACTCTATCCTCTCCTCGAGCTCATCGAGGCGTTCCTCTATCTCTTCGAGCCTTTCCTCGATATCCTCTATCTTCTCCATGAGGATCTTCAGCTCCTCCTCAACGTCTCTTAACCTGTCCTCGAGGCTCAACCCTCTCTCCCTCACTCAATCAATCCAGATGATTTATAAACTTAGCTCCTAAGGTGTGTTGGAAGGCCTACCACGGGTTTCAGACCTGTCTGGCGGAATCCCAGTATCAAGGGTGAGGAGGGTTGGTGGGCTCTCCGCCTCTTAAACCCCTTCGAATCTAGGGGGGCTTTTCCCTCCTCTTCGCCCTCTCGAGCTCTTTGAGATACCAGTTTGTATCCTCGGAGACCCAGTCCTCCACCTTAACCCTTAATGGCCTTCCCTCCTCGCTCAGGATGACTACCTCCTCTATCTCGGAGTTTATTATCTTCCTCCTACACCTCTGGCAGGGGATGGCCGAGGCGTATCTTCCATCAGCATCCACCCCGGCTATGTAGAGGGTGGCCCCAATCCTGTCAGCCCTATTCGAGTTTATGATGGCGTTCTCCTCCGCGTGGACGGCTGGGCAGAGGTCGTATGAACCCTGAGAGGGGAGGCTCAGCTCATCCTTTATGCATCCTGCCTGGAAGCAGTTGATCACCCCCTTCGCGGTTCCATTATATCCTGTCCCCACTATGGTGTCATCCTTCACGATGACCGCTCCGATCCTCCTCCTTAGGCAGGTTGAACGGGCTGCCACGGCCAGCGCTATGTCGAGGAAGTACCTGGTTTTGTCTGGGCGGCTCGCATTCATCGATCCCAATATTTAGGTTCTTCATTAAAAGGCTTCCACTTTTATGCATTTAGCTCAGGAGATTGATCCTCCCATATTTGGTACTCTTTTAGCTAATTAAGCCTAAATCTTCTTTTTTCCTCGCTTAGCATGTAATCCAAGCCCAAAAAGCCCCCTTTCATGTTTCAGGCCCGTTTATTTATGAGCATGGGCTAAATCCGTACTTCCATTTAAAGGTCGGGCTCAGCCCTCCCCTTGAGGTTGAAGGGCTTCCCCTCCTCAGCCACGCTCTTCGGAACCAGGGGCCTCCACCTCTCCAGCCAGTTCAGGTCTCGCTCCCTATCCCTCAGATCGTCCGGGAGAAGCTCTGGTATGGTCTCTACAGCAGATCCTATCGGATACCATCGGCCGCACCTTGGACATACTAGGAGCCCTTCATCAACCTCTATCAGGTTGAGAAACCTATAGAGGATGTCTATCTCCCCCTCGAAGCCTCTTAGGAGTTCTTCCTCAGAGATGGCTCCTGCCCCCTCCAACCTCCCCATCGCCTCAACCGCCCTTTCGAGGAGGAGCTTCGACTCCCCGCTCTCTGTGAGGTCCCTGATGTTCCTTAACGCGGGGGGGCTGATGGTGCCGTCCCTCACCTGCCTCGCTAGGTGTAGATACCCCTTCCTGAAGTGGTGGGTGGCCTCCCCAGCTCCGGATACTATCGCCCTCATCCCCTGCTGGTCCGTATTCCAGGTGAAGAAGTAGGCTTCTAGCGGGTGGTGCTTATCCATCGGGCAGGCCAGAACGTTTAGAAGCCAGGGCCTCATTCTATCGATGTTTAGAGTTTTCCCTACATAAAAGGGTATTTCCAATCCTGATCCTGCCTTCCGAGAGGGCTTAAGCCGACTGCGGCGTCTGAGGGGAGTTAGGGGTGGGAGGGGGTTCCGGCCCGCTCCATCTTCTTCCGCGATGGGCTCTGAAGCCCTCTTGGTGCCTAGGCCGCTAAGTGGGCTCCTTAAGGCGTCTAACTATCTCCTGGGCCCTGTCGAAGCGTATCTCTCCGGATGCTACGAGTAGGTCTACAGCCCTGTCGATCATCTCCCCCTCCGCCCCTGCCATGATGGCGAGGTTCCTGGCGTGGAGCCTCATATGCCCCCTCTGGATCCCCTCCTGGACTAGGGCCCTTAGGGCCCCCAGGTTCTGGGCCAGCCCAACTGACGCCATCGCCTCGGCGAGCTCCCTAGCCGAGGAGACCCCGAGGATCTTTAGGGCTGTCTTGGCGATGGGGTGGGTTCTCGTGGCCCCTCCGACGATGCCAACGGCCATGGGCATCTCCAGAACCCCGACCAGGTCCCCATCCTCGTTCTTGGACCACCTGCTGAGGGAGCGGTATCTTCCATCCCTCGCCGCATAGGCGTGGGCGCCGGCCTCCAGGGCCCTGTGATCCTGGGCTGTGGCTAGGGCGACCGCTACGACGCCGTTCATTATCCCCTTGTTGTTAGTCGCGGCCCTGTAGGGGTCGGCGTCTGCGAAGGCCCAGGCCCTCACTATGTCCTCCACCGCCTCCTCCCCGCCCAGCTCCTCCTTCTTAACTAGGGCCTCAGCCCTGACGATCCTGCGGTCTGCCAGGTTTGAGATTATTCTGAGTAGGACCCTGCCGCCTGAGAGTTCTTCGACGTATGGGGCCAGGGATTCGCACATCGTGTTGACCGTGTTGGCCCCCATGGCATCCCTGCAGTCCACGAGGAGATGGATGATCAGCATCCTTCCAGCCTCTGTCTCTATGATTCGGGTCTCGATGTCTCTGGCTCCTCCCCCGAGCCTCACGAGCACGGGGTCCTTGGAGTTGGCCACCTCCAGCAGCTTTGGCTTTGCCTCCAGGATGGCCCTCTCAGCCCTCTCCATCTCCGGCACATCCACTACCTGGATCTGGCCTATCATTATCGGCTCGCTGCTCCAAGCCCTTATCCCATCCCCCTCCCTCATCAGCCTGGCCATGTTGCTCGCGGCTGCTACGACGGAGGGCTCCTCCAGTACCATGGGGACGAAGTAGTCCCTCCCGTTTATCCTGAAGTTTACGGCTACGGCGAAGGGGTAAGCCATGGCTCCTATTACGTTCTCGATCATCCTATCCGCGATCTCCAGGCTGAGACCCCCACCCGACCTTAGGCCCTCCACCTCCTCCTGGGATAGGCCCGTCCTGGATGCTATCACCTCGAGCCTCTCCCCTGGCTCCAGCTTGTAGAAGCCCGATATCCGACTCGAACGCTCAGCCAAATCTGTGGCCTCCTTTATTATGTTAAGGGTGGATGCCACTTTATTTAAAAATACTTAGGATATCTCATTTATACTCCAATGGTGGTTATACATGGACCCTAAGAGTAATGGCTTATAGGAGATGGGGGAGAGCTGGCTGAGCTGGAGGCGCGCCTAAGGCTTGTGAGCGTCGGGGGGACCTTCGACGTCCTTCACGTCGGACATCACGCCCTCCTCCTTGAGGCCTTCAAGGTCGCCGAGAGGGTCCTAATAGGGTTGACCTCCGACGAGTTCGCGAGGGAGATGCATAAGGACCATCCTGTAGACTGCTACGAGAAGAGGCTTAAGGAGCTGAAGGGCTTCCTCTCAGAGAGGGGTCTCCAGGAGAGGGCTGAGATAATCCCCCTCCACGACCCCTACGGCCCCACCATAGAGAGCGACGAGATGGAGGGCATCGTGGTGAGCGAGGAGACGGAGGGGAGGGCTGAGGAGATAAACAGCCTCAGGACAAAGAGGGGGCTGAAGCCCCTCCTCATCTTCTGCATCAAGATGGTCCTGGCCGAGGACGGTAAACCGGTCTCGAGCACAAGGATCAGAAGGCAGGAGGTGGACAGATTCGGGAGGCTCATCGGATAGGAGGTTAAGGGGCGGATGATGGAGAGGTCTCTAAGGAGGCTTAGGGAAGAGGAGCCGAGGATGATGGATTTCCTCAGGAGGATGGTCATGACGCCGAGCCCCTCGGGCCATGAGGGGCCCCTCGCCGAGCTGATCGCTGAGGAGATGAGGTTTCTAGGATACCATGTCTCGGTGGACGAGATGGGAAACGTCATTGGGAGCCTGGGAGAAGGGGGGAGGACCATACTATTCGATGGCCACATGGACCACGTCTCAGAGGGGGCGCTGAAGAGCTGGAGCCACCCACCCTACGCGGCAGAGGTTGTGGAGGACGCGATCTATGGGCGGGGCGTCGTCGACATGAAGGCCTCACTGGCAGCGATGATCTACGGCTGCTCCGCCTCAGAGCCCCTTGGAAGGATCGTCTTGACATGCGTGGTCCATGAGGAGACCAACGAGGGCGTAGCCCTCAGAAACATAATCGAGGGGAGGATCCCGAGGCCCGATGCATGCGTCATAGGGGAGCCCACGGACCTGAGGCTGAGCATAGGCCAGAGGGGAAGATCCGTATTCAGGATAGCCACCAGGGGTCTAACAAGCCATGCGAGCATGCCAGAGCTTGGCATCAACTCCATATACATGATGCTCCCAATAATCGAGCGGTTAAGGCAGGCCAACGAGGCCCTGCCAAGGGATCCACTACTCGGCGCCGGATCCATAGCGGTGACGGGGATAAGGAGCAGCCCAGAGGGCCCCGTGGTCCCAGACCTCTGCGAGATACTTGTGGATAGGAGGCTTATACCCCGAGAAGGCATGGAAGGGGTATTGGAGGAGATGAGGAGGCTGGCCCCGGAGGGGGAGGTGGAGCTGATGGTCGACGAGATAGCCTGCTACACGGGATATCGCCAACGCGTCCCCCAGTACTTCCCAGGTTGGCTGACGAGCCCCGAGGATCGGCTGGTGACCCTATGCCTAGAGGCCCTCGAAAAGGTGTTGCGATATAGGCCTGAGATATCTGTGTGGAGGTTCAGCACGGATGGCGTCGCCACCGCCGGGGCCCTCGGGATACCGACGGTAGGCTTCGGCCCCGGGGACCCCTCCCTAGCCCACAGGCCCGATGAGAGGATCCCCATAGCCGATGTAAAGGCGGCGGCGAGGGGCTTCTGCGCCCTCTCATCAAGGCTTCAAGGGATATAGCCATCATGGGAATACCGGTTGAGGGGCCCCACCCTGAAGGGCTTATCAGAGACAATTATAGAGGCAGAATTATCCCGGGCAAAAACTCCTCTATCTTTCAGCCCATAAGCGGCTTTAGATGCCTTCCAGAGGGGGAACCTCGCATAATATGTCTGGCATGAGGGTAGGAGGCTGAGGAAGGTTCCCACATCGCACCATCCAACCAATAGGGTCTATAGATGCGATCGGCATTGGAGGCTGGGAGGCGATCTCAAAGTCTAAGGGAAGGATAAGATTATGGATGAGAGGCCGTTTCGAATAATTTATCTCTGCGTAATGAGCTTGGCCAATCCCTTTAATCTCCCCCTTTTAAGCCATTTCTGAGATGGTATCCATCTCCCTCGAGTATGAATTTTTGAGCTTGAGAAGGAGCTCCTTACCCCCTCTTGAGTGGCTATTAAAACGTCTGTCGATATCATCTCGAGGGATGGGATCGCCTATGGCTGGGAACAGGTTTATCAGTTAGATTCTCAAGATATGATGTAGATTGAGTAAAGCCTTCGCCATCCTCCCCCTCCATGATGGGAGGGCTCCCAGATGGCTATTCAGTAGGATGGTGAAGCTCGCAGGTTGCATCGCAGAGATAATCCTTCACGAATATGGTTCCCGGGGGCTCCTGGAACGCCTCTCAGACCCCTGGTTCTTCCAGTCCCTAAGCTGTGTCCTTGGCTACGACTGGCACTCGAGTGGGACGACCACGGTCACATGTGGGGCCCTTAAGGAGGCCCTGAGCCCAGATCTACATGGTGTGGCGATCGCGGGGGGGAAGGGGAGGGCCTCCTTGAGGGCCCCCCAGGAGATAGAGGCCCTTGGTTTGAGGATGGGGCTGGGTACTGGAAGGCTGGAGGAGCTGAAGAAGGCAAGCCGAATGGCCGCCAAGGTGGACAACTCCCTCATCCAGGACGGCTATAGGCTCTACCATCACACCCTCATCTTCGATGAGGAGGAGGGCTGGACCGTCATCCAGCAGGGCATGAACGAGGGGGAGCGGAACGCCAGGAGGTATCATTGGCCATTAAAGCCTCCCAGCCTCGTAGAGGAGCCCCACAACGCCATCCTCTGCGATAAGAGGCTTCAAATGGTCCTAGATATGACCTCCTCAAAGAGCAGGGGGAGCCGGGAGGCATCTTTGGAGCTGGCCAGGGAGAACCCCAGGCGCCTCCAGAGGCTAGTCGGGGTTGAAGCCCCTCGGGGTCAGGGAACCCTCGACGAGTGGCTTGGGTGCAGAAGGGTTCTGATGATGCCCTCCACCATCAACTGGGAGGCGCTGAGGAGGGCCTACGAGTTCCAGCCCGAATCCTATGAGGAGCTCATCTCGATGAGGGGTGTGGGCCCATCCACCGTCAGGGGACTCGCGCTTATAGCTGAGCTGATATATGGCGAGAGGCCTAGCTGGAGCGACCCTGTTCGATTCAGCTTCGCCTTCGGAGGGAAGGATGGGGTTCCCTTCCCCGTCGACAGGGGGGCGATGGATGAGGCCATAGACGTTCTGAGGACGGGGATCCTGAGCTCCCACCTGAGGAGGGAGGAGAAGATGAGGGCTCTGGAGAGGCTTAGATGGTGTGTTCCCCCTGTGAGGGGCTCAGGTCCTGCCTAAGGGCCACGGCCATCACGTGGGCGAAGTCCTCTGGAGCCCCCCCAAGTATCGACGTCCCCTTAGCCTTGAGGAAGGAGACCACCGCCTCCCTCACCCTCTCGGGGTCGGCCTCGACGCCTTTGAGCCTCTCCTCAAGCTCTTCCAGATCCTCTTCGGGTGTGATGAAGAAGTCTCCGGTGAAGCGGGCGAATACGACCCTTCCATCCTCAACCTCAACCCTCGCCCGGATGAGCTTGCCCCCCGGGACCTTGAACTCTGCCCTGCCCATGCCCTACCTCCTATAGATCCACTCGGGGGAGGAGTATTTCCCTCTTAGCTCCTTCGCCAGCTCCTCCTCATATCTGGTGAGGCCTCCGGAGACCAGCTCCACCTTAAGGGCCCTCCTGAAACCCTCCAACATGGCCTCTCTTACCTCCCCTATCGAGACCTCCCTCCCCAGCTCCCTGCGCAGCGTCGTAACCCTCTCCTCCGCCTCCTTCAACATCTTATCCCTGAGCTTCTCCTCCGATATCCTTAGAACCCTGGCCATGAGGTGGGGGTCGAAGTCTATCAGGAGGGTTCCGTGGTGGAGGACAACCCCATACTTCCGGACCTGGGCGTTTCCAGATATCTTTCTACCCCCCACAGCTATGTCATTTATGGGTTTGAACTCCCCCTTAAGCCCTAAAAGGGATAGCCCCTCGATGAGGCCGCCGCATAGAAACCGGTACGAATCTACGAT